>NZ_CP032695.1:646231-969347 GCF_003627755.1 Rhizobium jaguaris | reverse complement strand
GAGCGCACCGAACCGTAGGTCCGGGCCCCGATCTCAAGCGCACGGCTGCAAGCAGCGTTCACTCTGTCGCGGCCAAAGCTTTTGTTCAGGCGGATAATTCCCATGCAGGCTCGAAAGCCCTGCTCCGGGTGCGGCCTGTCGGCGAGGATCTTCTCACACAGCAATGCAACCTCCGGCCCGATGGAAGAGGCCTCGCGTTGAATGCGTTCGATCGTCCAGTCGGCAAAGCGGCGGTGGGCCGAGGGCATGTGATCGGGGATTGTGGTGTGCTTGCCGTTACCGCTGGAGCGGCGATGAGCGGCTATTCGCTCGCCTTTGTGGAATATCTCGATCGTATTGGCGGTGATGCGCGCCTCGACTTGCTCGCGAGCAAAGCGATAGGGAACGGAGTAATAATGCCGCTCGATCTCGACGTGGTAATCCAATCCAGCACGCCGGATACGCCATTCCGCAAAGACATAGCGTTCAACGGGCAATGGCCTTAAAGCGGGCCGGTCGAGCTCTTCGAACAATTGGCGGCGCGTGACGCCAACCCGGCGAAGGACACGCCTGTCGTTCAAATCATATAGCAAGTCGGCAATCGCCGCATTGACTTCGGCCAGACTGTAGAAGGTGCGATGGCGGAGGCGGCCCAGCAGCCAACGCTCGACGATACGAACCGCAGCCTCGACTTTCGCCTTGTCGCGGGGGCGTCTCGGCCTCGTCGGCAGGACGGCGCTGCCATAATGCGCTGCCATCGCGCAATACGTCCGGTTGACCTGGGGATCGAAGTGGCACGCCTTGATGATCGCCACCTTGGCATTGTCGGGAACCAGCAACGCCGGCGCACCGCCGAAGAACTCCAGCGCCTGAACATGGCATTCGACCCAGTCCGGAAGCGTCTCGGTCCAGCGCGCCTGCGCGAACGAAAGACTGGATGCCCCCAGGACAGCGACAAATAAATGGGCCTGCCGTGTTTTGCCCGACAGCCGATCAACGACAACAGTGACCGTGTCGCCGGCGTAGTCGACGAACAATTTGTCGCCCGCCATATGATCCTGCCGCATCGTCACCGGCAGCTTCAACGCCCAGCCGCGATAGAGGTCACAATATCGGCTGTAGCGGTAACCATCGGGATAACGGCTTATGTATTCGTCCCAGAGAATTTGCAGCGTCACGTGCTTGCGCTTGAGCTCGCGATGGACTTGCACCCAGTCAGGCTCCGGTGCGCGACGATGACCCGTCTTCGTCCCAGCCGCACGGTAGAGCGCCGCCTCCAGGACGGCATCACTCACGTCATCATCCAACGGCCACGAAAGCCCCGCAGCCGCCGCCCGTCGCAGCGTCTCGCGCACCGTCGAGGCTGCTGCTCCGACCCGAACCGCAATCGATTTGTGGCCCAGCCCTTGCTCGGACCGATATCTCAGTATCTCGCGGACACGCCGCATCTCCAGTCTCTCCGCAGGCATCCCGTTCCTTCCTTGTCATCATTGACGGAAGGAACTTCACACCGGCAGAACACCCTTGCCACATCCCTCCGTAGGGGGCGGCATCATCTCGGAACAAGGGGGCGACTAATTCTCGGAATTGGGGGGCGACATCATTTCGGAATCAGGGGGCGGATTGCCTCGGAATTTGCAGGCCGTCGGCACACGTGCGCCGATCCTGGTCGAGGCAAAGGCAAATGCCCGTTGGTCTCTCGATTTCGTGCACGACCAGTTTGCATGCGGGAGACGGTTCCGGGTCCTCAATATCGTCGATGATGTGACACGCGAATGCTTGGCGGCGATCCCGGACACCTCAATCTCCGGCCGTCGTGTTGCTCGCGAGCTGACGACGCTGATCGAACGGCGCGGCAAGCCCGGAATGATTGTCTCCGACAACGGCACCGAACTTACCTCGAATGCCATCCTTGCCTGGTCGAAGGATCACAAGGTCGAGTGGCACTACATCGGTGAGCGCAATGAATGGCCCACGGCTTTTGTGATTGACTAAAATAGGTTTCTGGCTCTCGGTCAGAACTTCTGCTTTGCCCGCTTCGGCATAAAATAGGTTCGGATATTGACGAGTGCTTCGGCGACGGCAGCAGCATCCTGGTGGGTCGCTTTCCGTTTTATCTCGCCGAGCTTGCGGAGTGGCGCGATGATATCCCCAGTGACGGCATGACCTCGAAGGACAGGCCGCCACAGCTTCGGCGCATACCCTGTTCCCAGCAAAAAGCAGAGGTCCCAATCAAATGGATCAAGGGTCTGATCATCGATCTGGGTGAACCTTGGCCGGTGGTCTTTCGGTCTCTCGGAAAGGCTTGCAGATATCCGATTATACTCTGCAACGATCGTCTGCACGGCCCGATGTTCGGTTGTTTCCATCGGCAGGTTTAGGGCATCCGGGCCGGTCAGTTCCGGGATCCATTGCCGTGGGTCGATGAACTTCGGGCCGATGATGAGGGCCGTAAGATAACCATCGAGACTGCTCATTGACCAGATAGGCGATGGCGGACGACGTCTCCTGATAAAGGCTTCGAACGCTTCGTCATCGAGCTTCGGTCGCGGCGTCATCTCCTGGCTGTTCTGTGTCATGCCGCTTGTCGCTCCTGCTGTGTCATCGCTTCGCGCTCCGCCTTCCAGGCCCAAGGCAAAAGGCTCTCCATCTCGTTGGCTTTCACTTTGCCGGAGATGATGCGCTCCAGCACATCGGCAAGCCAGACGTCGGGGTCCACGCCGTTAAGCTTTGCCGTGTTCACGAGCGATGCCAGGACCGCGAAGGTCTTGCCACCCCGCTCGTTGCCCACGAATAATGAGTTCTTTCTCGTCAAGGCCACGGATTTCATTGAACGCTCGACGACATTGGAGTCCACCTCGATCCGGCCATCCTCCAGGAAGGCTGTCAGTCCGCTCCAGTGGTTGAGCATGTAAGTGACTGCCTTGCCAAGTGCCGATTTCGACGACACCTCGTCGCTCAGTTCGGTGAGATGGACCTTCAGTTCTCTCATGATGGGAGCTGCCTCACGACGCCTGCCGCTAAGCCGGGTATCTTCATCTTCCCCTCGTAGTTTTGCTTCGATGCGATAGATTTCGGCAATCCTGGCAAGGATCGACAAGGCCTCCGAAGAGCCGGTCAGTTTGACGACATCAACGAACTTTCGCCGTGCATGGGCGAGGCAGAAGGCCAGCCGCATGGGGGCAACGTTGCTCTTGCCGCGTCGTTTGACCATGGTTTTATAGGCTTGGTATCCATCAACCTGAAGCACGCCGGCAAACGACGACAGTTGCCCCTCAACCTCGCGAGCGCTGCGGCTTTCGGCAAAAGTATAGGCCACCGCCGGTGGCGCCGGACCATTCCAGGGGCGGTCGTCAACTGCTTGCGCCCATAACTGGCAAAGCTTGGTTCGTTTGCGCCCCGGATCGAGGCGCGGAAGTGGCGTCTCGTCACAGAACACCCTTGGCTGCGAGCGGATGAAGGCGGTGAGTGCATCATAGAGAAGTTCGAGCCACCAGGCGACCCGCGTCACCCAGGCACCGAGTGTGCCGCGATCGATGATGACGCCGCAGGAGGCCAGCATCTGGGCCTGGCGATTGAGCGGGAGATGCCAGGCAAACTTCGAAACAGCGACATGCGCGGCAAACGCCGTGGTCACCATGCCACCGTCCATCACGCGCGCTGGTGCCGGCGCCTGCACAACAACGTTTTCGCAAGCCCGGCATGCATAGCGCGGCCGGATCGTCCGTTTCACCCTGACAACCGCAGGCACGATGTCGAGCGCCTCGCTGACATCAGCGCCGATGCAATGAAGTTCGAACGAACAGCAGGGACAAGTCTTGCTCTCCGGCTCGATGACCTCGTCATAACGCGGAAGGTGTTTGGGCAAGCGGCCGATATTGCGGGCTGGCGATCTCCGTGCCTGCGTTTTGTCGTCATCGACTGGCGCGACATCGTCATTGGCAGCAACGGGAATGTCGCTTAGATCGCCAAGATCGAGCATTGCCTGCGTCGGATCGAGCACCGTCATCTTCTCCGATTTCGTCCCGAAGAGTTGGCGCTCAAGGAAGGCCACGCGCGCCTTGAGGTCGGCATTCTCTTCGTTGAGCGAGAGAATGATCCGGGTCAATTGCGCAGCATCCTGGGGCAAGGGATCGGGTCGAAGCGGCATGACAGACCCTACCATATGAGCCTGAATCTTCAAGCAAAACCAATAGGATCAGCCTGCTTTTGAGGGCCTTCTCACCGCGTTTCGTTTGACCCGCGTCCAGTCAATGCCGGCCAGCAAAAGCGAGAACTCCTGGGCACTCATCTGCATCGCGCCATCGCAGATCGGCGGCCAAACGAACTTTCCGCTTTCCAACCACTTTGTTGCCAGGATCATGCCTGATCCGTCCCAGTAAATGCAGCGAAGGCGATCGAGGCGCTTGGCGCGGAATACAAACACGTCGCCACAATACGGATCGGCCGCAAGCGCTGACGCCACCAAGGCCACAAGCCCATTCATCCCGCGCCGGAAGTCGACAGGTTGCGTCGCAACCATGATCTTCGCGCCATTTGGCGAAACTCCGATCACCGGCGCCCTCGCAACGCCGCTACCATCGCCTGCGCCAGTTCAGGCGCCACCGAGCCGATGACCGTCATGCGTGCGCCCGCAATCTCGATCTCAATTCGGCCAGCGAGAACCTCCGGGGCATTCGATGGCGAGCCTTCGTGTCGTGCGCCATCCCCAACCACTGTCACCGGCACGAACACGGCAGGTGGCAAACTGGTCTTTGCCGACCGTTGAGAGGTTAGTCCGGCTTCCCGTCGCCACACATTCAGCAAGCCGCGATTGACGCCCCAGCGCCTCGCAACAGCCGAAATGTTCACTTCAGGTTCTGCGCTCTCCGCGAGAATCCGCGCCTTCTCCTCGTCAGTCCAATTCCGCCGCTGCCGCCGACCGGTGATCATCTCGATCCGCCGATACTTTCCCTCATGCCTGGCTTCATGCATGCCTTCATCCATGACTTCAAGCATGGCATCAGCGCGATCTCCAACCATCCCGGTCCACTCCTATCAATGATAGAGCTTATCTCGCGGCCTCATTCACAAAAGAAAAGGTGGGCTGTTCGTCGCGCTCACCTACATCGCGCCGGGAAGACCCATGCAGAACGGTTATGTCGAGTCCTTCAATGGTCGGATGCGCGACGAGCTGCTCAACGAGAGCCTGTTCTTCGGTCTCGACCACGCCCGAAGCGCCATCGCCGAATGGGCGGACGATTATAACCATTTCCGGCCGCACTCATCGCTCGGATATCAGACCCCGGCAGGCTACGCCGGGATCATCGCCGCAACCGGCTCCAACGCTGCGCAAGATCAAAGCTTCGCGTTTCCGCCGGTTGCTCACACCGCGCCACTTGGCGTATTCAAAACCGCCGAGGCTCTAATCGCCGCCGGATGAAAATTCAGTGGCAGGTCACCAGCTCCGACATCGACGCTTCGGCTCGCGCGGCCGGCAGATCGATGGTCCGAGCAAGCGTCAGAAAATCCTGACGTGTCAGGCGATCGTCCTTGCCATTGAGTTTTAGTGCCATGCGATCGCCGGCAAGGCCGGGGAATACACGGGTCGTGACCGCATCATAAAGCGGTGCAAACCGCACAGTCGCAAACTGACGCGGTCCGGGTTCCGCGATCTTCAGAAGCGCCAGGTTCTTAAGATGCATATCACCATCCGCGATGAACCAGGCGAACAATGCACGTCAAAATAGGGTTTCGAGATCAGCCACGCAAGCCAATCGCGAACGTCTTCGTAGTTGCACTTTCGCGGTAGGGACGCCCATTACTGGGCGCCCCCCGCTCAGATCCGAGCGAGCCCGATTCGAGCACTCGGCTCCTACCTTGGGTGGCTGACGGCGAAGCGCTCATTGGGCCACGGGTGAAGGATACGCGGTTTGGGGAGCCAGTCGTCGGTCAGTTTCGTCATGCGGGCCCAGGTGAAACCGTCTCGTTGGCTGCGCCGCCGAAGCGTTCGCCGCCAGAGATCGGTCACATGGTGCCGGAACGCCGAAAGCGCCCGGCCATTCGTCGGCACCGCATAATAGCCGAAATAACCTGTCACGACCTGCCTCAGCCACTTCCCCTGTTCGGGGATCGGCCGATGCATCCGACGCCGCAGCTCCGCCTTGATGTCCTTGAGCTTCGCCCGCATGCGGTCGCTTCGGGTCTTCCGCCTAAGCTGGAAGCGCCCTTTGCGCGATTTTCCGCAGATGAAGGTAAATCCCAGGAATGCGAAAGTCTCCGGTTTGCCGAGCCCGCGCTTCTTGCGATCGACCGCCGCAAAGCGACCAAACTCAATCAGGCGGGTCTTGTCCGGATGGAGCGACAGTGCGAACTCCTCAAGCCTTGCGCGCATCGCATCGAGGAAGTGACGAGCATCCTCCTCGCGCTCGAAACCAACGACCACATCATCGGCATAGCGCACGATGATCATACCGCCGGTAGCCTCACGCTGTCGCCAGCGCTGGGCCCACAGGTCGAAGACGTAGTGCAGGTAGATATTGGCCAGAAGCGGCGAAATCACCGATCCTTGACCCGTTCCCCTGTCCTCCACAGTCACGATCCCGTCTTCGAGGATGCCCGCCTTGAGCCATTTGCGGATCAGGCGGATGATGCGCTTGTCGCCGATCCTGTGTTCGACGAAGCGAACCAGCCATTCCTGACTGACCGCCCCGAAGAAATTCTGGATGTCGGCGTCGACGATCCAGTTCACCTTCCGTCGGTCGATTGCGACGTACAAGGCATCCAATGCATCGTGCGGCCCTCTTCCGGGTCGGAACCCGTAGGAGAACCCACAGAAGTCGCCTTCATAGATGGCATTGAGCACCATGACCGTTGTACCCTGAACGATCTTATCTTCCAGAGCTGCAATCGCTAGCGGCCGCTGTTTCCCGTCCGCCTTCGGTATATATGTCCGGCGAGACGGTTGTGGTCGGTACGTTCCCCGATGGACCCGTTCGTGCAGGTCCCTGAGCCGAGGCTCAAGGTCCGCCTCGTAGTCCTGCCATGTCATGCCATCCACCCCGGGAGCGGCCTTGCGCTTAAGCGTGTAGAACGCCGTCCGAAGTGTGTCGACATTGATATGGTGGAAGAGCGCGGTGAACCGTTCCTTCTTCCTCAGCCTTGCGGCTTGCCGTACGCGGTCCAGCGCCTGGGACATGCGAGCCCGGCTCTGTGTCCGGTGCATGTGTTGCTGTTCCGCATTCCCCTTGGTCCCCGGCCTTGGCTCCACCAACTCCGCCACCGGTCGCCCGGCTTTGTTCGTCGGCTTCCCAGCTACTATGCCGGAGTCAGACTTCTCTGGATCGTGCATCAACGGCTACGGCTCCTCGCCTTCCCGTTGCGGACCATCCACACCGTAGTCTTGGGGTGTTTGGCCAATCCAGAGATCTCCCGGTTCCCGTACAAGGAGCTTCCGCACATGCCAGGGTCTCAGACCACGCCAGATCGGAACAGGCGCTCGCGAAAAATCGCGCTTGTCCGTTTCGCCTTCCGCTAAATTAACGGCGTCGGCATCCGGGACGATATCCCTTTCGTGGCTCAATGGCTGGCCTATGCGCTCCCCTGCCGACGCTTCGCCGGCATCCTCGCGGATGCCTGCGCACGGCTCGGGGCCGATGTGGGTCGCTACTCCTTCGTCGTAGTGGACTTTCACCACCTACTCCTTGCCGGTCTCCCGGCGCACTAATTGAGATCCTCTTCGTCAGGAATCTCAAATTATCTGCCAAACAAATTCGAAACAAACGACATCCTCGGCTATTCTTCAGACATATCATCATCCGCGATCTTGCGCAGCAGGAAGAGCAGCGCCACCCGCTCGGCCGGGTTCAGGCGTGCCATCGTCTTTTCGCTAATCTGGCGCGCTTGCGGGTACATGGCCTGGAGGAGCGCTTCGCCTTTTGGGAGGATGCTGATGATGACCTTGCGGCCGTCAGCTTCATCTTTCGAAAGCTCGATCAGGCCCCTCGCCTTCAAGCGGTCAACGATACCGCGGATCGTTGCCTGATCCACTGATGTCGCCTTGACGAGTTCGACCTGCGAACTGGGCCCAAGATCATGAAGGGCGCATAGGGTAACAAACTGCACGGAGGTCAGATCGGGATCGATCGTGCCTTCTTGAAAGATCGAGAGGTGTCGTTGGTAGGCCTTGCGCAGGAGATGTCCGACCTGCTCGGTCACATTATATCCGCTCTGGGACAATATTACATCTTCCGACTGCTCGTTGCTCTTTTTGCTCATTCACCGGCAGGCCTCTGTTTTCACGGCAGTCTTACACGATCCATCTGAAGCCGAATATACCGAAGCCGTGCCGCCTAATCGGACGTGCGGCGTGACCCGCCATCCCTCACGATCGGGGAGAAGGCGGGTCACCAGTTCTTACTTGCGGATATACTGCATTTCCTTCACGGCGATGTCGCCGTTGAGTACCATCGGCTCGTCGTCCAGGAACAGCGAGCAACCGCGCATCGGGATATCCAGGTGGCAGGCGGTGTCGTTCGGGCCGCCGAGCTCGTTGTTCGGGCCGGTTGAGAACATCACGTTGCCATAGAAAGAGCGGGCTTCCATGCCCATGCCGCCCGGGAACTCTCCCGGCACCATACGATGCCACTTGGCGTTCTGGTTGAGGCCCCAGCCGACATGGCTCATGCCCATGCCGCGCGGATCGTTGAAGCCGTCCATGTAGGACTTGACCAGATCGGCGTCGAGCCCGCCCCTGATGTCGGTGATCCAGCCCTTTTCGATGGTGTAGGTGATCGGGTCGCGAACGTAGATGTTCTGCGGCAGCAGGATATCGCCCGGTGCAACGACGATCGTGCCGTCGACGCCATCATCGTCACCGCGGTGAAGACGAAGCCGGACGGCCAGTGGTCCCAGCGGCCGGGCTCGTCGGTGCATGCATATTCGGTGATGGCGGGATAGGTGTTGAGCTTATAGGTGACGTCAGTGCCGTGCGGCGAGGTGATCCTCATGACCTTTGCCTTGGAGAGCAGGTCACCAGCGAACTCGACGCGCTCACGCAGTTCCTTCGTCGGCAGCATGCGGGCGAGAACTTCCGGCGGTTCGACAGCGGTCAGGATGCGCGTCCCGGCTGCCTGGATCGCCATCTGCTCCGGGCTGAAGAGCAAGAAGATGCAGTCGATCAGCATGTCGGCGGCCTTGAGGGCCTCAACTGCTTCCGGCATGGAGGCAAGGCCGGTCTGGCCGACAGCCCATGCACCCGCCGGCGGCACCGGCGGCAGACGCATGTGATACATTTTGGCGCCGAGACGCATGCCCGCCGCCATGAAGGCGTCAGCATAGTCCAGACGCTCGTTACCCTGTGTCAGGACGATAAGTTTTTCGCCCTCGTGGACACCTGACATCTTCAGCTGATGCAGGCAGATTTCCGTGAAGCTGAATTGATCCATGCTCGTTCCCCTTGTTGGTTGAAGGCCCAGGTGCTTTTTCGATTACGGACGGTCGGACTTGACCTTGGCGATTTCGGTAATCGCCTCCTCCCTCGAAACGACGTCGCCATACTTGCTATCGATGTCGAAGAGGTTGGCATTGTGCGGGTCCGGATGGCGGTCGCCGACGCAATCACGCACGACAATGGCCCGAAACCCGTGCTGCACGGCATCGACCGCGCTGGCGCGGATGCATCCGCTCGTCGAGCAGCCTGCCATGATGACGGTATCTATACCCTGCGCATGCAGATGGGAGGCAAGGCTGGTGCCGAAGAAGGCGCTGGCATACTGCTTGACGATGACAAGCTCGCCCGCTGTCGGCTCGACGCCCTCGCAGAACTCGGCCAGCACATTGCCTTCAACCATGGCCTTCATGACCGGCGACTTCCTGACCCACATGCCGCCATCGGCGCAGTTTTCCGCAAGATAGAGAATACGTGTGTGGATCACGGGGATGCCTGAAGCCCGGGCGGAGGCGATCAGCGCCGGTGTTTGCGCCACCGCTTCGACGACGCCGGGTGCATAGAGCGGCGCTCCTTCGATCGTGTAAGCCTTGAGAAAATCGATAACGACGAGCGCTGGCCGCTGGCCGAAGCCGATGCGGTTGCCCCAGACACCCTGATAATTGGCTTCAGCGGTTTGCATTGTCGTCTCCCTTAGTAGGCGCCGGACAAGAGCGCGCCGGCACCCGGCACAACGGCTTCCAGCCCGAGCGATTTCAGCATGCAATAGGTCGTGGCAACAGCGGCCGTCAGTACCGGCTTGCCGGTCATGGCTTCGACCTTCGCGATAACAGGCAGCGAAGGCATCTGGACGCATGCCGAAAGGACGATCACATCGACATCCGTCAGATCTAGCGTCTGGACAATGGCCGGAAGATTTTCCGGGTCATGCCGGGCGACATCGAGATTGTCGGGGATTTCCAGCGCACGCCAGTCCATGACCTCGAAGCCCTCTTCGCGGATATAATCGACTACGAGTTCGGTGAGCGGCTTCATGTAGGGCGCAACGACGGCAATCTTCCTTGCATTCATCACCGTTAGGCCCTCGATCAGGGCACCAGCGCTGGTTACGACTGGAATGTTCGCGCCGTTTTCCTGCGTGCGCCCCGTCAGGCGCTTTTCCGACTGGCGGTGATAACCGAGACCCATCGCCATGATGGCAACAAGGCAGGCATAACCCAGCACATCGACGCGGGCATCCGAAAGCTCGACGGCGCAGCGGTCCGATTCCGCATCCATCGCCGCCAGCTCTTCCTTGACGACCTTCTTCATCCGCATGCGGCTTGAATGGAACGTGAAGCGCTCAGGCCGGATGGACTGGCGGGTGGTCAGCATGGCCGGAATTTCGGTTTCCATCGTGGTGTTGGAACTCGGAACGATCTGGCCGATACGGTAATATTTCTGCACGGATGAAATCCTCTGCTGCATGGAAGTCGAAAAACAGGCAAGTGGCGAAGCAAAACGCTTCACCACCAAAATCAACGGGACAGGAAGTCGCCGAGCGCGAGGAAGAAGCCGTCGAAGTCATCCCACGGGATCATGTGGCCGGCATTTGGCACGCGGGTGATCTCGATCGCGCCGTTCAGCCCGGAAATCTCCTGCTCGTCCACGGCCTCGATGACGCCGCCGCGTCCTGCCACCATCAGCATGCAGGGCTGCTTTAGGTTGGCGAAATCGCCGAAGATGTCGTCATTGTGGAAGTCTTCGAATGCCTTGACGATGGCCGGCAGGTAGCAGGTGTGCAGCCATTCGGCCCGCAGCCGCAGCTGCTCGAGGGTCCATGTCGGGCAGAACGCCTTCATGCCTTCGGCATCGATGCCCTTCTCTGCAAGCGTGATGGAATCGACATACCACGGCAGCTTGCTCGGATAGGGCCGGCGGCCGGGACCGGAAACCGGCGGATCGACCAGGACCAGACGGGAGAAAGCGCCTTCCGCGGAGACCGCGGCGCGCATTGCAATGCGAGCGCCCATTGAATGGCCAACAATCGCCGGCTTGTTGAAACCAAGAGCGTTCGAAAACGAGATCACGTCCTGCGCCATGGCGTCCAGGCCATAATCCAGGTCCGGGCCGGTGGATGAAAGACCACGGCCGCGGACATCAGTGACATAGACATCGTACTGCTCGGCCAGGCGCTCAGCCGCGAAGCCCCAGGTGATGGCGGGGCTGGTGATGCCGGGTATCAAGATGACGACCGGACCCTTGCCGCCGTAGCGGAGGTAATGCTGACGGATGCCGTTGGCGAAAACATTTGCACCGTAAAGAGGACCCTTGCTCATGCTGCTTTCTCACTCTTCAACGGCTCGGCATAGAGATCGTAGCCGTAGACCCACGATGGATCTTCCTGATCGAGCAGGAAGGTATTGGCATTCGAGACCGTCTGAACGCGGGTTGCGCGGTCACGACGGTTGGCTTCGTAGAGACCGAAGGCGGTGGCGAAGTTGTTGACGCCGGTCTCCTGGAGGCAGCGCGTCAGCATGGCCGCATCCTCGATGGCCATGGCTGCACCCTGTGCCATATGCGGCTTCATCGGATGGCAGGCATCGCCCAGCAGCACCAATCGGCCACGGCTCCAGAGCGGCAGCGGGTTCCGGTTGAACAGCGGCCACTTGGTGACTTCGTCCGTGCTTTCGATCAGCGCCTGAATGACAGGGTGATAACCCTCAAATTCCGAGAACATTTCCTCGCGGCTGCTGGGCACGAATGCAGTGTCGAATTCCCAGGCCGGATGCGGCACGCCCGTGACATAATAATATTCATCGCGCCGGGCCGTCGTGTAGTAGACCATCATGTGGCGGTCCGGACCCCACCACTTGACGCAGTCTTCGAAGGTCAGATCGTACTTGCGCAGCTTGTCGGAAGAAATAAGCGCACGATGGCCCACCCAGCCGCTGTAATTCGGCTTCTCCGCACCCAGCAGTGTTTCGCGGACGCGTGAATTGATGCCGTCGGCGCCGACCACGATATCCGCCCTGACCGAGGTCCCGTCTTCGAATTCGATCAGAACATCCGTGCCGTTGTCGTCGATGCGGGTCAGCTTCTTTCCGAAATGCAACGTTCCCGGCTGCAGGGCATCACACTGGATGCCCTGGAGGTCGCCGCGATGTACGGTGCAGTAGGTCGCACCATAGCCTTCGAGCGGAATACGCGACCGATAGTCACCGCTGATGCCGTCACGGCTGAACCAGTGGCTGGGCGTGCTGCTGATGCTGACAACCTTTTCCGCAACGCCGATGCGCTCGAAGATCTTGATGACATTCGGCCCCATATGGATGCCGGCGCCCAGACGCGAAAAGCTCGGCGCCTGTTCATAGACGTTCACGTCGAAGCCGGCATGCTGGAGCAGCGCTCCAGCCACAGCGCCGCCGAGGCCGGCGCCAATAATCGCGATTCTTTCCTTACCGTTGGACATGGCCGACCCTTCTCGCCGTCACCTGGACGCGTAAACTGGAATTGGAAGCATGACAAATTTTGTAGCGCATACGCTATAAATAGCAAGTGCGGCATCTGCACTTTTGCAAAAATTCCTGCTGGCTTTTCTGAAAAATATCATTATCGTCGCTGTTGCCGGCACATGCACGCGCATGGAGAAACGGTCATATAAAGTGCATACGCTTTATAAATGAGCAAGGAACAGCAGATGCGTGACGTGATTTGCAATCGCGTCATTATGGATTGCAGGCATCAGGAAGAGGCCTTCAGCATAATGGCGTATTTGAGTATCGGCGGCCTCACTTTGGCCGGTGACCGCGCAGTGGAGCGGGACTTTTGAAAGAGGCCGCCTCATTCAGCTTGAACGTCAACGGCACTGTCAGTGACATCGTAGCCGGCGGCACAACGCCACTCCTTTATATCCTCAGAAACGATCTCTGCCTCAACGGACCGAAGTACGGGTGCGGCCTCGGCGAATGCGGTGCCTGCGCGGTCCTCGTCGATGGCCGGCCCGTGCGCTCGTGCGCTGTGCCGCTAAAGGCAATCGGCGACCGCAAGGTCACGACGCTTGAAGGCCTCGGAAAGCCCGGCCATCTGCATGTCGTCCAGCGCGCCTTCATCGAAGAGGCCGCGGCGCAGTGCGGCTATTGCCTGAATGGCATGATCATTGCCATCGCCGGCCTATTGGAAGCGACGGCGGAGCCTGACGAGAGCGACATTCGGGCGGCGCTCCGGCATCATCTCTGCCGCTGTGGCACGCATATGGAAATACTTGCGGCAGCACGCCGCGCCGTCGCCTACGCGAAGGCCGAAAAGTCCGCCCGTTCGGGAACGGAAGACAGGATCGAGGTTTCGCCATGAGCGTCCACCGCGAAGCGCCGAAGGCTACCTACCTCGCAACCGCCAACATCCTGCTCATCCTCTCCGATGCATCCCTGGGCGATGCAGCCGAGCTCTACATCGCCATCGATGGTGACGGTCGCGTCAAGGCATTCAACGGGCATGTCGATCTGGGAACCGGCATCCGTACATCGCTGGCGCAGATCGTAGCTGAGGAACTGCACGTTCCCTTCGAGCATGTGGAAATGGTACTGGGCGCGACTTCCGCAGCCCCCAACCAGGGCGCCACCATCGCCAGCGAGACAATCCAAATAACCGCCGTGCCGCTCCGGCAGGCCGCGGCAACGGCGCGTCATCACCTGATGGCGAAGGCTGCTGCCCTGAAGGGCACCGCGGTCGAGCACCTTGTCCTTGAAGACGGCGTCATCCGCGCCGGCAATGGAGCGAACTGGAGCTTCACCTTCGGCGAACTCGTCGCGGGAGAGCATGTGCGCCTCTCGATCGACGCCAGTGCCGAGCTGAAGCCCGCGTCTGCCTACTGCATCGTCGGCTCCTCGCGACCGCGCGTGGACATCCCGGCGAAGGCGACTGGCCAATGGATCTACGTGCATGATGTGCGTGTGCCCGGCATGCTGCATGGCCGGGTCATCAGACCGCTCTATGCCGGTTTCGACCACGGCGAGCATGTCGGCAACAGTCTCATTTCCATCGATGAAAGCTCGATCGCGCATATCGATGGCGTCGTTGGCGTCGTCGCCATTGGTGATTTCGTCGGCGTGGTCGCGACGCGCGAGGAAATCGCCATCGAGGCCGCGAAGACGCTGAAGGTTATCTGGCGGGAGCCGCCGGAATGGCCGGATCTGAATGCGCCGGAGATAGCGCTGCGCGCCAATCCCGCCACGCCGCGCAAGCTGATCGATCGCGGCAATGTCGAGATGGCTTTGGCCGGCAGCGCCGAGCCGATGAACCGCACCTATATCTGGCCCTACCAGATGCACGGCTCGATCGGGCCGTCCTGCGCCGTGGCCGATTACAGCGAGGCCGGCCTGACCGTGTGGTCGGGCACGCAGAACCCCTTCCCCATGCGTCGCGATCTGGCACTCCTCCTCGACATGCCCGAGGACATGATCCTCGTGGAGCGCCTGGAAGCCGCCGGCTGCTATGGCCGCAACTGCGCCGACGATGTGACAGCCGATGCCGCGCTTCTGTCGCGCGCCGTACGCGCGCCAGTGCGCGTGCAGCTCACGCGGGAGCAGGAGCATGCCTGGGAGCCCAAGGGCGCTGCCCAGATCATCGACGTGCGCGGCGGCCTCGATCTTGAGGGCGGTCCTTCGGCCTATGACTTCGAGACGCGCTATCCGTCCAATCTCGCACCGACATTATCGCTGATCCTGACCGGCAAGGTACCGCCGGTGTCCGACGTGGTGCAGATGGGTGACCGCACGGCGATCCCGCCCTATGCCTATGGCAATCTCCGGGTCACCGTCCACGACATGCCGCCGATTGCCCGGGCCTCGTGGTTCCGCGGCGTCTCCGCGATGCCGAACACCTTCGCGCATGAATGCTATATTGACGAGCTGGCGGCCGCGGCCGGCGTCGATCCGATCGAATACCGGCTGCGATACCTTCACGATCCCCGCGCCGTCGACCTTGTGCACGCCCTGGCGGAGCGGGCGAATTGGGTGCCCCACACGAAATGGGGCACACATGGCGGCGAAGGCGATCTGCTTTACGGCCGCGGCTTTGCCTATGCTGTCTATATCCACGGTCCGTTCCCTGGCAAGGCCGCCGCCTGGGCCGCCTGGGTGGCCGATGTCGCCGTCAACACCAAGACCGGCGAGATCGCGGTGACAAAGGTGATCTGCGCGCAGGATTCCGGGATGATGATCAACCCCGACGGGGTGCGGCACCAGATTCACGGTAACGTCATCCAGTCCACCAGCCGGGTATTGAAGGAACGCGTCGAGTTTTCCTCCACCGCCGTCACCTCGAAGGAATGGGGCGGCTATCCGCTCATCACCTTCCCCGAATTGCCCGATATCGACGTGCTGATGGTTCCGAGGCAGGACGAGCCGCCGCTTGGCGTCGGCGAATCCGCCTCGGTCCCGAGTGCCTCGGCCATCGCCAATGCGGTCTATGATGCAACCGGCATACGCTTCCGCGAACTGCCGCTGACGCCGGAACTGGTGCTGGCAGCGCTGAAGGGCGATACGCCCACCTCGCCTCCCGCACCGCCCGCGAAAAGGAAGCGGTGGTGGAATATCGGCATCTCGGCTGCCGGAGCCGCGGCCGCAATTTCAGGGCTAGTGGCGATCGCATCCCCATGGCGGCCGGCGATCGCCACGATCGAGCGGCCGGACGTGAATGTCTACAGCGCAGCGACGATCGAGCGCGGCCGCCTGGCCGCTGCGGCGGGCGCCTGCAATGTCTGCCATGTCGGCAATGACGGCACGCCCTTTGCCGGCGGTCGACGCTTCGACACGGCATTCGGCACGGTCTATGCCACCAACATCACACCTGACGTGAAAAACGGTATCGGTGCCTGGTCCTACACCGCCTTCGAGCGGGCCATGCGTGAAGGCATCAGCCGCGATGGCCACCATCTCTATCCGGCGCATCCCTACACATCGTTCGCTGGCGCTGAAGATGCAGACCTGCAGGCGCTCTACGCCTACATGATGACGCAGACCGCGGTGGCGGAAAAGGTGCCGGAGACAAAGCTCAAGTTTCCCTACAGCATCCGCATGATGATGGCAGGGTGGAATGCGCTGTTCCTGAAGTCGGCGCCCATGACCTACGACCAGACGCGCAATGCCACCTGGAACAGGGGCGCCTATCTTGTCGAGACGCTCGGTCATTGTTCCGCCTGCCACACCGAACGCAATGCGCTGGGTGCTGAAAAGACCGGAAGCGCCCATCTCTCGGGCGGCTTTGCCGATGGATGGGAGGCACCTGCCCTTAACGCCATGGCCAAGGCTCCGGTCAGCTGGACAGAAGATGCCTTCTACGACTACCTGCGCACGGGTCATTCCCGCGACCACGGCAGTGCCGCCGGCCCGATGGCGCACGTGGTTGAGGTCATGCAGCCATTGCCGGACTCCGACATCCGGGCCATGGCAAATTATCTGGCCAGCCTAAACAGGGACAGCGAGCCTTCGAAGGCCGTGGCCCAGAGCCAGGCGGCGATTGCAGCCAGCGAGGCGGCAAAGGTCAGTGCGGCGCTGGTTTCGCCCAAGGGCGAGCGCATATTCAATGCCGCCTGTGCCACCTGCCATACCGGCAACACGGTCCTCTCATCGCTGGCGCTGAACAGCAATCTGCATGCCGACACGCCCAACAATCTCATCCAGACAATCCTCGGCGGTGTCGAAGCCCCGGCTATCCTTGCGGAAACCACCGGCCGCGAAGCGCCAGAAGTCATGTCCATGCCAGCATTCCGCGATACGTTAAACGAGACACAGGTGAAGGATCTCACCAACTACCTGCGCGCCCGTTTCGCGCCGGACAAGCCGGCCTGGAGCGACACATCGGCGGCATTGCAGCGCGTTGCCGCCACCGCACATTGAGGAACACACATTGCCTGAAACAGCGGCCATTGCAGATATGGAAAGTAGGGCCCTCTTTGAGCGCCCGCCTGCCGCATTTCGTCCTTCAGCCTACTGGTTCTGGCATAGCATTCCCGATGAGGCGACCTGCCGGACACAGCTTGCCGATTTCCAGGCGAAGGGCATAGGCACCATCCTAATCCAGGCGCGCCTCGCCCTGCCGCGCGAGCAGTACCTGTCACCGGACTATCTGTCAGCCTACAGGCTGGCCGCCGACATCGCGGCTCAACTCGGGCTCAAGCTTGGCATTTATGACGACTATAACTGGATCAGCGGACATGCTGGTGGCAGGACCGTGGAAGGGCGCGACGAGCTGCGCGAGCGCCACCTTTTCTGGGTGTCTTCGGCAGATGTACAGGGCAAGATCAACGGCATCCATCCGTCATTCACGCTGAAGATGGGTGCGGATATCATCGCATGGCAATATGAAGGCGGGCGCATCGAGTGGTGCGAATGGACTGTCGAGGCAGCATTGCTGCATCCCTCCGGCGCAATCGATAGGCGCGACCAGATCGTCGACGTGACATCGCAGGTCAGCCTTGCAGGTTCCGATCCTGCGTCCTGCGGCTATTCTTACGATGGCGCAATCGCATCTGGCTGGACGCTGACGGTCTTCGTAACCGCGCGCTCCGCGACATCAAGGATCATCAACTATCTGCTGCCGGAAGCAGCCGACCGCTTTATCGAGGTCGGCCTGGAGCCGCTTGTCACAGCACTTGGCGAGGAGCGAGTGCCGGATCCCGTTGGATCGGTTTTCTACGATCAACCCGCGCCGGGCTTCTATCGCTGGGACCAGATCGCGGGCAATCCCGGCAACAGCCTGCTGTTTGCGCCTGCCCTGCGAGACCATGTTGCTTCAAAGACGAAAGTGTCATTCGCCATCGCCCTGCTCGCGGTGGTGCACGACGTTGGGCCGGAGACCCTGCGGCTGCGCGCGCTTTTTCACGCGGCTTATTCCACACTGATGAACGAAGCGTTCTTCGTCACGCTCAGGAACTGGGCAGAAGAAAAGCGGATCGTTCTCACCGGACATGAGATGCTCGCTCATGTCAGCTCCTGGGCGCTCAATGGCGGCTTCACCAGCATCGATCCACGCGTCGCGCCGGCAGCGGATTTCTTCGGCATCGATGCTCTCAGGCACGAGACGGCCGTGGACGCGAACAATCTCTTGCCACAGCTCGCCCCGAAAATGGGTGATTCTGTCGCCCGCTCGAACGGACGCAGCCGCTGCGTCGTTGAGACTTATTTCAGCGCCGAGCGCACCGAGGTGCGCGCGGCAGGCCAATGGGAGGTGACGCTGGAGGCAGCGCGTGCCCAGGCGATCCGCCTTGCCTGCCTTGGCACCCGGCAGTTCCTCTGGCACGGCGTCTACCAAACCGATGGACGTGACAACGATCCGACCCCGTTCATCAATCCGCGTTTCGACTTCGCACCCGGCATCAATTTCGAGCCTTGGTGGCCCTATCACGACCTTTTCGCCGAGGAAACCGCGCGTGTTTCCGCCTTCATCGAGCCCGCAAAGCCGCGGGCGCCTGTGGCAATTCTCTATCCTCTCTACACCGCCTTTGCGGAAGGACCTCGCCACAGCCATGCCACCCATATCGGCGCCTGGTGCGAGCAGCTGCTGGCTCAGGATTGCGATTTCATGTTCGTGAGCGAGGCGGATCTTGTAGACGCGGCTATAGAAGATGGACGCCTGCTTGCATCCGGTCTCGCATTCGACGCGGTGGTGCTGCCTTCGGTGACGGTGCTGGAAACGGCTGTTACGATTCAAACGCTCGATGCCTTCACGAAGGCCGGCGGTCGGATCTGGTCTTCGGGCGAAACCGTCTCCACGGTTTGCACGGGCGAGAAAGCCTACGGCCCAGTTGGCGTCACGTCGCACACCACAGCGATGCCCAATGCCGAAATGGTGTCCGCCCTCCTGTCGACCCTGACGCTCGACGGTCCGCAAATTTCGGGCCAGAGGCCGTGGCAATGGATCGGGCGTGATGTTGACGGCTGGTGGCGGATGGTCGTTTTCAACGATGGCGCAGAGGATATCGGCTTTGACATCCTGCTCGGAGATGGCTTCGATTATGCGATATGGGACGCGGAACACGGGTCTGTCGAAGCCATCGCCGCCGTTCAGAAACTGACCGTAGAGTTGGAACCGCACGAAGTTCGCTGCATCCGTCTCCATCAGAACGGACGGGCGGCAGTCGCAACAAGCCTACTATCGAGCCGACCGGCGCTTGACCGAAGCCAGCTCATCGCCTTGGCGGAAGGCTGGATATTCGCGGCCGGTGAAGGTCGGGCCTTCGCGCCCATCTCCGTTGACGGCGGCTGGGAAGAGCAAGGCTTTCCGGCCTTCAGCGGCACGGGCATCTACCGGCTTTCCTTCACAACGGAAACCGACGCCGACTGGATGCTGGAACTGCCGACCGTTAATACGGCGGCCACTTCTTATATCGATGGAACCAAAGTGGGACGCCGTGGCTGGCGGCCCTATCGCTTCGCTCTCGGCCACCTTGCCGCCGGCACCCATGAACTCGAGCTTCACGTCGCCAACACGGCGGCAAACCGCTATTACGACAATACACCCTATCTCGGCAGCGGCCCGGACAAGAGCGGGCTGACAGCCAGACCCCTGCTCATACCGCTGCAAAACAGACCGGAATAAGAACCATGCTGAAACATTCTACCGTACCCTTGATGCGCGCCTGGAACAGCTGGTCCGATCGACCGGCGGAAATGGTATTCTTGCCGCTCGGCGTTCGCGTCACTCCCGTTCTCTATTCCACGCGCAGCCGCACGACATCGGCCATCGAGCCGCGACGCGACACGGTGCGGCTTGGCCGCCATGCCATCGACGGATCGTTGATCGAACTGGAAACGGAGCATAGCGGAACTACGGTCGCCTTCAGAACCGAGAAATCCGATCCTTTCGCGGTTCGCGGAAGCTGGGAGGGCAAGGCCGGTGGCGAATGGGGCCTGCGCTTCTGGCTGACCGTGGCGATTTCGGCAGACAGCGGAGAAGTGGTCACGCATGAAGCTGGTCGCAACGTGACACTCGTCAAGATCGGCACGCGCTTCGTGGCGGTTGCAACGGCGGAGGCGCCGGTGCATGTGACTGGCCATGACACGATCGACGACCTGCGCGCCGATTTCGAGGCAAATGGATATTTCTACACTGCGAGCCGGAAAAACGAGGCGCCAGTGATCGCCCTGCGCTTCAACCTGGAAATGATGCGCCTGGGAGCCTACGCCGCCGCCGTGGCCGACAGCGCCGAGCTTGCGATTGTCAAGGCACAGACCTGCCTTGCGGCCGGCCACCCGAGCACCGCTCCCACCGCCCATAATGGCACCTACGAAGGATCCCTGGACGCGATCCGCGACGTCGTCGCCTGGAACACGATCTGGGATCAGACCAACTCCCGGCCCTACACGGCTGTTACGCGAATCTGGAATCTCGGCAAATTTGCCGTCTGGTACAATGACCAGCTGTTTGCTGCCTTGCTGGCCGGCGTCTTCGACGCAGATTTGGCCCGGGAGAACATGGCAACGGCGATGGCAAGCGCCACCCCCCAGGGGAACATCGCCTGCATCGTCACCTCGAACGATGCCTGGGTGGACCGCAGCCAGCATCCGAACGGCGCGCTCGTTGCCTGGCAGCTCTATCAGCGTACAGGCGAGCGTTCGTTGCTGGCAGCAAGCTACGATGCGCTGGCCCGCAATCAACGCTGGTGGCGCGGGCACCGCGATCCCGACGCTTTCGGCCTGCTGTCCTGCGGCACATCGGATGTAGGCGAAGGCCTCTACAAGGGCACACACTTTGCCGCGCGCAACGAAACAGGCATGGACAATTCGGCCACCCATGACGAGGCCGTTTATGATCCCATCGCGCGTACTCTGTCGACATTCGATCTCGGGCTGAATTGCGCGGCGGTGCTTGATGCCGAGATGCTGTCGAAGATAGCTGAGGTTCTCGGCAAGGATGATGATGCCCGCGAATTCGCGGCCATCGCCGAACGCTGCCGCAAGCTGATCTCGGAAAACCTGTGGGATGAAAGCCGCAACATCTTCGCCAACCGGCAGCGTCAGGGCGGCTTTGTGCGGTCGCTTTCGCCGACCAGCTTCTATCCCCTGCTATGTGGCGCAGCTACGCCCGAGCAGGCTGAGAAGTTGCTCCAGCACCTCAGCAACGAAACCACCTTCGGCGGGGACTACGTCCTGCCGAACGCGACGCGTGACGATCCCGCTTTTGCCGACAATGTCTACTGGCGTGGCCGCATCTGGCCAAACGTCAACTACATGGTCTGGCTCGGCCTGCGCCGCTATGGCTTTGCGGCAGGGGCAAGTAAGCTCGCGCGGCAGAGTTACGAGCTCTTCATGAAGTCCTGGAGCACGGACCGGATCGCGGCGGAGAACTACAACGCCACGACAGGCGAGGCAATGGACCAGGGCGATACGGATCCGTTCTACATCTGGGCCGCCATGCTTCCACTGATGGCGGTCGGCGAGATCATCGACTTCGACCCGTGGACCGGCTGGACCCTTCACAATGCCGGCACTGACCTTTCCGTGGGGCCGATGCTGTCGCCTTCAGGAATGCTTTCGGTCTCGATCGCCAATGGCCTGCTGGAAATGAACCTGGACGGCCGCGCGTCGCTGAAGACCAACCTGCAAACATCGTTCACGCAGATCGCTGTCAGCGATGCACGCTTCTCCTGCACTATCGCTCCGACGAGCAGCGACGGGTTTCTCGCCCTTCCGAACGTTGAGCCCGACCGCATCGTGGCGGCACGTCTCGATGGCCAGGAGGTTCGTTTCGAGGCGGGTTCCGATGGCGCGCGTCTCGATATCATGAAAGCCGCACATAAGCGGAAACTCGATGTCTATTTTTTGACAGTGTGAATGGCATTGGCGCCTGATGGAACTTGACAGGCGCCAATGAGCCATATTACTTTGCATACAAATAAAAAAACTGCCGGAAGAGCATGAGGGTTGAACGGAATTGCATATCGGGAGCGACCGGCTCGCGATGGCAACTTTATAACGACAGCGCCTGACAGGATAGCTTGGATTTTGACGCGGTGCCGAAAGGCTCTGGGAGAACCCTTGCGTTCGAATTGGGCGTGACCAAGTTGTTAGCCTCTCATCGATTTAGTTTGCATACAAATCATATGGCGCGCTTTTTGATAGGCGGGCTGCCGGTGATTTTCGTGAAGCCTGAGGTCGCCGGCTGCCGCCGCGGCCGTTGACAAGAGTGGATTTTCAAGAGGGGTTCCAAATGACTGAAATCACAAGACGCAACACGCTGAAGCTGATGTCCGGAGCGGTGATTGCCGGCGCTGCCTTCTCGGCCATGCCGCGCATGGCCGTTTCCGCCGGTAAGATCACGGTTCTAAACTGGCAGGGTTACGGTACTGACGAAGCCTGGTCGATCAAGGCCTTTGCCGAGAAGACCGGCATCGAGGTCGTCCACGACTACTACAGCTCCGAGTCGGAAATGCTGACCAAGCTGCGCACCAACCCGGGCGCCTATGATCTCGTCGTTCTCAACGCCGCGCGCTGCGCGCAGGCAACCGCGGAAGACCTCCTGCAGCCGATTGATTTCAGCAAGGTTCCGAACGCTACCACGATCGACGCCAATTTGCGCTCAAACGCCAACTTCCTGAAGGATGGCAAGGGCTATGCGGTTCCGTGGGTCTGGGGCATGACCTCGCTCGCCATCCGCGACGGCATGCCCGTTCCGGACAGCTACAAGGTTCTAGCGGATCCTGCCTACAAAGGCCGCGTTGCCATGGACGACGACGCGATCATCTGCGTAGCCGCCGGCGCCCTGATGACCGGTCAGGACATGAACAATCCGAAGGATCTCGATGCCGTCCGTGATGCGCTGAAGTCCATCAAGCCGAACGTCAAGCTGCTGTGGTCGACGGAAGACCAGTGGAACAAGTCCTTTGCAGCCAAGGAATTCGACCTTTCGCTCTTCTGGTCGGGCGGCTCGGTCCGCTCCAAGCGCAATTCGAAGCTGCCTGTCGACTTCGTCGTTCCCAAGGAAGGCGGCATCGGCTGGGTCGATGGTCTCGGCATTCCGGCATCGGCTCCCAATGCCGAGGGCGCACTGGCCTTCGCAAACTGGCTGATCGACCCGAGCTTCTATTTCGAATGGGCCACCAAGGTCGGCGCACCGGCATCGTCCAACTCCGCGGCACTTGCAGCCCTGCCGGCCGACGACCTGAGCCGCCAGGTTCACAAGCCGGAATACCTGAAGACCATGGGCATCATGTCGGCTCTGCCGGATGACCGTCGTGAAGCCTTCAACAACCTGTGGCAGGAAGTGAAAGCCTTCTATGCAGAGTGACAATCTGACATCGGCGTCAGAGCGCGGATCTTCGGGTCCGCGCGTGCGGCGTCCCCTTCCGTCTTGGGTGTCGACGACGGCGCTGCTGATGCCGACCTATGGCTGGCTGACGCTTGCCGTCTTTCTCCCGCTGCTGACCATGCTGGTCTTCAGCTTCATGGCGGCAACCCCGATGGGCAAGGCGCCGATCGTCCTCACCCTGAAGCAGTATCGTGCCTTCATCGACCAGCCCTATCTGCTTGGCATTGCCTTCACGTCCCTGCTGATCGGCTTCTGGACGACGTTTGCCTGCGCCGTGTTCGGCTTTCTGGCAGCCGTCGCGCTTGCTCGCTCCACTTTCGGCAAGACGCGTGAGATGCTGCTCATCCTCATCCTTCTGCCATTCTGGACAAACGGCCTCGTCCGTATCTTTTCGTGGACGATGGTGCTGCGCGAGAACGGTTTCCTTGACACCATCTTCCACATGGTTCTCCCGGATGCCGGATCGATCGGCTTCCTTTACACGCGCTATGCGGTCGTCGTCGGCCTGGTACATGGTTATCTGCCTTACATGATCCTCACCTGCTATATCGCGCTGGTTACGATCGATGACGCGATCATCGAAGCGGCCGCCAGCCTTGGTGCGCGGTGGTGGACAATTCTCTTCAAGATTCTCGTGCCAATGGCTGCTCCCGGCCTCATCTCAGGTGCCGTATTGACCTTCATCCCGGTCATCGGGTCCTTCATGGAACCCCGAATTCTGGGCGGCCGCGTCGGCGTCACCATGGGCACCGTCATCGAGGACCAGTTCACGCAAGCCTTCAACTGGCCGCTCGGCGCCTCGCTGTCCTTCACGCTGCTCGCCGTCGTACTTGCAATCTTCGGCACGTTCTCCGGCGTCCTGCGCCGCGGCACGGCAGCTTAAAGGAGGAAACACCGAATGACATCGCTTGGTCGTTTCTATCTGATCGCCGTCCTGGTCTTCCTCTACACGCCGATCCTCGTGATGATGGCAATGGGCTTCAACGCCTCGCCGCTCTACGAACTGCCGTTCAGCTTCTCGACCCGCTGGTATGAGGCGCTCTGGAACAACAACATCCTGCTCACCGCGGGCATGAACAGCATCATCATCGCCGTCATTACGGCTGCTGTGGCGACTGCGCTCGGCACGATGGCATCCGTTGCCCTGTCGCGCAGCACGTTCCGTGGCAAGAGCTTCCTGCAGATCATGCTGCTGCCGCCGATCGCCATTCCGTGGCTGATCACCGGCACGGCGATGCTGATCTTCTTCTACTGGACGGGTATCGGTCGCGGCATGCACGCGATCATCATCGGCCATGTCGCGCTTGCCATCCCTTATGTGGTGCTGGTGGTTGGAACCGGCTTCCGGACAATCCGGGCTGATCTCGAAGAGGCAGCCATGAGCCTGGGGTCCACCCCCGTCCATGCGTTCTTCTCCGTCACCTTGCCGCTGCTCTACCCTAGCATCCTGGGTGCTGCCCTGTTTGCTTTCGCGGTCTCGCTCGACCAGTTCGTGATTTCCTATTTCCTCGCAACGCCCGGCTTCACCACGCTGCCGGTTCAGATCTACTCCTCGATCCGCAAGGGCTTCACCCCCGAAATCAATGCGATCTCGACCGTACTTCTGCTCGGCTCGATGACCGTGATCCTGATTTTCGCGCGCTTCGCCAAGCCCGGAGAAACCCGTGACAAACGTTAACGTCAATTCCGTCGCCAAGACCTACGGCACCACGCCGGTTCTGGCCGATATCACTACCGAATTCCTAGAGGGCTCGTTCACCAGCCTTCTCGGCCCCTCGGGCTCCGGCAAGACGACGCTCCTGCGCATCATCGCCGGCTTCATCAAGCCCAACCAGGGTGTGGTGACCATCGGCAGTAGGGATGTCACGAACGTACCTGTATGGGGTCGCAACATCGGCATGATGTTCCAGTCCTACGCGCTGTTCCCGCACATGACGATTGCTCAGAACGTGGCCTTCGGTCTCGAGCGGCGCGGCATCAAGAGTGCAGCAGCCCGCAAGGAAGTTGATCGCGCCCTGGAAATGGTGCGCCTGCCGGGCTTTGGCAACCGCATGCCAAAGCAGCTTTCGGGCGGCCAGCAACAGCGGGTTGCACTGGCACGCGCCATTGTCATCAAGCCGAGCGTGCTGCTGCTTGACGAGCCGCTGTCCGCGCTCGACCGCAGGCTGCGGCAGGAGATGCAGGTCGAATTGCTGCGGATCCAGCGGGAGAGCGGCCTGACGACGATATTCGTCACCCACGACCAGGAAGAAGCGCTGACGCTTTCCGACAAGGTGGCCATTCTCGACAAGGGTCGCATCGTTCAGATCGGCGCGCCCGAGACGGTCTATGAAAAGCCACTGACGCGCTTTGCAGCGGAATTCCTTGGCGACTCCAACTTCCTCATGGGAACCGTCGAGAACGGTGCGGTGCGGCTTTCCGACGGCACGACGGTGCGCAGCGCAGGCCCTCTGCCTGCCAACGGCGCGAAGGTGACGCTCGCAGTGCGGCCAGAGAAGATGTCGATCTCGGCCGGCACTGGTGAAGGCAACAGCCTCTCGGCCCGCATCACCACGGTCATCTATGCCGGTCCTGTCCTCTCCTACCTCCTGGAGACCAAAGACGGCCTGCCGTTCAAACTCTTCGTTCAGAACCGCGACGGCACCGTCCTCAAGGAAGGTGACAGCGTCACGCTGAACTGGTCGCCGGAACACACCGTCTGCGTTCTGGATTGATGATGACAAGGGCGCCGTTGTCCGGGAACACGTTGCATGTCGCCATCGACATGCAACGGCTTTTCGCCGAAGAAACGGCCTGGTTCACGCCGGCCCTCGCAGGCATCGTGCCGAATGTCCAGCGGCTTGCGAAAGCTCGTCCTGAAAGCACGGTCTTTGCCCGCTTCATTCCCGCTCAGCGACCCAAGGACGCCAAGGGCCGGTGGCAAGCCTATTACGAGCGCTGGAAGAAGGTGACCCTGGACGAACTCGATCCGGCGATGCTGGATCTCGTCGCGCCGCTGGCTGCGTTGGTGCAGCCGGGGTCAATCGTCGACAAGGAAACCTATTCCATTTTCGGCGCTCCCGGCTTTGGCGATCGTGTTGATGCCACGGGCGTCGATACGATCGTATTCACCGGCGTAGAAACGGATGTCTGCGTCTATGCCAGCGCACTGGATGCGGTCGATCTCGGCTACAGGGTGATCCTAGTCAGCGACGCTCTGGCCAGTGGTGAAATGGTGGCGCACGAAACGGTGCTGACGCGTCTCGCGCCGAGATTCTCGGAGCAGATTGAAATTTTAACAACTGAAGACATTCTGGATTCATGGCCCGCATGACGGGCCGATCCGGATTGCCCGGTTCGGCAGCCACAACCTCGGTTGAGAGACAAGATGGACATTCCACTCAAGGACACGGCCCGAGAATCAAGGGGTGCAGGCATGGCAGCAAAACCGGATCAGACACAATATGCGCTGGGGGAACAGATCGGCTTCTTCCTGCGCCAAGCCAACCAGCGCCACGTGTCGATCTTCGCCAGCCTGATCTCCGAGAAGCTGACGACGACCCAATGGGCGGCGCTCGTCAAGCTGAGGGATCTGCAACCCTGTTCGCAAGGCAATCTCGGTCGCGAAACAGCGATGGACATGGCGACTATCAAGGGGGTCGTTGACCGCCTCGTCAAGCGCGGCCTAGTGCACACGGCACCTGACCCAGCAGATGCACGACGGCTGGTCCTTACATTGACCGACGAAGGTGAAGCCACGGTGGACCGCAATCTCTCCATCGCGCTGGAGATTTCGCAAGAGACTCTAGGACCGTTGACAGCTGCGGAGCGCATGATGCTGATGGAACTGCTCCAGAAGATTTGTTGACGGCATCACATGCGGTTCGCGCCCATTCACTCAGACAGAGGAAGACACACCATGCCCGGGGCGGACGACGGGGAGATCCGATCGCTGGTCACCTCCATGACCACGAATGAGAAAGTCGCTCTCGTCAGTGGCCAAGGCCTCTGGAGAACAGCCGCAATCGAAAGGCTGGGGATCGACTCGATTCTGATGACGGATGGCACCTACGGCGTGCGCTACTCGACAACCCAGATAGATGCCGGCACCGGTGATGAGGAAAGCCTCGCCGCATTCCTCGACCTGATCAACCAACAAGCCGACGATAAAGGCGGCATGTTCGGCACGACGCGACCAGCCACATGCTTTCCGAACGGCAATCTCGTCGGCTGTTCCTGGGATGTGGACCTGCTGTATCGCATGGGCGTAGCGCTTGCTCTCGAATGCCGCAGCCTGGGGATCCATCTCCTGCTCGGACCGGGTATCAACACACGGCGAACGCCGCTCGCCGGCCGCGCCTATGAATATTACTCGGAGGATCCGGTCATCAACGGCGACCTTGCCGCCGCTCTGATTTCCGGTCTGCAGGACAACGGCATAGGTGCCTCGCTGAAGCATTTTGCCTGCAACAACTCGGAAATCGAGCGAACGACGACCAGTTCCGATGTAGATGAGCGGGCTCTGCGGGAGATCTATCTCGCCGGCTTCGAGCGGGCGATCCTAAAGAGCCCG
This sequence comes from Rhizobium jaguaris, assembly GCF_003627755.1. Classification (NCBI taxonomy): domain Bacteria; kingdom Pseudomonadati; phylum Pseudomonadota; class Alphaproteobacteria; order Hyphomicrobiales; family Rhizobiaceae; genus Martinezella; species Martinezella jaguaris. The sequence continues at coordinate 941,103 of NZ_CP032695.1, read as the reverse complement.
CCCTGGACCGTAATGAGCGCGTATAATCCGGTGAACGGCGTTCAAGCGTCGGAAAACCAATGGTTGCTGAAACACATCCTGAGGGATGAATGGGGATATGACGGGCTTGTCCTGTCTGACTGGCACGCCATCAAGGATCGGCCCGCATCGCTTGAAGCAGGTACGGACCTCGACATGCCGGAAAGCAAACCCCGCAAGGCACGGCTTCTGTTGGCTATCGAAGATGGCAAGGTGGCCGACGACATACTCGATCGGGCCTGTGAGCGGGTTATCGAACTCGCCCGCCGCTGTCACGCCAACAAGATGCCTGCAGCCCCTGTCGATCTGGACCACCACCACGCCCTCGCCCAACAGATTGCAGCAGAATCCATCGTGCTGCTGCGCAACGAACAGCAGACGCTGCCGCTCGATGCGGCTGCGATCAGCGAGATACTCGTTGTTGGCGATGGCGCCCTGGTCCCGACGATCCAAGGATCCGGGTCGGCGACGACCAATCCCTATCGCGTTGACAGCCCCTTCACGCGGATCGCAGCACGTGCAGGAGAACATCTGAAGGTTCGTCATGTGCCTTTCCCGACCGCGGGGCGTGCTCCGACGGAGAATGAAACGCGAGCCGTTGTCGATGCCGCAACGACGGCGGACGCAATCATCGTCTTCACCGAGAACGAGAAGTCACGCAACGGCGAAGGCAATGATCGCGACACCCTGAAACTGGCCGCCGGCCACGACCGACTGATCCGCTCGCTCGCTGGGGCCGGCCGGAAGGTCATCGTCGTTCTCACCATGCCGGATGCGGTCGAAATGTCATGGCTGGATGCCACACAGGCCGTGCTGGCCTGCTTTTATCCCGGCCAGGGCGGCGGCGAGGCCATTGCCCGGGTTCTGTTCGGCGAACAGAACCCTTGCGGAAAACTGACCACGACGATGCCCGTCCGCATCGAAGAGATTCCCGGCTGGCACACTTATCCCGGCGAGAATGGGCGACATGTCTACAGCGAAGGAATATTCGTCGGCTACCGCTTCTACGACCTCAAGGCTGTCACGCCGTTGTTCGCGTTCGGCCATGGCCTTAGCTACACGACTTTCTCCTATGAGAGTATGGTTCTCGACAGACAGGAGATCGGCCCTTCAATGGGCTGCGCCGCCAGCGTCACCATCCGCAACATCGGCACGGTGGCCGGCAAGGAAATCGTCCAGCTTTACGTTCGCCCAGTCAAGCCAGGCCTCCGGCGGCCAATCAGGGAACTCAAGGTTTTTGCCAAGGTCGAGCTTCAACCAGGCGAAGCCAAGGTTGTGACCCTGACGCTTTCCGCGCGAGATTTCCAATATTTCGATACCGCGCGCGGCACATGGGTGCTCGATGCGGAAGCTTTCATTATCGAAGCGGCGGCTTCCTCGCGGGATATCCGCCTCGAAAGCCGACTCGCTTGCCGTTCCGAGCGCTTCCCTCCGGCAGCCCTCTCCGCGCTTTCGCCGCCAGCGCTGGTTTTCGCGAATGAATTGGCGATACCTGCGTTGACAGAATTACTGGCGAGGAAGCTCCGCATCTCCGGCGAGGAAGCGATAGCCATCCTCGAAAAGCTCAACGGCTCTTTCCTGGGCTTCTACGATACCCTGAGCTGGTATGTCGGTGACGCGATCAACGAAGCTGATATCACCGCGCTTTTCGACACGCTGAATCGGAGGACAGAAAGGATTTCCGCTTGATGCAATCCTTCGCCTCCAATGCTGCCATTGAACCTCCACGACCGGCTTTCCTCACGGATGATTCTGAGGAGACATTGCGCTTCGCGGCAGATGCATTTGACGAAGGAACGGAGCGTCGCTTGTCACCCTTGTCGAAACTCGTGGTGGGGCAGCCCGAAGTGTGGTGCTCATCGTCCGTTTCCATTATCTATGGGCGCGCCAAGCACGAGTCGGTGAGGAATCTCGCCGCAAAGGCCGGCCGTCTGTATCGTGGTGCGCAACCCCGGCACCCGATACAACTACTGAGAGATAGTAAGCATCAAGATCGCCACTTTAAAGGTCACAGGAGGCCAAAAGTAAAAATTTCTTTTGAAGGTGCCTCCTCCGATCGATCCTGAAGCAAGAATTTTATGGCTAAGACTACTAACGAACGGCGGGGTACAGACGCGGAAGCCAACGTTCGATTATGTCGATCGGGAAACCAAGACGGACTTTTCCTTTCGGGCTGGGCGATGTGAGGACACCGCAGTCTAGCAAGCTGGATAAGACCGTTCGGCCCTGCCGCTCCTGATACCCTGTAAGAGCTTGTACTTGTGAGCGCGCAAATTCACCCGCAAGAATGGCTTCACGCAATAGCGGCCAGCTTCCCCTTGGAAGCCGTTGCATTTGAACTTCCTCGTTGCACCATACCTCTACGCGGTTCAGCAGCTCCTCTGGCTTGAGAAGTTCCTCCATAAATGTGACCTGATCCAAGCAGCACGACAGGAAGAAGACGGTAAATTCGGTTAAGCCGGCTTGCGTGAGATTCCCGCGCCCGTCCAGATCCCCACGCCTGGGTTGATCGGCTTGTGCGAGCAGGCGTTTGTAATCGGCAACGTTTCTAGCGAGGCCTCGTGACACCGACCACAGTTCTGAGCCAATCTCAAGCTCTCTTAAAAGAGCATGCGAAAATAACCGCGAGACACGCCCATTCCCGTCAAAAAACGGATGGATCCATGCGAGACGATGGTGGGATGCGCCAACCCCGATAATCTTCTGCAGCTTGGAAAGCATCTTGAAAGAATAAGCTTCAACGAACCTCGCAATGAGGGGTTCGATCATTTCAGGCTCAGGGGCAATATGGTCACCCACCTTCACATGCCCCGTTCTGAGCTGCCCGGGAACCATTTTGATCTCTTCGCCAGTATCTGGATTGCGGACGATCAACAACTCATCCGGAAGCCGCCGGCAGAACTCTCCATGCATCCAGCAGATGCCTTCGAGCGACAGGACGGAAAAGGGCATCTCACTTCTATCGATCAGCTGCTGCACTTCAATATGCGCGCGTGCTTCAAGTTGAAGGTTCCGCTTCTCTGGCTCTCCCGCATACTCGCCTGCCATTGCGCGATCGATGTCTATAGGAAGTGTATTGTGTCCTTCGATGAGATTTGAATAATAGCAATTCATCGAGCGCACGAGGTCACCCACCGACGCCCGCATAATGGGATGCAGCCGTGCTGCGAAGCGGTTGGCCGCCGAGGTCAGCTCGATTGCGAGATCTTCCAAGTCTCTATTGCTTTCGGGAAGCAGTGGTTCAATGCTCGCCAGAGTGACCATATTTTGCCGCTTTTAATGCCGTTATATTCCTCTTTGAGAACATAATGATAGGTATCCCCTCACGCAAGAGTTTTGCCGGTATTATTGCCGGTCGTGATAGTGCCACATCTCCATTATGAAGGTTACAAGCGTGCGACAGCTACCAGCTATTTTCGGAGAGGGATAAAAGGCGATGGCAACAGGGTCCCTTCCGGCAGATCTGCAACATCCTTGGTGACCCGTTTGAGGCGATCGATGGCGCGCGCCCAATAATGGGCTCCACCGCAAGCCTCCATTGCAACTACGCAACGCGGCTGGCTGGCGAAGAAACTCAACACCTTGTCACGCCGCAATTGTTTTCGGAAAACAACGTATCCCGAAGCATCGGCGCCATGCGCCTGAAACACATTTTTCGCCAGATCCAACCCAATCGTGCTAACGTCCATTTCGGGCACTCCTCTGTTGTGGAGGTTAAACACCTGCCACCTTGGCACATCGATGCCGTCGAGGGGTGTCCACCCCATCGCGAAAGTGGTGAGTCTGTCCGATTTTTGAGAACGAAGTAAGAACGGCTTTTCGCAGGTCATGGATGTGGGTGCGGAAAGCCGTGCCGTTCCGATAGCGCGGCAAGGATCTTGTATTTTTCAGCGATGAACACACGCCCCTCGTGAACGCCTGTTTGATGCGGTGAGTTGTCTCCCTCCGCTAAAACCAGCAAGGGCAAGGACTGGTTTTGCTCTCCGACAAGGGCGATCACGCCTTGTCTGGGTCTCGGCCATTCGATGCGCTCGACATCAAGCTTATTCGCCAAATCCGGAAAGGAAGCCAACACCCCCTCCAGAAGGGCGCAGTGCCAGCAATAAAACTGCTGACCTGGATAAGCAGGATCATCGAAGCCCGGACGCAGCGGGAACAGTCGGTCGCGGTATGCCATTTCATTTCCCTTCCGATTTCAAGGCATTGTAGAGCGCGGTCTTGCCAATCTTTACGCGCGCGGCAGCTTCCCGCACGTTGAGGCCGACCGCCAGATGTTGGCGGGCCTTGGCAAGCTTCTCCGGTGTCACGACGGCCTGGCGACCGCCGCGCCGACCCCGTTGCTCGGCGGCCTGTACCCCAGGTGTCGGCGACCGCCGCGCGCGCAACAATGCCGGAATGGAAGAAGCGGTTGACCATGCCCGACAGCATGAGTTCCTCACCGCCATGCAAGTGGTCAGCGCCGGTCGTGTCGATCACCAGTCCATCCGGCGGATCGGCGGCAACGATCGGCGCGTAGCGTCGCAGCGCCCAGAGTGCCAGGCGTTCAAGCGCCTCCGCGTCGGCTGCAGGATCCGCGTCCATTATGACGAGGTCGGTAACCAGCGCCTGGGCCTTGGTCGCCTTGATGGGAGCAGAACCTGAGGCCTCGTTCGAGATCTGGTTTGCATATGGGATTCGAACCGTCTGGAAAATCTGCAGCTGCAAATCTGTCCTAATAATCAATGATTCTCAGGGTCGTGCATCGACTGTGGAATGTCCCGTTTCCCATGAAGCACACGCCACACATCAACATGATCTTTTTGATCACGATAAAAGACGATATAGGGGTATCGTTTCAGTGAAATGCTGCGCAGGTCAGGCAAGCCCAACTCGTATCCATATCGCAGCGATCCCGATTCCGGATGCCTTGCGATCAGGTCATAAGCTGCCTCTAAAGCGTCAATAAAGCCAAGCGCGACCTCGGTTCCAGCCTCGAGTACATAGCAGTCAACCGCCGCTTCGACATCACTGCGAGCCAATTCCCGAGGGACGATGGATTTGTTTGTCACTTGCTGTGCCGACGACGCACACGATCACGCAATTCGGTGAAATAGCGCCCATCGGCGGGATCAGATTGTACAGACGATGCTCCGTCAATCAACAGCCCGCGCAAAATAAGACGGTCCTGATCTCGCCGAATCAATTCGCGGATATATTCGCTGCTCGTCCCATAACCACGCCCCGCGACCTGCTCATCAACGAAGCTCTTAAGATGGTCCGGGAGAGAAATGTTCATTGTGGTCATATGAATACCCATAGCTATAATGGCAAAATTTGGCAAGATAGACATTTTTGCCTTAAGACGGGTTGAGACACGAGCATTGAGCTGAATCGAATCTTTGGCCGCGGTCATTTGCTCCGTCGGGGGTCGGGCAGCGCGCCCCGAAGGGACCAGCGTTCGACTTTGGCTATCTGATTTTAGCCATCCTCCGATTTTCATAGCTTCGATCCGGGTGTCCGGGCGTCAATGGCGACTCGCGCGAGAGCGTATCAAGCCACCGGCCGGTGGCAGAGCCGTGATCTCCCGACGCACGACGGCCGATATTGCCGAGCGTCCAGATCCGGTCAGCGTGCTCTCTCGTCCTTCGTCCTCGGACAAAGGACACACCATATGGACTATTGGTCTGTCAACGTCGCGCCGCAGAAACGGGCAAATCCTTGGATCCCTCATTCCTTCCGGCAACGCAACGCCAGGTACTGCGTCGCCCAAACGTACAGCCAGCTCCGACATCAACGCTTCGGCTCGCGTGGCCGGCAGATCGATAGTCCGTGCAAGTGTCAGGCGATCGTCCTTGCCCTTGAGTTTTAGCGCCATGCGATCGCCGGCGAGACCGGGAAATACTCGGCTTGTGATCGCATTATAAACTGCACAGAAGTAAACCGGTGCGATCGAGGTTCCGCGATCTTCAGAAGCGCCAGATTCTTAAGATGCATGTCACCATCCGCGATGAACCAGGCGAACAATGCACGTCGGAATAGGGTTTCGAGATCAGCCATTGGATTGGTCGACAACGGCCGCAGCCCCGGCGCCATGCGTTCGATCGTGCGTCATATTTGGCAGAGGTCGGCAGATTGAGAATCGAGCAGAAAAACACTCAACAATGGGTAGCGGCTTAAAGCCAGCCGTGCCCGCCGGTTTGAAGATTTGCGTAAACGGTTGGTCGACCGCTGGCACTACCCCTTCGGTTTTCACGCACATAGGTGCTTTAATTTGGACTCCCGACAGGCGCGCTTGGCGTCAATAGTCTGTTCGACGGGGTGCAGCGCGGAATTATCTGGCATTTCAGATGCGCGAAAATCCCTTGATCGGTCCCGCCGCGGATCGCAGCCTGCTGCTTGCAGGTGCCCTCGGCTTTCTCAGCGCAGGCAGCGTCTTAGGACAGTTGCCGATCAAGAGGCCACAGGTTCGCCTCGAAAAGACCATCGCCCGGTTTAGACAGCAATACTCAATGACGTCGCTTCCCTCCAGTGCTACCAAGTATGGTCGGCCTTGCAGGCACCGTGCCAGCGGTGAACTGGTCACGCAGTAGGAGAGAGGCGAGACGGAATCTACGGCCCCCCGGTAACGAGGTTCGGATCCCGCCGGCCGATTCAACCTAAGTGATGCCGACCGAGGTTTGACGGCGCAATCTTCAATCTCGGTGGCAGGAACGTTACCGCGGCTCAGCGCCTTCAATCCTTCCCTCGGATTGGTTCGCAGAAGGCTCGAAATAGATTTCGCTCACTCGAAACTGCCCGTTGATCCGCTTGCATTGAATGATGATATCTATGGCGATTTTCAGAAGCTCGCGAATATCGTCACGCTCAAGATCATGTCCGCCTTCGGATTCCTTGACCAGCAGTGTCAACTGTTCAAGTGCCAACTGCGCAGAATCCGCATGCACCGTCGTGATTGATCCCGGGTGCCCAGAATTGACGTTCCGAATATAGTAAAAGGCAGAACCATCGCGCAATTCCTGCAGAAGGATGCGATCGGGCCGCATCCGCAGGCAAGATTCGAGTAGGTCCTTCACGCCGACTTTCGCCAGCCCCTGACCTCCCTTCGAATAAAGCAGCCGAACATGATTGCGCTGGGGGATGACCAGTTCCGGCGTATCCTCGATCGAGATGACCCGCTCATGCTCCGGAATGTGCTGGATCAATGCTTTCGACAAGGTGGTCTTGCCCGATCCGGTTGCACCCGAGATGATGATGTTCTTGCGCGCCAGTACGGCCTCACGCAGAAACTCCGCGTATTTGCCAGCTTCACGGAGTTCATCCAGCCTCCTGTCGGAGGATTCAACACGGTTATTCGTCGACGCGACTTCGGAAAACAGCCCATCACGATCGAGGTCCGCCAGTGTCAATGTCACCGATGACGGCTTTCTAACTGTGATGCTCACCGTTCCGCTTAGCGTTGCCGGCGGGATTACGATCTGTATCCGCTCCTCCTCGGGAAGTGTGGCCGAGAGAATCGGACGCTCCTCGTCGATTGCCTGATTGGAATAGCTTGCCACGGCGCGCGCAAGGCGCATGAGCTTTTCGAAGGTGAGGCTTGGCACCTCGTAGCTTTGCCACCCGCCCGCTCCTTCCGTCAGCACCTCCCCTGGCCTATTGATCACGATCTCGTAGAGCGAGGGGTCCTGCAGGAACTGCGACAAGGGCGAAAGCAACTCACGGACAACACCGACATGGGAAGCTTCCGCCATACCCGTTTGCTTCTCCTACTTTGTCGCCAATGTGGATCGAGGGGTAAAATCCGCCAATGTCGCTCGATCAAGGATCTGGGCACGCGGTTCGGTGATGCGCAGGCTATAAACGCCGGAGAAATCGAGATCGCGGGCAACAAAGATCGACACAAGCTCGCCCTGATTTTTCATGAGCGTTGGCGGGATATTGATCGACTGCTCCACCGCGATGGCCGCGGCCTGCTGGCCGGCTGTCGTGGTATTCTGCGTCTGCACATCGCTATCCTGAAGCCGATTGCTGGCATAAGTCGTGGCATCGCCGACAATGGACAGCAGGATGGCGCTGCCGAAGCGCTCCCACCAATGTGTGTCGACATAGCCATCCATGCCGGCACGCCCGAGTGCATCGGTCGCAGGTGAAGCAAGTGTAATAATAACGCCTTTCGGCGTTTTCGCGCGGTTCCAGAGTACGAAGAGGCGCTTCTGGCCACGATTAAGGCCGCCGCGATATTCGCCGACGACTTGGGTGCCCTTTTCCATGAGCACCACACGACCATTGTCTGAGAGCACATCGCGGTTGATAACGCAGCTGGCAAAGCCTGGCTGATCGGAGGCAAGTGCGGTCTCAAGCACGCAAGGGATCGAAGTGCCCATCGCCACGACGAAGTCGCGGTTGCCGAGCGTGCCGGCCCGCGATCCCTCCAGATGCGTCGGCGTCAACATCCTGTTGAAACGCTGATCCTCATTTTCCACTTGCCCGTTGAGGCCACCAGGGTTTGCCGAAAAAGGAAGATAGTTGGAACCCGCGTCCACGGGGGAACCTCTGTCACGCTGCCGTGTGGAAGTCTGTGGTGCGTTGTAAGCCATCACGGGCGCGCGGCGGGCAGAGTCGAGCAAGGGATCCTCGGCGGAGATTGCCGGGTCCTTCGCCACAGGTGTCGGCAGTTGCACTTCCGGAAGAGGTGCTGCCGCTTTCGGTTCCTCCTTAGCAGGTTCGAAATCCGAGGTCTGGCGGATAACGACACGATCGGGCTGACTAACATCGGCCCTTTGCCGGCCGTGCATCGACCACAGCGAAAACCCCACAAAAGCTACCATCGCCACGACAATGGCGCCGCGCTTAAGGAGCGGATTGCGGTCACCCGCACGGCTTGCTTCTGTCTCGGCACGTTCTCCCGGAATCCGGTCTACGATCTCGTCGGTCATCGTGACCTCCTATTGCTGGGCATTTGCTGCCTGGTCTTTCAAGACACGTTCGACCGAAGGCGATGTGGTGTTCGTGTCCGGATTGATGCCGACCGGGTCGTAGGCTTCGTTGAAGACGCAGAGCACGTCTCCTCCCCGCCGAAGGATGAACTTGCGACTGATCGCATGGACGAGCACCAGATCTCCGTCCACGGACTTCGGCACCAGGCTTTCGGTCCCATCGGAGTTTTCCATGTAGATTGCCGGCATTTCCTGATTGCCGCGGAAGGTGAAGGTTGTGATCTTGCCATTGTCGTAGATCGCCTGTGGCTCGAGAGCTGCCGCACCTTGAGCGGAGTAACGCCAGTTGCGCGGTCCGTATTGCTCATGCAGCGCCAATACCTTGTCGGCCGCGCTCGCCAGCGCCGATTGTGTTTGTGCTGCGGCCTGCTCCCGCCGGCGTTCCGCCTCGTCGGCAGGATAGCGGTATTTGACGTAGAAATAGGTGTCCTGGCCGGAAGCAAGCGGTCCATCCCGAACTGTCAGCTCCATTTGATAGCTGCGCGTCGAACCGTCCCGCCGCGTGGTTACCACCGAGATGTTTGTCAGTGGTTGGTTTTCCCGCGGTTTTAAGAAGAGAATATTGCCCGCGGGCGCCACCTCCCACGCCACAGTATTTCCAAGCGCCACATGGGCGATTTCTTCGTCTGCGGCAAACTCGACTTGAACGGACGAGCGTAGCGAGCCCACGACCTTGGTGATGTTATAGGGCTGATAGTCAACAAAGCGGATGCGATTGTCCTGCGGAGCGCCGCGTGGCGTCTCAAGCCCGAGGACGGGCGATGACCACGAACTGGCGGCAATAATCAGAACCATTGCGCAGTGATGTTTCAATTGATGGCCTCCGGATCGGATCGATACTCGCTGACAACGAAGCCGAGAGGATTTACCAATCGATCAGTCGAGGACATTGGAGCGTTGACGTACGAGAAAGTGAGTGTCGCCACCCAATGGGTGGTATGGACCTCATCACCACGAGTGATGGCGCGCATATAGCGAACTGAAGCCACGTTGCTATTGATCAGCGAAATAGAAACAATGTTTATGCGCGACGTGGCACCGTGGCCAAAGACGTTTTGCGGAGAATCTGGGTTGCTGCCACGATAAAGGGCGGTGAACCTGGTCTGTTCCGAGGCGGTCGACAGCAGCGAAACCGCGCGGAAATTCTCTTCTGCCTCGCTCCAGACATAACCCTCGCGGGCTCGGACATAACGGGCGGCAAAATATTTGGTGACCGCTTCATCATAGGTCCCGGCCGTCGAAGTGAGCCCGGAGACGACATCGACAATGCCGGTCGAATTGTCGACCCTCACAACGAAAGGTTCGACCGTCTTTAGCGGCGTCAGCCCGGCGACGGCAAAGATCGACGCTGCGGCCAGAACGCTCGCGGCAATGGCCACGAACCAGGCGACACGGGCAGAGCGCTCCAACTGGATCATGCGGTCCTGGTCGAAGCGCCGAGCCTTATCGAAATAGCTTTTGAGGCTGTCCGTGGTGACCATCAGTTCTGCCCCGCACAAGGACGATATGAATCCGTTTGGTCGAAATGCGCGAAAGCGGCTGGGGCAATATCCACCTCCTCTTCGACAAAAGACGCCGGCGTGCTTGCAGGCCCAGCCGCGGGACTGAATTTCTGCTGCGAGAATCTCTTATCCCCGTCCCATTGCCACATCGCGCGATTGAGTGGCCGGCGCGCATAGCCATCGCATTTGGGCAAGGAATGAGAACGAGAGGCGCAAGTACTCAAAACCGATGCGATGCATAGAAGTACAAGTATTCGGAGCATACTAAACCAGCCATTTCTTCGCTGTTTGAAACTCTGTATCGGTCAGCCTCTGTCTGAGCGGAGGCCACGGCCGACGGTGCGCACGCTTCGATCGGCTACACGTGCGACATGGGTCGCGCTCCTTGCAAGGGTGCCTTCGTGCGCGTCGCGCGCAGCCCCATAGCCATAGGTGAGCGAGGCTCCGCCCGCCGCGAGTGCGGAAGCAATGCCGGGAAGCTGATAGAAGACGTAGAGAGCGGCAAGGCAGATGGCGCCGAGCGCAACCGGCCGCATCAGCACGTCGCTATAACCTTCAATGACAGCAAAAGTAGAGTCGATGCAGGTTATGAGCAGCGAGCCGATCGCAACGACCAGCACCTGCAGGATCACGAAATTGGCAAGCTGTCCGATCCAAGCCTCGGTGAAACGCCGCGTTGCCTGGAACATGGAAAGCGCGATAAAGATCGGTCCAATGGCAAGCACGATCGCGAGAGCCAGTCGCGCATAGAGCGAGACGATATAACCGATCGCAGCCACCACGAAGCTCGCGACTATGACCAGCATTCCTTCAATGCCAGTGACAATGTCGACAGGCCAGACGGCGTGCTTCCAGATCTCCTCTGCACATTTCTGACCCTTATCGAGCAGGCTATCGAAGGTGGACGCGCTCGGTATCGTGCCAGAGTTCAGTGCCTGTGAGATTTCCTTGGGCAGCGTGTCGAAGAATATGTTGGTCACATAGGTTTGGTACTCGCTGGCGTTCTTAACCAGCATAAGGATGATAGCGAGCTTCATCGCCCGAAACGCAAAATCCATGATTGGTTCGTGGATTGATCCACGCAGAATGAGGAAGCCATAGAGAATAATATAAAGCGTCAACGCCGCCGTAAGCGGACCGGTGACCCAACTGGCGATATTCGATGTCCCGGAGGATATGAAGCTCTCAAGCGGCGCCTTGAACTGTCCATCGACGAAGGCAAAGACCTGATACATGCGTTAGCCTCCGAGGGCCTTGCCCATACGCTCGAGGCGGCTTTTCCAATCTGCCGCCTCGGCATTCATGCAGTTCGGCGTGCTTCGAAGTTCGCCCGGATTGTTACGGCATTTTGCGATCAGATTTGTCAGCAGTTGTTGATCAGCCGACAGCTCCTCGACTGAATAGACGCGCTCCGCCTTTTTCCCACAGCTGGCCAAGGCTATGAGGAATGTGAAAAGAACGAGAAATTTCATTGCAGGGCCGCTCCCATCGCATCCATGCGCTTGCGCCAATCCTCAGCCTTGCGCTGTTCATCGACCTGGACCTGCGCTTGCTGAACCATGCGCAGGCCTTGCATCCTGAGCACGTCGGTCTGGAGAAAGGCCGTCTCGGCCTGCAGCCGCGCCTGCAAATCGGCAATGTCTTTGGCGTCGCTCGCCGAGGAAATTTGCTGGCGCAACTGATCGATGCCATCGATCCGCTTGGTGGCGGCATCATAGATCTGCTGGCCGAGGCTCATCTGCCCGGCATTCCGGTTTTGAAGTCGCGATAGCTCCTGCGCATAAAAATCGTTGGCGGTTGTCTTGTAGGTCGAATTGTCACTCAAGAATTTCGAAGCAGCGTCGCCGAACACACCCGAGCCGGACCCTTTGAACAAGCTTTCGATGGCGGAGAAATCCTGGGGCAGTGCTTTTCGGATCGAAGAATCGTTCAAGACGCCGGCAACATCAGCCATATTGGTCAGCTTGTTCAGCGAACCGTAAAGCTGTTGCGCTTGCTGAAGCTGCTGGTTCAATGCATCGAGCTGCGATTTGAGCTGGGTGATGCTTTCGATCTGCTTGGCGATCGCGGTTTGGTCGATCACCGGGATGCCCTGCGCACCTGCAGCGTGGGCCGAGAGGAACAGCGCTACCACCGTCCTGGAGAGCATTTTGCACTGAACCATCAGCCTATACTCCTTCTCTGCTGGAATATCCGCAGCCAGTCGTCCTGGCCGGCTCCGAGTTCGTCGCGGATTGCGTCGGCAAGTTCGACATTCGCTGTCCGCCCGGAAAGGATCGCGAGTTCGTCGTCAAAACCGTTGAGTTTGAGCTCTGCGACGACACTGTTGTGGCCCTGCTTGACGATGAACCGCCGGCTTTCGACCGACAACTCGCGTGAGATCAGCTCGAATTCGCGTTCCGTCAGCTTGAACCCGTCGACGTAATCGGCATGGTTACCCCGCGGGTTTGGAAGGAAAATCTGTGTCGGGCACTGTTCGATGATCGTATGCGCAATCGGGGAGTTGATGGCGTCACGCGGGCTTTGTGTGGCAAACAACATCAATCCGTTTTGCTTGCGGATCGTCTTGAGTTTGTTTTGGGCAAGATCAAGGAAGCTTTCATCCTGCAGCGCGCGCCAGAACTCGTCGATGACGATGATGATGCGGCGGCCATCGATCAATTGCTCGACACGGTGGAAGAGATAGGCCATCAGCGGGGTACGAATCTCCTCATTGTCGAGAAAATCCGTCATGTCGTAGCCGAGGAACTTGGCACCAATGCCAATATCGTCGGTCTCGTTGTCGAAGACCCAGCCAAGCGGCCCTCCCCGCTCCCAATGGCGCAATCGAGCTGCGATCCCTTCCGGATCGGTATTGTTGAGGAATGTGCGCAGAGCTCCGATCGAGCGCTGTTCTCGCGGAAGGTCCGAAAGGCCTTCGATTGCCAAGGCGATGTCGCCGACTTCGCTGACCGAAAATTGCCGCGCCGCCGATCCGACAAGCTTGCCAATCCAACGCGCCAGGAACACCTTGTTTTGCGGCGTCAGTTCCAGCGCCTTCAGCGGTGCGCAACTCGTCGGTACTCCGTTCCTGAGCGGCAGATAGGTGCCGCCGGCTGCACGCACGAAAAGGTCTGAACCGCGGTCTTTGTCGAAGAAGACCATGTGCGGATCATGCTTTTCGAGCTGTGACAGCATGAAATTGACGAGCACCGTCTTGCCGGCGCCGGATGGGCCGCAGACGAAAGTGTTGCCGAGGTCGCCATAATGGAAGTTGAAATAGAACGGCGAGCCTGACGCGGTCTTCAACATGGCGACGGCCGGTCCCCATTCATTGCCGTCCTTGCGGCCAAGCGGATAGGAATGATACGGTGAGAGGGCGGCGAAATTCCGCGATGTGATTGCGCCCGAACGCGCGCGATAGCGAAAATTGCCTGGCAATTGCGCCCACCACGCAGCTTCCAGGCCGAGATCCTCGCGTGCCACGACAGCCCCACCATTGGTCAGATGTGAGCGCGCCTTGGCGAGATTGTCAGTCAGTTCCTTTACCGAGGATGCGAATACGCAAAGCGTCAGATGGTGCTCACCGAGCACGAAATGGTTTGATTCCAACTCGTCCATGGCGGCATCGAGCTCCTCGATCTGGGAGACCGCCTTATCACCGGAACTGACCATCTGGTTCTGCTTGCGGCCCATGACTGTGCGCGCATCGGTTTTGGACATAAACGCGAAGGACTGCGTCAGGATCAGCTCGAATGGCGCCGTCAGAATGCCATCCAGCATGCCGCCGCGCGTCCTCGCTGGATATTCCTTGAAACCGAACATGCCGGCATAACGGTTTGAACCCTCATGGCGGATCTCGACCGTCTCGCGCCCGACGATGACCCGATCGGAATAGATCGCCGAGGAGATCCTGCCTTCCGTCAACGGCACGGGTTCGCGACGGCCGCCGACCAACTGATGCAACACCTCACTCGGTTCGGAAAAGAGGATGCCGTCGCGATCGTAGAGGGACAGCACCCGTGGGGCGAAGCGTTGCAGTCCCGCGGTGACACCGGCCACCTTGTCGTGCAGATGCTTCAGGCTGTCTTCATCGAGCTCGGCCGCTGTCCGTCTGGCCTTGCGCAGCCGCGACAGGAGATTTGCGAGCTGTTCGGCCGGATCGCGGCCCGGATGCCAGAGCAGGGTAAGATATAGATCGTTGCGGAACAGGTCCTCGCCCACCATGCGCTGGCGATATTTGTCATTCACCGTTGCCGAAAAGGGATTGGCGAACTCGCCATCGGGATAAGCGTTGTCGCGCCGGCGGATGATATGGGTCCAGATTGCCAGACGTTCGTCGGCAATATTGCGGTAGAGCGTATTGAGATTGCGCTGCAGGCTGTTCAGGTCGAAAGCATCGGCCGTCTCGAAAGACACGCCCTCCAGAGCGATCATCACTATTAATGCCCGGGAATCGAGTGCAATCACCGTCTCGTCCACGTGTCGGACATAAGGGATGAACGTTTCCGGCTCGAGTTCACGGGATTTGAGGCGGGACATGTTAGACATGGGCGAGGTCCCTTTCATCGTAGCGCCGCATGAGCCTTAATGGCGTCGGCGAAGTGCCGCCCCACAAGGCTCCGTTGCGCGAGCGGCCGCGCGTCTCGACCCAGGCAATCAGGATGCGAAACACGTTGTGGTCGTGTTTGACGAGTGCGCGGAAGATGAAGTGGAAGACCACGCCGACTAACGCATAGGCGATCGAGCCGGCGAGTATATAAAAGATGGTCGTCACGATGACATTGATGCCCATCGCTTCTATGGTAACACCTGCGATCATTGCCGGGCGTGTGCAGGCGAGGAACAGCATATCTTCTTCAAACGCAGCCACCTGGGTCATCGCCGTCAGCCGCCCGCAAGAGTGCTGACAAGTTGCGGAGCGCCGTAGGCGACACCGATACCGAGAATGCAATAGGCTGCCTTTCGCAAATCCAGGTAGCCGAACATCCAGGCAATCCCGACGATGGCGATTGCAATCGTCGCAAGTAGCTTCATCACATTGCCCGTAAGCATGTTCACGATATTCTGCAGCACCGTCTCGATGCCGCCGGGGTTCTGGGCGAAGGCCGGCTCTATCATAGCTGCCGAAAAGACGGTGGCCATCAAGGCACTTGCTGCGAATGCGCGGATGTCGATCTTCGTTATCATTCAGGCTGCTCCGGTTGATCGCTTTGGAAAACGAGCGCGGACGAGCGACGCGCCGCATTGAACACATCCCAGGACGGCGTCTTTGCCATGCGCGGCTGCGACCCCTCGGAATCATGGACGGAAGTGGTCGCAAGCGACCTGGCGTCGGGCGCGTCCTGCTTATCAGGCGCCTGCGCTATTGCCAGCGAGGCCAATCTTGCCGAAAGCCGTTTCGCCTCGCGCCGCACCTGCTCATCATATTGCGCCATCTCGCCAACCAACGGATGGGAACGTCCGTAGTAGGACTGCAGCATTACGTGTTCGGCTTGCCCTGGCGCAGCACCTGCCCGGACGGCGAGACGGTAATAGCCGTCGAGCAGCGTCGCGGTCGCCTTGAGATTTAGGCACGGATCGAAGGCATCGGAAATTGTGAGATCAAGCTTGCGCAGCTCCTCAATCCTGATGCCGCCAAGCCCTAGCTGGAGATCCCGATGCTGCTCGGCCATCAGTGTTGTCGTCGCTTCGATAGCCTCCGCCTTGCTCTTCGGCTGCTGGCCAAACGGCAGATCGGCATTGATGCGGATATCGAAAGGCTGGAAATTGCTCTCCAAACTGACGACGGCCGCTAGGGTTTCTACAGCAACCGCCGGCGCACAAGTTTCAGCAAGATCGGTGAAGGCAACCGCCATGGGTCAATACCACACACGTTGGCTGCCGACGCCATCGATGGTCACGTCGACATAATGCGGTTGCGATCGCCTGTTTGGTTGCAATGTCGGATATGCTACGCATTCGAGATGCCGACCATCACGCCGCCATCGGGCCGAAATCACCAACCCGCTATTGTCCGGAGCACTGTCCTTATCGGAGCTGCAGAAGCGATCGTTGACCTTTTGAAGCGTCGTGGAGACGCAGGTCGCCTCCTGCCCGCGGTCGCCATATCGCGTAGTCAGATTATAGCCGTCATTGCAATAATAGGGATCGTATCCCGGTTGGGAGGCACGGAAGCCGACACCGCTGCAGGCTGGAAAGGAATGTCCCTCCGCCAGCTCTTCCCAAAGCCTGTCGATGGGTGGACGGCACTCGGAATATTGCGTCGCACCACCTGGATTGGAAAGGCATAAGATAACCTGGCATCCCCAGTCATCGGCTCGCGCATGACTCTCTGAAATGCTGTATATAAAGCTGCCGCCAGCAGTGGCGAAGACCATTCCAATCAGAAGGCTTTTCATGAGCAGAACCTCTCGATGTGACGGCATAACGCGATCTTGGCGACTAAGCACCACGGCTCCGTCGTCGCTTATACTAACGTATACAATGCAGTTAAAACGATGACAAGCACTCTTAACACGCAATTGCACAGTCTTTCGTTCGCAGCCTTCATCCTGCATGAGATCATGGACAACCCGAAGGAAGACGAGACACCGCAATCCCGACTGAAGCAGGTCGGCATGATGAGTATCCTCTACATCATGCATCAGGGGCATCAGGCTTTAACTATCTCAAATATAGTGGAAATTACGAAGCTGACGCGCATGGGCGTCTCCGAAGTCATCGAGCCGCTGCTCGCGCGCGGCATGCTCACGGAGACATTCGTCAAAAATTCGATGGGGCGGGGCAAGGCACGCCAATTTGAGATTTCCCCGCAGATTTTAGAGAGGTTGCGGAGCTTTCAGCCAAAATAGAAGAGCTTGGAAAGCCTCGCAAAAGCCAACAAAAGCGTATCAAAGAAATCAGTTTGATTTTCCCACCGTTACAAGCAGTAGGTAACTCCGTTTCCGATCGAGTGTCTCTGGTCTGGGGATGCATAGGCCGACTCCCCCTGCTCGCATCACCATTTAACTGCGGAATTTGCGGAGGTATGCTGCCGCCGGAGTGTCAGCTCACAATCATATTTGTGCCAAAGGGCGGCGGATCGAATGTGTAGCTCGACGTATGCACCGTCCTGATGACAGCCTCGCATGCGGACATCCTCTTCCGTGCCTTGAGGATGACCTTTCGGTTTTCCTCGCCGCCGGGCGCTGGGGCGACGTTGCCGAAGACAGCGCCGATCTCCTGAGTGGTCGATCAGGATGGCTGTGTGCTCGACGAGATCGTCCAGACGCCCCGCAACACCAAGGCAGCCAAGCGTTTGCTGACGCGTCTTCTGAAGAGGCAGGGCCTACCAAGCGGGGCATCAGCCCTGCGAAGGACGACGGGCCGGGATCGCGCGTCAGACCGCGGTTAAGCGTCAGCGCTGCCGGATCGGCCAGTCTGGGAGTGGATTTTTCTTTCTTTTTCTCCAACGCTTTCCCCTTTCGCCGTCTCGCCCTTGAAATCGTTGTATATTATGGAAATATACAACAATGATTGATTGGGAACGGATCACCGGCTTCGACTGGGACGCGGAAAATGCCCGCAAGAGTGTCGAGAAGCATGACGTCAGCCAGGCCGAAGCGGAGCAGGTGTTTTTCAACGAACCACTGCTAATGGTTCCCGACGCAAGGCACAGCGCTGAGGAGCGACGCATCCACCCTCTCGGGCGCACCGACGATGGGAGGCTGCTGCATATCACTTTCACGCTTCGGCAAAACGAGACGAAGATACGGGTGATCTCGGCCCGGGACATGAGCCGCAAGGAGCGGAGCTATTATGAGCAAGACGCTTAAGCCAGTACCGGAGTTCAAGACGGAAGCGGAAGAACGCGCCTTCTGGGAGAGCCCGGATTCCGACGATCATATCGACTGGAGCAAGGCGGAGCGTGTGCGTCTTCCGAACCTGAAACCATCCTCCACATCGATCTCGCTGCGGCTGCCGAACGCGCTGCTTGAGCGGATCAAGGTCGCGGCGGGCAAGCGCGACGTGCCCTATCAGTCGCTCATCAAGATCTGGCTCTCGGAAAAGATCGACGCTTCGGGTCCACAACGATGACGCCCGCGGGATCGACGCCGGCGCTGGACCGTGACAGGCGCCCGTTCGTCGTGACCTATCAGGGCAGGAGCATGACCGTCGACCTCGACGGCTACTATCCTGACGATTGTGATGACGGAATTCATGTCGGTGACGACATGCCCGTCAAAGACGCGGTGCCTTTCGCAAGCCCCTTGGTTCTAATACATAGCCAGCGGCATGGACGGTGCGGATGGCGTCACCGTATCCAAGCCGCTCCGCCAGCGCCCTGCGCAAGCGGCCAATGTGAACATCCACAGTCCGCGGCGTGACTTCGGCGGTAGGCGGCCAGGCCGATGCGATCAATTCGGAGCGGCTGCAAAGTTGCCCCGCTCTCCCGACCAAGTGGGATAGGATCTTGATCTCGATGGGCGATAGAACGACATTCTGACCGTTGCACTGAACACGACGACCCTCGGTATCGATCTCGAATCCAAAGCTTGCTGGTATTGTGGTCATTTCCACATCTGACATTTTGACTTTCCCCGGTTTTGCCTGTCTGAGCGACGTCAGCAATTTCTCTGGTGAAAGCGGTCTGACGAGGCAGTCATCGACACCGGCTCGTAGCAAGGCGAGGTGAATCAGCTGCCCTCCGTCTCGGAGCAGAGCAATCAAACGCACTTCGTTACCGCGAGCAGATCGTCTTACCTCGCGACAGAGGAAAACAGCATCTTGGGTTTCATCGGCGCAATCCAGGAGAATGGCATGGGTCACACCGTTCGCACATGATTCCAGCACGTCGTTGGCGCTACAGGCGAGTAACGGCATAAAACCCTCCATCTTCAGAATATAGCTGAAGGGCAGGAACAGCTCTGCATCCGCAGTCCAAATGAGGACCCTGTTGCACTCAGCCAAATTCATGTCGCTCATCCCTTCGGAGTTCTTGCGGCTGAACGCGCCGGACGCGCAGTCGCCCTAGGCAGGCGCGTATTCACCACCATTGACATCGATGATTGCCCCGTTAACGAAACCGGCATCCATTGACGCCAAAAATGCGATGACGGCAGCGACCTCCTCCGGCGTTCCAAGCCGGGCGGCCGGGATGCGCCCGACGGCTTCTCGATTTGTCGGGGTATGAGGATCTCCGATCAAAGGTGTCGAAATTCTGCCGGGCGCCACCAGATTGACGGTGATCCCAAAAGGACTAAATGGTCCCACAAGGGTACGCATCAGACCTGCCAGCCCCGCCTTGCTGGCAGTGTATGCTGGCCCAGCCACATGAGGACGCGTACGCCCCGCAAGCGATCCGACCAGAACGATGCGTCCGAAACCTGTTTGTCGCATACCACCGACCACCGCCTGGCAGCACAACATCGCGCCGGTCAAGTTCACCGCCAGCACTTCGTTCCACTCATCCAACCCCACATCTTCGAACCGTCGCGAGCCATTTGGCCCTTTCGGCGATATTCCGGCGTTGCAGACCAGAATATCCGCAATGCCCCAGATGGACCGGAGTTCATCGAAGAAATGAGTGATCGCGGCCGGCTTCGCCAGATCGACGACACGGGCCACAACCTGACTGGGGTCGAATTCGGCAGAAAGCGACGCGCTTGCCTCTGCGACCACGTCGGCGCGATGACTGAAGACAGCCACACGATGCCCCGCCGTCAGCAGTTTTCGCGCCGTCGCCAGTCCAATGCCGCTTGTTCCTCCCGTCACTACCGCGATGCGAGACGGCTCCGACATCATGCCGCCTCGTCCATACCGGCAAACAGAGATAAAGCCGGGTGGGCCTGTGGGTCTGTCATAACCTCGATGAGCAGTGGTACCTTCCCTGCCAATCCAACCTGCAAATGGGCTTTAAGCTCGCGCGGATCCTCGACGCGGACTGCTGGGCATCCGCAGGCTTGAGCGATTTGCACATGATCGACGGGCGCAAAATGGCAAGCCGATGTGAAACGGCCGAACTTTACGGTCTCCGCATCCCGCTGGAAGCCTAAGATGCCGTTATTGAGAAGGATGATGGTGATCGGCAGATTGCACCGCACCATTGTTTCAATTTCCGCCCAGCTATGCGCGAACCCACCGTCACCAACAAGGGCAACGACAGGCTGATCCGGCAGTGCAGCCTTTGCGCCCAGCGCAAGCGGCAGCCCCCATCCCAGTCCCGCAAGTCCACGTGGCGTAAGAAACCGCATTCCGGGGGCAAGCGAGCGCAACTGACCAACGACCCACATTGATGAATAGCTCGCGTCCGCAACAATGGTGGTTTGCGATGTCAATGACGCCTGTAATTCCGCCATGATGCGTTCGGGGCGAATTGATGATGACGTGGCGTGAACAAACTGATGTCGGTCCTCCTCAAACCGCCGCCAGCATTCGGCAATACGGGCAACGACAGCGGCTCGATGATTCCAGCGTTGAGACAGGTCGCATTCCTTCAACGCATGAATAAGCTCTCGCAGCGTCTCTCGGGCATCACCGACCAAACGCAGAGCTTGATAATTGCGGCCGATTTCCTGAGGGTCGACATCGATATGGATTACCTGCGTGCCAGCAGAAATTTGTCGCCAGCTATCTGTGCCGTTCTGGTTGGTACGCGTTCCGATCAGGATGACAAGATCGGCACCATTGACCAATGCGGCGGTATGGCGTCCGAGTGAGCGCGGACCAACAAGCGATCCCAAGACCCCCGCTGAAAGGGAATGGTGTTCGTCGACGGCGCCCTTGCCCATATTGGTGGTCAAGACAGGAAGCGCTGCCATCTCCTGCAAAACAGCCAGTTCATCGCAAGCATGACTACCGAGGACGCCACCGCCTGCGATCACTACCGGATTTCTGGCGTGCGAAATCATATTTGCGGCCGTTTGCAGCGTCGTGCGATCGGGGCACGAGCGATCAAGGGGCCAATGCCCAAGATTGAGAGACCGCGCTGGCGACCTGACGGCAAGCTCTGAACGCAACAAATCGGCGGGTAGCAGCAATGCCACGGGTCCGGGCCGACCGGAGGCGGCTGCGGTGAAGGCGGCATCGATATAGTCCTCGATCCGTTCCGGCACCATGATCCTGCGCACCCATTTCGTGCAGGATTGGAAGAGGGCGATATGGTCGAGTTCCTGAAAGGCGTTCCGGTCCATCTGATCGCGCTCGACCTCCTGCACGAGCGCGACAATCGGAACGCTTGCCTTCAGCGCCTCAGCCATCGGGGGCACCAGCAGAGTAGCCGCAGGTCCATTCTGAGCTGCCACCACACCGATTTTTCCGGAGCGCCGCGCATAACCGTCAGCCATCGCGCCGCCCATGTTTTCTTGACGATAGGCAATCTGACGAATGCCGGCGGATTCGGCGGCGAGAATGAGCGCTGACGGCAAGCTCTGCGCAAATATATGTGTGACGTCATGGCGCAGCAGCGAGCGAGCTAAGCACTCAGCGACGGTTTCCAAGGTCTCCGCAGTCATGCCTTTGCCCCATCAAAATCTGTTTCATAAGTGTCAAGGAAATCGCCGAAGGCTTCGACGATCAGGTCGAGATCGGAATTCGTCATTGCTGTGGAGAGGCAGGCGGCAGCCCCAAAGGGAAGGAGAATGTCAAGGGAGCGAAAATGGCGCGTCATATTGGTCATCCAACTGTTCTGCTCCGACGTCGGGAAGGCTTGCCGATAGTCGCGGGGCGCCTGGCGCTTGGGGTGGATGCGGAAAAGCGAAGCGGATCCGGTCACAGAAAAAGGCGCCTCACGGCCCTCGATTGCGGCACAAAGACCATTGCGCACGCGTGTACCCATCTCCTCCAGTCGCTCAAAGCTTGCCGGCGTCAGCGCTTCCATGGCGACGCGCCCAGCTACCATCGACACTGGATTGGCCGAGAAGGTGCCACCCTGCGGCAGAGCCGGCTTGGCGCCGATGCCTGCGAAGACCTCCATTACCTCCATGCGGCCGCCGACAGCGCCCACCGGAAAACCGCCGCCAATGATCTTTCCAGCAGCGACCAGATCGGGCTCAAGCCCAAACCGCGCCGACGCGCCGCGATACCCTTGCCGCAGGTTGAGAACCTCGTCAGCAACGACGAGAAAACCATATTGTCGCGAAAGGATGGAAATCGCCTCGACAAAGGCTGGATCCGGTGCGATCAACCCAGCCCTGCTCGGGATCGGATCGATCAGAATGCACGCAAGGTCCCTGCCTGATACAGCCAATCGCCGCTCCAGGCCTTCAATGTCGTTGAAGCGGATCACATCAACTTCTTCGGCAACGCTTTGTGGTGCGCCCCTGTAGGCGGTCGTCGCCGCCGGCGCCTCATCAGGTCCCCAGGAGGCCGGCGCAGCGCTTTGGCTTACCTCGGCCCAATCATAGGCGCCATGATAGGCACCTTCGACACGTGCGATGCGCGACCGGCCGGTGAAGGCACGCGCCGCCTTGATCGCAAACATGACGGCCTCTGTGCCACTATTGACGAAGCGAATATGCTCGATTGCCGGAATGCGTTGGACAAGCAGTTCCGCCAACCCGAGCTCATGCTCGGTCGGATTGGAAAAGCAGGTCCCTCGCTGCAAAAGATCCGCAACCGCGTCGGCGATCGGCAGATAGCCGTGACCATGGATCAGCGTGGTGAAGTTGTTGTTGAGATCAAGTAGGCGATTGCCATCAACGTCAATGAGATAGGCGCCCTCACCGCGGGCGATATAGGTTGGCGTGGGGTCGCGCTCGACGGTGACACGAGTGGTTCCATCGGGAAACACGAGTTGCCCGCGCTCGAAGAAATATTGCGAGCGCGAGCGGAGCGCCGCCCGTCGAAATGAAAGTAAATCCTGATGAAGCATGCCTTGCCCTCTCCAATCGAGAGATGCGTGTTCGCATCCCGTTCACATTTTTGTTGCAACAAAAAAACATGAAGGCATGGAAAGTGCAACATAAATTTTCAGCGCCGACAGAGATTCTGCCGATCGCGTTCCGTGCAGGCCTTTTTCATTTGCCGGAATCCGTCTCGAATATCATTTTCAATCGCGGCGCGGACAGCCGAGGCGTCTTTTTCTGTGAGCGCTTCGATAGCGGAACGATGATTGCGCGCGCCATAACGCGTCTCTGCAAATACAGGATAGAGACCGTTAAACGATGCCCCAACTCGCAGCCAAAGAGCCTCGATCGTCTGCAAAAGATAGGGCATGCCGGTCAGGCGATAGATCGTGAAATGAAACTCCTTGTTGTGCCAAAGCGCATCAAAATAACGGCGCTCATCCAAAGCCGCGTCAATTTTCGCTTGAATCATCTCTAATTCTGCGAGTGCGGCATCGCTGACCGCCTTGGCAGACAAAGACGCAGCCAATCCTTCCAGCGCCAAGCGCATCTGCGTGATCTCCTCGAGGTCCGACAGCCTTAAATGCGGCACGATGACAGTCTTCGGGCCAGAGTAAACCAGCGCTCCATCGACGACGAGACGATTGATGGCATCGCGGGCCGGCGTTGAACTGACATCCAGCATCTGCGAGACTGCGCGCACCGTGAGCTTGTCACCGGGCGAAAAAGCCCCGCGGATAAGGCGCTCTTTCATATTGCGATAGGCCATTTCGCCCAATCGGTTGGGTTGATGCTGGTAGCTTCCCTCGTCTTCCGGTGGTTTTTCCACGCAATTCCTCCAAATTCCTTTGACAACTTCGCAAATTTGTTGCAACAAAAACAAAAAGCGACGCCGTTGCGAACGTTATGTGACATCAAACGTCATACCATCTTTGTAAATTCGCGTCTTCGGAAAGTTCGGTTCGCGAAAATGGGCTGCGAACAGATCATCGCCGGCACAGGCCAGCCGGTAAAGCCGCATGTCCACGCGTGCCTGAAAACGAAAACAAAAAGGAGAGGAACTTTGATTGGCGAAGCGCTTACGCTGCAAGAACTAGAAAAGCGATACGACAAGGCGATTGCCGTGAACGGTGTCTCACTCACAATCCGGGCGGGGGAATTCTTGTCGATCCTCGGACCGTCGGGCTCAGGCAAGACCACGCTTCTGACAATGATCGCCGGCTTCGAAAGCCCCAGCAGCGGCCAGATCATGATCGGCCGTCGCGATGTCACTTACATGGCTCCGAACAAGCGCAATATCGGCATGGTGTTCCAGCGCTATGCGCTCTTTCCCCATCTGACGGCGGCGGCAAACATTGCTTTTCCGTTGCGCATGCGCCGCATTAACGAAACTCTCGTTCGCCGCAAGGTGGAAGCGGCGTTGGCACAGGTGCATCTCGACGGATACGGTGACCGATATCCGCACCAGCTATCCGGCGGCCAGCAACAACGCGTCGCCGTCGCCCGGGCCATCATCTTTGAACCACCGGTCCTGTTGATGGACGAACCGCTCGGCGCCCTCGACAAGAAGCTGCGCGAGACGCTGCAATTGGAAATCAAAGGCCTTCAGCAGCGGCTCGGAGCAACAGTCGTCTACGTCACGCATGACCAGGAGGAGGCGCTGACCATGTCCGATCGTGTGGCGGTGGTGGCGAACGGACGCCTAGCCCAGGTCGGATCACCGCTCGAACTTTATCGCTCACCCGTCTCCGCCTTCGTGGGAGACTTCATTGGCCGCATGAATTTTCTCGAAGCCGGCTACCTGGGACGAGAGAATGGAAATCACATGGTGCGGCTGCGAGGCGGCAATGTCGTTGCTACGGCGCCTGCCGAGGACGAGGTTAACCCCTTCCCGCTCGGGCAGACAGTCAGCGTTGCCGTGCGCCCGGAACGACTGTCACTTGCGCCGCACGGCCGTGACCGCGGCGCCATTTTGACCGGTACCGTAGACGCAGCCGTGTTTGCGGGTTCGTTTTTTCTCTTTTTTGTTCGAACCCAGAGCGGTGACGACAGCCTGCTCCAGATTCAGATGCCTGTTGGGCATGTAGCCGCAAGTTTCCGCCGGGGCGATCTGGTCGATGTCATTGCTGAATCGAACGCCTTGCGTCTGTTTGCGAATTTGGAGGCCTAGCCATGACCTCATCCCTCGCAAGACAATCTGCAGCGTCAACTTTTCGCGGGCTCCTGACCGGATCGAGCCGCCATTATTCTCCATTGCTGGCGATCCTGCTAATCCTGCCGCTGCTCATCCTGCTGGCGGCAGGTTTCGTCTATCCGGTTTTGCGACTCGTCGGCATCAGCCTTTCCGAAGCAGCCCCTTTCGAACCCTATCGTCGCGCCTTCGAGAATCCGCTCTATATGCAGGTTCTTCTCAGAACATTCCGGATCGCGACGGTCGTAACCTTCGCATGTTTTGCAATCGGATATCCCACCGCATATGCCATCGCGCACATGCGAGGCCGGCTTGCAAAGCTCGGCATGGCATGCCTGTTCATCCCGCTATGGACCTCCGTGCTTGTCCGTTCCTATGCGTGGATCGTCTTGCTGGGGCGCAATGGCATCATCAATAACCTGCTCCTTGACATGGGTCTTATTTCTGCGCCGCTGAAGATGCTCTACACCGAGGGCGCCGTCATCGTCGCCATGACACATGTGCTGATGCCCTTCATGATCTTGCCGATCCATTCGGCACTGCGCTCGATCCCCAGCGCCTATGAGCAGGCGGCGCGCAATCTCGGTGCCGGCCGGATGGTTGCCTTTCGGCGGGTGACCTTTCCGCTCAGCCTGCCGGGCGTCTTCGCCGGCTGCGTGATCTGCTTCATTCTTGCGATCGGTTTTTACATCACGCCTGCGCTGGTCGGAGGACCGGGCGCGCTGATGATGGCGACCCTGATCGGCCAACAGACAATCGTCCTGCTGGATTGGCCGTTCGCCGCCGCCTTGTCGGCGATCCTGCTGGTTGCGACATTGCTGCTGGTCATGGTCTTCCGACGCGCGCTCTCTTTCAGCAAAGGTTTGAACAGTGTCCATTGAATCCCAACCCCTGGCGCAACGATTGACATCGCATTCGTCTGGCGCCGGTCGTCGCAGCGCCGTCTGGCGGCAGATGGTGAGGCGCTCGGCCGACCTCGTGATCGCGACAGTGCTGTTCTTTCTCGTGCTGCCGACGCTGCTGGTCGTGCCACTGGCCCTCAACGACGCCTCCTATATCGCCTTCCCGCCGCAGGGGCTGACGCTGCGCTGGTTCGAAGCCTATCTATCCGACCCCGACTGGCGGATTGCGACCATCTTCAGCCTTGAGATCGCCGCCGCAACTACCGTCGTGGCAACGATCGTCGGCACGATGGCAGCGATCGCTCTCGTCCGCGGCAAGCTGCCGGGCAAAGCGTTGTTGCAAGTGCTCTGCCTCGGACCGATGATTGTGCCGCCGATCGTCTTCGGCGTAGCGCTCTACCTCGTCTTCTCTCCGCTACAACTGACCGGCAACCTGCCTGGCTTCGTCCTTGCGCATTCGGTATTGGCCGTCCCGTTCGTCGTGGTCATCGTCTCCGCGGCGCTCGAAAGAATCGACCCTCTTCTGGAATTGGCGGCCCTGAGTTGCGGAGCGAGCCGGCTAAGGGCGTTTTTTGGAGTGACGTTGCCCAACCTCGCCCCGGCCGTCGCGACCGCCGCCGTCTTTGCCTTCCTGACGTCCTTCGACGAAGCGACCGTATCGTTCTTCATCTCCGACACCGGCGGAAAGACGATCAGCCGGAAAATGTTCGAAGACATAGACTTCAACCTGACGCCTGTCATTGCCGCCGTTTCGGCCATTGTTGTCGCCGTTTCGCTGCTTTTGATGGGCGCAATCCATCTCCTGAACGGCCGCCAGGAGCAGCAATAGCGGCTGAACATCCGCCTCAAGCGGGATATTTCATAAAGAGGGAAACATTGATGATAATAAAGACAGCCATCCGGCTGAGCGGCATTGCTATGCTCGGCGCAGCCGCTTTCATTGGAGGCGGAATGCCTCGCCCAGCACTTGCCAGTGATCAGGTCGTGATTGCTACGACAGGTGGCGCCTATGATGCGGCACTGCGGAAATGGTGGTTCGATCCGTTCACGGCCAAGACCGGTATCCAGGTCGTCTCCGTCGCGGCGACCAACGCAGAGATGCGTGCCAAGGCGACAGCGATGGTCAAGACGGGCAACGTGACCTGGGACCTCTATCCAGACGGTGAAATCCAGGTCAGTTCGCAGGATCATCTCGCCATTTCCGAACCGCTCGACAATTTTTGCGCGCAGTACAAGGATCGCCAGGATCTGGTTCCTGACGCCTGTATCCCAGCCGGTGTCAGGCTTTTTTCGACGGCCACTCTGATGACCTACGATCCGCAGGCGTTCAAGGGCAGCCAACCGATGACCTGGGCTGACATGTGGGATACGACCAAATTCCCCGGTGGACGTTCATTCCCCAATTTCGATGATCCATGGCGGGTCATGGCCGCCGCGCTTCTGGCGGACGGGGTCAAGCGCGAGAATCTGTTCCCGCTTGACGTCGACCGCGCATTCAAGAAGCTCGATAAACTACGGCCATCGATCTCTCTCTGGTGGAAAACCGGTGACCAGAGCGTTCAGGGCTTTCGCGCGAAGGACTACAGCGTTGGGCAAATCTGGCTGACGAGAGCAAGCGCGCTCAAGTCCGAAGGGCGTTCGATTGCCTGGTCGAACAAAGCAGCGTTTCTGGTGGGCGATCGCCTCACCGTTATCAAAGGCGCTCCCAATCGGGAAAATGCGCTAAAGCTAATCGCCTTCTGGTTGGACTCCCCTGATAGTCAGGCCAAGGTCTGCGAAGCCTTGCTTTGCACGCCGCCGAGCAGCGCAGCAATCACCTTAATGCCCCAGGCAGTTCGCGATCAAATGCCGAGCGCCGAGGACATACGCGATAGCATCGTCGTTCCGGATGCCAAATGGATTAACGATCACGCCGCCGAACTGCTGGAACAGTGGAACAACTGGATTCGCTGATATCAGACGCCGTCGTCGGTCTCCATGCATCGGGACCGGCGGCACTTTCAAAGACTGCGGAATCCTCACCACGCCCCTCTATTGATGAAGTGCGCGTTGGGTCCATGCACAGCCGCAATTGGAAGGAAGATCTGTGGGCTGGCTCAGAAACCCCAGGCGTTATTGATCAGATCAAAGCTGTCGCGCGGATTGTCGATAGAACTCGAAACACCGAGCTCTCACTTCAATACGACCTCAAACGAGCCCTTGGTAGGACACTCGGATTAGGATCGTGAATGTGGCGCATAGGTATATTCACCGCGAGGAAAGAAGCCTCGCGCGGGAGATTGTGAAGCAGGAGATCCTTCAGACAAAAATTGAGAATGCTGAGCGGCTTTGCGGTCTGCATGACAAGTATGGAATGCCACAGGAGGACAGCCGCACCAAAGGCCAAGCAGCCTTGGCTCCATTATATCAAGCGGCCACCGCCATCCGCATGCAATACCTCTCCCGTAACAAAGCGGTTGGCCATCAGGAAGAGAATGGCCTGAGCGATATCTTCCGGCTGGCCGATGTTGCGGCTGGGCAGGGTCGAGGCGGTTTGTTCGAGTACTTGCCGCTTGGCCTCGCCCATCAGGCCATCGAGCAGCGGGGTATCCACCCATCCCGGCGAAACCGCGTTGATGCGCATCGGCGACAATTCAATGGCGAGGGCGCGAACCGTGCTCTCGACCGCGGCGACGGCCGCCGCCACGACCGCACCGATGGCAGCGGGGCGGGAGGCGAATTGTCCGGAAGTCATGGTGATCGAGCTTGCTGCATGCAGAAGGGGAAGCGCAGCCTTGATGGCGAGCAAGGGCCCGATCAGGCGCTCGCTGACAACCTTTGAGAGATCCGCCTCCGACTGATCCTTGAGCGACTGCAGGTGTACCGTTCCGGCCGTGATCAGCAGATGATCGATCCTTTCGATCCCCGCAAATATTGCCGGCTGTGGGGCGGCAATGTCTGCGACGATCTGGACCGCGCCGCCGATTGCTTCGGCAGCTTCCCGAAGACGTTGCGGATTGCGGGATACCAGAAAGAGATTTGCGCCGGCATCCTTGGCCTGCCTGGCGGTCGCGAGCCCGATCCCCGAGGAGCCGCCGATGATGACGATGTTCTGGCCCTGGAACGGCTGAGGCTGTGTGTTGCCTGCTTGAATGATGTTGGTCTGCAAGACTGGTTCTCCGATTGGATTGTTGACCAGCCCGAAGATCGTTGATCGGCATATGCTTTGGAAGGAAGCGAACGGCGATGTCATTTATCGTAAAAGACGATAGAATGCAGGCATGGATATGCTTTCTGCCATGCGCATCTTCACCCGCGTTGTCGAACGCGGCAGCCTCTCGGCCGCGGCGCGCGATCTCGGCCTCGGTCAGCCCACCGTCAGTGAACGCGTCGAAAAGCTGGAAAAACATTTGAGCGCGCGGCTTCTCTACCGCACGACCCGCTCGGTACAGGCGACCGACGCCGGGGCGCGGTTCTACGACTATGCCAAGCGCGCCATCGAAGCAGCCGAGGAGGCCGAGGCTTCCGTCGCTTCGGCTGAAACGTCGCTGACCGGAACGTTTCGGATCGCGGCACCGCACGGGCTTGGAGAGATGACATTGCCGAGGCTGCTCATCGAATTTCAGAGGCTGCATCCGGCTCTGGCCATCGATGTGACCCTGAACGACCGCTTCGTCGATCCGACGACTGAAGGTGTGGATCTCTCCATCCGCATCGGCGAGATCGGTAGCGGCAATTTCATCGCCCGCCGGTTGGGGACGATGCGGCGGCTCCTGCTGGCCGCTCCCGGCTATGTCAAGCGGCAAGGGCTGCCGTGTGAACCGGCAGATCTTGCGGCACACCCCTTCATCCGTTTCGCCGGTTTCGCAGCGGACGAGCGGCTGCATCTGAGCGGTCCCGACGGCGGGCCGGTGGAAGTGCCCATCCGTACCGCATGGCGGGTCAATCACTGGAGGCCGCTCATGGAGGCGGTGTTGGCGGAAAGGGGAATAGGCTCATTGTTCGCTGCCGTCTGTGGCCAGGAAATCGCCGAAGGAAGACTCGTTCCGGTGCTACCCTCCTATGAGTTCAGGCGAGTGGATGTCCATGCCATCTATCCGCCGGGGCCGCGCCCCACCGCAAGAACGAAAGCTTTCCTCACGCTGCTCGGTGAGCGAGCAGGCGCTCTCCTTGGTCATGACGCAGGGCCACTGTCACCCTCCAATCCGGAATAAGTTCCGTAAACGCTCTCAAAAAGTCGCACAGATTGACCACCTTCGTCGCGTGAGTCCTTACGCCGTGATAAACGATGAGCAGTCGGGCTTGAACCAGCGGCGTATGGCATATACATTGTGGCATATACAAACGAGGCTTTCGTATGCCTGTTTCATTACCCTCATCAAGACCGAAAGAAGTGAAGCTGTTCCGCAACAACCGTAGCCAGGCGGTGCGCATCCCTGCGGAATTCGAGTTACCAGGGGATCGCGTGCTAATCCACCGCGAAGGCGATAAGCTCATCATCGAGCCTGTCACCAGGCCGTCCAATATCGTGGAGCTCATTGCCGCGTGGAAAAAGGAAGCTCCACTCGAGCCTGAAGATCAGTTCCCGGATATTGAGGATACGCCTGCCAAGCCGGAGAACATTTTTTGAACGGGTACTTGCTTGATACGAACATCATCAGTGACATCATACGCAATCCCTTCGGACCGGTGGCACGCCGCATCGAAGATATAGATCCCAAAGAGATTTGCACCAGCATCATTGTCGCATCGGAGTTGCGATACGGCTGCGCAAAAAAAGGATCAGCCAAGCTACTGGCCAAGGTCGAAAGCATACTCGGAACGCTTCCGATACTGCCGCTGGATATCCCCTCCGATATCAAGTACGGCGACATTTGTGCGGAGTTGGAAGCTGCAGGGCAGACCATCGGCCTCAACGATCTGCTGATCGCCGCGCATGCCTGTGCGCTAGACCTAACCCTTGTGACGGACAATATGCGCGAGTTTCAACGCATTCGCGGCCTCAATCTCGAAAACTGGCTTGAGAGATAGCAGGGGTATCATGGGCACCGTTGCCACATTCCAAGACCTTCGCGTCCATTGCCCCGACCGGTGCGGAGAAGCTCACAGGGAATGCCTGATCAGCGCTGAGGGCGATATGTCGCCAGATTGTGCAGACGATGCTCCGTCAAGCAAAAGCCCGCGCAAAATAAGACGGCCTTGATCCCGCCTGATCAATTCGCGGATATACTCGCTGCTGGTCCCATATCCGCCTCCCGTCACCTGCTCATCAACAAAGCTCTTGAGATGATCCGGGAGAGAAATGTTCATCGTGCTCATACGAAAAGCTATAGGTCCAATGGCAAAATTTGGCAACCTAGGGCATTTCTGCCTTCCGGCGGGCTGGGACGATGAGAATTGCGATCGTTTATAGCTATTGCTGAAAGCGCTTATTTGGCCACGCAATCGGGGTATCCCCTCCCCTGAGCACACCGACACGCTTTTACTGAGCGCGTTCCGCAATCTGGTGGCCGGTCTGCTGGAACAGACCCAGCGGGCCGAAGTTCGTCTTGGAAGGCTAGAGGCCGAGAACCGTCATTCTGACCGCCTCTGTTGCCAAAATTTCGAATTGAATCTATGGTGAGCTTATCGACCATTGCTTGAGACGTCGCTCAAGAGCCGTTGCGCTCTCGTCAGATTTCCCTCCAAATAATCGATCTAACTCCGCAAGGTATCGCGGAATAAACAACGATTGCTTTGAAAGGAAATCGTTATGAACACTGGTACTGTAAAGTGGTTTAATTCCACCAAAGGCTTCGGCTTCATTCAGCCTGATGATGGCAGCACGGACGTCTTCGTCCATATCTCGGCTGTAGAGCGCGCCGGCATGCGTTCGCTCAACGACGGCCAGAAGATCACTTACGACATCGTGCAGGACCGTCGGTCTGGCAAGAGCTCGGCTGATAATCTTCGGGCCGCATAAGTTTGTCACGGCTTGGCGCGACCACGGATGTACTGGCGCGCTGAGACCATGACCGAGGAAGGTCGGGATACGTACGTCCCGGCCTTTTGTTTTTCATTTCGAACGGAGAACGACATGGCACGTGGTCGTTACCAGCAGGGCGACAGCATCGTCCTGAAGCCCGGAATTTTTGGAAACACCCAACCCGCCGGCAGCGTCGTGTCTGTCATGCCGGTCTCACAGGGCGTTGTTCACTACCGCGTCCGCTTCCGGAACGAGAATTTCGAGCGAAGCGTCCGTCAGGATGATATCGACGTTGAGGCGTCACCATCGTCGCTTTCGCCAGCGCAAGCTGAGATACCGCAAACATCGAAATCAAGCTGGATCAACTCGAATTCGATCCGTACCAAGAAATAAGCGTAGCGTGAGCTGAGAAGGAGACACTTTGCAGGTTCTGGTCAGAGACAACAACGTTGAACAGGCGCTCCGCGTCCTGAAGAAGAAGTTGCAGCGCGAAGGTGTGTTTCGGGAGATGAAGGCCCATAGCGCCTATGAAAAGCCGTCCGAAAAGCGCGCCCGTGAAAAGAGCGAGGCGGTCCGCCGGGCCCGAAAGCTTGCCCGTAAGCAGGCCCAACGTGAAGGCCTGTTGCCGGCACCTAAGAAGAAAGTCATAGCGCGAGCTCGCTGACACGTCTCTTGGAAGCGCGCCTACTGAAGTGGTGGAAGCATGACAAAGACAAAAGACAACCTTTTCAAGCCTGAAAAGCTGTCTGCACAGGCCAAGTCCGAGCAGACGACGTCGATTGCCAAGGATATCCTGGCCAATGAGGCGTCTGCTCGGCAGAAGAAGACGGACAGGCTTCGCGCGCTTCGTTTGGCGCAAGAGACGGAGCCAGCGACGAAAGCAAAAAAGAAGGGCGGGAAGGCATAGTGATCGCCCGAGCGCGGCTACGCAGGTGCTCGCTCATCCCGAGATTCCGCTGCACATCAATGCATCCGAAAATGATCTGCGGAGTTTTTTCACGAAGCGAAAGATCTCCGGCGGCACGATGAGTCGCGATGGCCGTGTTGCGCGCGACGTTATGCTTGGCCTTATGAAGACCTGCCAAAAGCTTGGGCTGTCCTTTTACCACTATCTCGGTGACCGGCTTGGTATCGGCAACGTTGGCCAACCGGTTCCGCCCCTGTCGGCGATCATTCTCGCTCGGGCTTGAACACCCGGGCCGCTTCGGCTCGGCTGCGCCATCACCGTTGCCCAATGAACCGGCGCCCCCACCAAATCTGCCCCACTTACCCGCTAGAATCAATATTCGTAAAAATGGCCTCCTTGTCATCGAAATTCATTGCCGCTGATCGAATTTCATGAGAGCTTTGCTTTAAAACTAATTTTCAGAAGCGGATATCAAGATTCATGGAGCAGGGACAAGAAAACCCGTTTTCAGGCGCGGTCAGCATTTTTCACGGCCGCTGGATGCCGGAAGCCGCCATCCCTGTCGGCTATGCGGTCCTGATCGATGCATTTGATTTACCCGTGCCTGTGCCAATCACCCTGTCAGCGATCGGTCCACGCCACAAAGTCTATCAGGCCGGGGGTTGGAACATTTACACCCCGCGCCACCAGCCGGACAATGACCTTGCCGGACACCTGACCTTCGCGCTGCGCTATGAAGGGCTCGACCTTGCCGTTCTGAAAGCCCTGTTCCGGCAAACAGGTCCTGAACCGATCACCAACATGGTGCGCGCGGCGCCTACTGGCGCCTATGCGCGACGGCTGTGGTTTCTCTACGAATGGCTGCTCGATACAAGGCTCGATCTGCCCGACGCGGCACAGGGCACCTATGCCCTTGTCGTCGATCCCGACCGGCAATTCGCGGTGGTTGGGACGAGTTCGACAAGACATCGGGTGAAAAACAATTTGCCGGGTACACCAGCCTTCTGTCCGATGATCTTCCGCACGCCCGCACTTGAAGCTTTCGTTGCACGCGGGCTTGGCGACGAAGCGCGGCAGTTGATCGCCGAAGTGCCGGCGGACCTGCTTGCACGCACCGCCGCATTCCTGCTGCTCAAGGATTCGCGCTCGAGCTTCCAGATCGAGGGAGAAGATCCGCCGCAAGATCGCATCCAGCGCTGGGGCCAGGTGATCGGTGAAGCCGGCCGCCGGTCGATAGATCGCGCCGAACTGGAACGGTTGCAACGCATCGTCATCGGCGACGCGCGCTTCGTCCATCTCGGCCTGCGCGCCGAGGGTGGCTTCATCGGCGAGCATGATCGCCTGACGGGCGCGCCGATCCCCGATCATGTTAGCGCCCGACATGAAGATCTGCCTGCGTTGATCGACGGCCTGACCTCTTTCGACCGCGGCGCAGCACAGCGCCTCGATCCTGTTCTCGCCGCCGCGGCTCTCGCCTTCGGCTTCGTCTACATCCACCCTTTCGAGGACGGAAACGGACGACTACACCGCTATCTGATCCATCATGTTCTCGCCGAGCGCGGGTTCAACCCTCCCGGGCTGGTCTTTCCGGTCTCGTCCGTCATCCTGGACCGCATCGATGCCTATCGAACCGTGTTGGAAAGCTACTCACGCCGCCTTTTGCCGCTTGTTCGTTGGCAATCAACGGATCGTGGCAATGTGACGGTGCTGAATGACACCTCAGACTTCTACCGCTACTTCGACGCGACGCCGCACGCGGAATTCCTGTTCGAGTG
Source organism: Rhizobium jaguaris (assembly GCF_003627755.1). NCBI lineage: Bacteria > Pseudomonadati > Pseudomonadota > Alphaproteobacteria > Hyphomicrobiales > Rhizobiaceae > Martinezella > Martinezella jaguaris. The sequence goes on along the minus strand of NZ_CP032695.1, from coordinate 906,086 downwards.
CGTAGCCCGTACCATTGATGTGGATCTCCCTACCGAGACGGCATTCCTACGCATCTATGACGCGTTCAAGATCGAAGTGCAGCAGATGATCGATATGCCCGATCGCTTGCTGGATCTCTTGTTCCGCTTCCTGCGCCAGAACGAAGGGCGACTGTCAAAGCGGGCTCGCGACAAGGAGTTTTCAGCGCTCAGCGACGCAGAGGCCGCTAGGGTCGAGACAATTTACGCTGCAATTCAGGAAGCAGCGGGGTGATGCACAATCAGCCTAACGCCTATCGAAGGGGACTCCACCTTTGAGATCCGCCCTCGCAGCGGTCGTTCTAGGACCACAGAACATGATCTGCGTAGGCTCGACCGATTGGCAATCAGCCTAACGCTCCATGAGCGGCGGCTGTGAGGCGTGCCGTCAGATTTCGTCGACTACCGTCTGCAGCATTGCGCGGATCTTTCCGGCCGGATCACGAAGCGCCGGGTTATCGACTGCCTGCATGGAAGCAACAGGATCAATGGCCGCGATCTCGATTTTGCCGTCACCAGCATCCTGGACGATTACATTGCAAGGCAGCATGGTGCCGATCTTGTCCTCGATCTCCAGCGCTTCGCGCGCCATCATTGGGTTGCAGGCACCGAGGATGTGATAGTTGCGGAAGTCGACGTTGAGCTTCTGCTTGAGCGTTTCCTTGACGTCGATTTCGGTGATGATGCCGAAGCCGGCCTTCTTGAGAGCCTCGGTCGTGCGCTTGATCGCCTCGTCGAAGCTACAGGCGATCGTCTTTGAAAAATAGTAGCCCATCGTCGTCTCCATCGGTTCAAGCCGGCTTGAGTTCCAGTCGCGCGGGCGCCGCCTCGTTGCGATCACAGCGTCCGCCTCAAAGGTAATGTAGATCGCAGGGATGACATGCACAGTGAAGGCGAGCCCCACGATGGGCGGGGACGACCACGCCGACGCACTTGCCGAGCCACTGTCACGGCAACGAAACGCCCCGACAGTCCGATCATCGACGAGATCGCCGGTGCAGGCGCAAAAAACGACCGGCCCCCCAATCGACGCCCGCTTCGACGTCAACGGGCGCAGAATCGAGTAGCCGGACACTGCGGTCGGCGTCTCATTGGCCCACCCTGAACCTCGCATGGCAGGTCGCGCAGGTCTGTAGCATCAGGTGAAAGACGTGCTCTGCGGTGATGGAAGATAATTCGGCCTTGTTTCGGACATAGGTTCCGAGTGGGCCGCCGCCCATCGCCTCGCCAGGCCTCATCCGCATGCGGTCGGTCATCGGTCCGGGATTGTCCGCGGCGTCCGCGCCGAGAGACCGCGCATAATCTCTGAGATCGCTCGCCAGACGGTCGAAGCGGTCGCGTTCCGCTCCGATCTCCGGCTTCGCCTTCGACCGCGGGTCGTCCAACCCACCGGCGAAATGACCGGCCAGCACATCGCCGGACTTGCCCTCGATGGTCTCGGCCGCCTTCGCGAACTCCGCCGACGAATAGCTGGCGGGATTCCGGAACATGTCAGCGATGACCTTCGCGGCCGCGGCCATGGCCTTCATGTCGGCCTGGCGCAGCACGACGAGATCGTCTGCTGCAATCGCCGATGCGGCAGGGACGGCCGTCGCCACGAAGATGCCGAGGATGAAAGCCGGTCGTGAAATGTGCAAAGGAACCACGCGTAGGATGGACAGCCGATCATGCCGGTTCGGCGATGCTGCGAAGACGTCGCCGAATCCGATCAACCTCATATCGTGTCGCTCTAAAGTCGAGCGAAAAGAGGGCGCATGTGTCCATGTGCGGCAGGACGTTTTCCAACTGAGGCAACGGGCGCCACTCCGTCAGAATGAGGTTCTCCTGGAAAAGGTCCAGGACCGTTTCGAATTTGGCATCAAAGCCTTGATGGTCCACGCATCTTTCACGACTGGGTTGCCGAAGGCGCGGTTCCCATCGCGACTGGCGGCCTTTCGCAGGGTCATGACGATCCGATCAATGTCTTGATTTCGGTCATCGTGGCCGGCGAGAGTGCGCCTTTTTCAAGCGCCCCGACGTTTTCCTCAACCTGCGTCACATTTCGGAAGCCTGGGATTGGAAGCGTCCGAGGCGAGGTGGCCCAGATCCATCCGAGGGCGCCCTGAACCAGCGTTCGCCCGTCGGAGCGCAGAAGTTCACGCACAGAATCGAGCTTACGGCGGAATTCGGGTTGCACGGCGCCGTCCTTGAAGTAACGCAGCCAGGCCGCGTTCGAGCTGCGAACGTCATCCTCTGGAAGCTTCACGTGGTCGAATTTGCCGGACAGCAGCCCCATCGCGAGCGGGCCGCGGTTGATCGAGACGAGGTTGAACCGCTCCACGACGGCGATCATATCCGGTGCCGGATCGAGAACGTTGAGATTATGCTGGACAGTAACGAAGCCTGGCCGATCGGCAAATGCCTCTGCTCTCGTCGGATCATCGGTACTCCAGCCATAGGCGGCGATTTTGCCCCCGTGGCGAAGCTCGTCGAGCGTGTCGAACACGGCGATCGCTTCGTCTATCGGGTGGCCGTTGATGTGAAACTGGAGAAGATCGATGGAATCGCGTTGCAGTCGACGCAAAGATTGCTCGGTGGAATCTCGAATGAAGGCCGGTGTGGCGCTTGAGCCGAGCGCTTGCTTGGTGGACGGATCGAACATGTTGCCGAATTTCGTCGCGATCACCACGTCGGAGCGGTTCTTCAAAGCTGTTCCGAGAATCTCTTCGGAATGCCCGGCACCGTAGCTTGATGCGGTATCGAAGAACCGGATGCCGAGATCCAGTGCGCGCTCGATCGCCTTCCGGGATTCCTGATCGTTCACCGTTCCCCAACTCAGGGCAGTGTTGCCGGAATGATAGGGGCCGCCGATGGCCCAGCATCCCATGCCGAGCCGCGGAATTGTCGTGCCGTTCCAAAGGCTGATCGTCTCGTTTGCCAATGTCCTGCTCCGTTGAGAGAAATGAATCGACGAGGACACGGTGACTTTTCTTCGAGCCGTCATCGTGCTCTCGCTGTTTGATCTTACATGATCTTATCCAAAAACCGCTTTTCACTTTTTGGGATCATGCTCTAACCGTCTGCGCTGGCCTGGTTTTCCTCGTCGTGCCCAAGTTCGATCGCATCAGCTTTTAAAATATCCGCGCCGCCGCATGAAAGTGCTGGCGCCGGCCTGCATGTCCGTGGTCGCCTGCTCCGCGTGGTACCGGCGCAGGCCGCATTGACCTGATCGTAGATGATGATCTTGAGCTGCTTCGCCTCCTTGACGGGCGGATACTCCCCCCCGCGATGGCCACTTTACGCAGCCGCAAGCCGCCATCAGGCAGTGCCTCCTTTGGGCCAACCTGAGGACTGACCGGGATTTCCTTTTGCGTGATGGGATCTCTCTTAAGCGAACCGAACCGCCGCTCGCGCGCGCGCCTTTGCTGCTACCTCCTCGCGATCGCGCGGTGGCTGAGAAGTTTCCAGCGAATCGAGCAGCTCATGGGCGCATGCCGCGATCGAATTGACCGCGCGCTCGAACGCGATCTCGTTGCGCTTCGATGGTTTGGTCGTTCCGCTTACCTTGCGCACGAACTGGAGCGCGGCATCATGAATCTCCTCGTCCGTCGCCGGTGGATCGAAATTGAACAGGGATTTTATATTTCGGCACATGACTTGCTCCCGGTCATTTTCTCTCTGCCATTGAGAGGGATGGCTAGCACAGAAAGTAGTCATGTGAGCGCTGATTGCAACCGGTCCAGGGCGGAACGCTCGGCACCGGGCGGCCACAATGCGCGCAGCTTCCGCCATGCCAGCCCTCGCGCCATGCGCATGGAGCGGCGGCGTGGAGGCCATCTCCGTCGATGGCGCGAGAGACAGTCCCAGCGCGAGCAGTTAAAGCAGAATTGACGCACCTTCACGCGGTGCCGCCTGGCGTCCTGGACGATCTGGGCCGGCGTAGCGGCCAGAGATCCGTGGTCGCGGCGTGTTCGGACCATGACGCCACGGATGTGAGAGTCAGCGAGATTGCCAACAATTGGCGCGAGGATCCGCGATGAGAGCGCGAGAAGTCTGGCGGATGAAGCAGGCCCTGCCGGAGGGAGCCGCTGCGGAACCGTCACCGCATGCGGACAAGGTCGACCGCGCGGTTGCTGATGATGGCCTCCATCGAAAAATAACCGGTCACGGTCGCCAGATCGAAGTTAGTGATGAGCTTCCGGTAGAAAGCGTCGTAACCCGACATACCCTTCGTGACGACCTTGATCAGATAGTCCCAGTCGCCGCCTATCCGGTAGAAGTCGACGACCTCGGGTAGCCGCTCGACGTGCCTGCGAAAGTCGTCGGACCATTCCTTCGAATGATGCCGGGTCCGGATCATGACGATCACGGTGAGGTCGAACCCCAGAACCTCGAAGTCGATCGAGGCTCGCGAACCCTTGACGACGCCGGCCGCATAAAGACGCTGAAGCCTGCGCCAGCAAGCATTCTGGGACAGCCCCACGCGCTCCGCAAGCTCACGTTGGGAGAGCGTGGAATCGCGCTGCATGCAAGTCAGAATTCTCAGATCAATTTCGTCAATCTTTACGTCTTTTCCGATCATATGACCCAATTTTCTATATCTTTACGCAAATATTGGTGAAGTTTCCGACCCTGATGCAGATTAGAATCATTGTCAAATCTTCCATGGAGACTGACAATGCGCGAACGGGACGCACGCCAACCTTCAACGGAACTTCTCACCGTCCTCGACAAGTTCAGAAGCAGCATCGGTCAGGGCGATCCCATCGCCGCATTCAGGAGCGGCTTGATCGGATCGAAGGCAAAGGTGGACGGTCCCTTCGGTCCCAAGGATCTCGTTTATGCCGACTACGTGGCCTCGGGACGCGCGCTCCGACAGATCGAGGAATTCATCCTGGAAGAAGTCCTGCCCTACTATGCGAACAGCCATACCGAGGCGTCCTACTGCGGCGGCATGATGACCCGCCTGCGCCGGGAAGCACGGTCGGTCATCAGGGACCTCTGCGGGGCGGACGCGCGACATGCAGTGATCTTCGCTGGGTCCGGCGCGACGGCGGGGATCAACCGCCTGGTGAAGCTGCTCGGCGTCACCGACGCCATCGCAGCCGGGAAGCGCGCGCGCGTCGTCATCGGCCCGTATGAACACCATTCGAACATACTGCCGTGGCGCGAGAGCGGAGCGGACGTCATCGAGATCACCGAGGGCGACAACGGTGGCCCGGACCCCGCGCGGCTACGGGAGGCTCTTGAGTCCGCCGGCGCGGATCTGATCATCTGCTCGTTCTCCGCGGCGTCGAACGTCACCGGGATCCGCACCGACGTCACAGCGCTCACGAAGATCGCAAAGGCTGCGGGCGCCAAAGTGGTATGGGACTATGCCGGCGCGGGACCATACATGCCCATCGCGATGACGCCGGACGAAGGCGCCGAGATCGACGCGATAGTCGTGTCTCCGCACAAGTTCCTCGGCGGGCCTGGAGCTTCCGGCGTGCTGGTGGTGCGGCACGACGCGGTCGTAACGACCAAGCCTTCCTGGCCTGGCGGTGGCACCGTCAAGTTCGTGTCGCCCATGGGCCACGACTACAGCGACAGCCTCGAGTCGAGGGAGGAGGCCGGAACGCCCAACGTCATCGGCGACATTCGCGCGGCCCTCGTATTCCTCATCAAGGACGCGATCGGCGTTGATGAAATCCAGCGGCTAAACGTCGGTTTCACGCGACGCGTCTTCGCTGCCTGGAAGGACGTTCCCGAGATCGAACTGCTCGGCTCCACATCGATGGCGAGACTGCCGATCTTTTCATTTCGCCTGCGCGACGGCGGGGGCGGCTACGTCCACCACCAACTAGTCACACGCATGCTGAGCGACCGTTTCGGCATCCAGGCCCGCGGCGGCTGCGCCTGCGCAGGCCCTTACGTGCACAGGCTACTTTCCATTGACGGCCCGACTTCCCAGCGCATACGGCAGGCGATCCTGGACGGCAGGGAGATCGAGAAGCCGGGGTTCACGCGTCTCAATCTGAGCGTTCTGGCTTCGAAGGAGAAGGTTTCCTTCATCCTGGATTCGGTCGTCCAGCTCGCGCGGGACGCATCGGCGTACGTGCCGCTCTACACGTTCGATCCGGCGCGGGCGACCTTCTCGCCGATCGCTTCGGCGCGACGGGGGGCGGCTTGTGCGTAGGCCCGACGTCGCCGCCTTCTTCGACCCACGTACCTTCTCGGCCCACCGCTGCAAATACGCCTTCGTTGTGTACCGCCAGTCGAACGTGTTCTCCGACCCGGCGAAGCGTCGATGCGGCTGCTTGCCGGTGGCAGTTATCGGTGTAGACAAATAGGGGCACATTCAAGCCGATGGTCGACAAGCGCGCCCATAGGTTTCCAGCACTTCGGTCACGTAGGCCTTCGCGATTGTTGGAACGCTGTCGTTGGGGCGCATTGACTTCGCGACTCGTCCGAGAAATTGGGTTGCTGTATTTGCGGCGGTAGTGGCGGGTTGCGGTGCGGAGCCACAGCACGACATTGCGCCGTTGAACTGCTTGATCTGCTCGATATCGGTTCCACTCGGGGCGGAGGACCTGCCCAATCGGATAGGAGTGCCACTCGCCGATGTCCCGCAGCTGATTACCATTTCGGGCGGCGGTAGCCTCGATGTCCATGCCTCGACACGCCAGGGGTTAAGGATGCTGGAGTGGCGACGCTGTTGCTTATCGGCATCTTCTACATTTGGAAATCGCATACTGAATGCGCTCTCGTGTTTCAGATAGCGGCCGGCACGCCAACTTGCGGACAAGACAATGCGGCTAAGTGCAGGCAATCCCGCTTATTCGGCGCGACAATCGGATCTTTTCGCCACCATCACCAACCATGCCGATTGATCAATTGATTGCATTAAGCTATCATGCATGCATCGCAATCAATCTGGAGGATGGAAAGCAATGCCGTCCATCACTATTCGCAACGTGCCAGACGAAGTCCATCGTGCCATTCGTGTCCGGGCCGCCCTGCACGGCCGCAGCGCCGAGGCAGAAATCCGCAGCATTCTCGAACAGGCTGCCAAACCAGAGGGACGTTTGAAGCTGGGCACACTATTGACCTCTATCGCCCGTGAGGCTGGAGGTCTGACGGACGCCGAAGCGGAACGCCTCAATCAGCTTCGTGACAAGACTCCGGCTGAACCTATGAGCTTTGAATGATCGTTCTCGATACCAATGTGATCTCCGAACTCTGGAAAGTCGAGCCGGATACGAACGTTTTGGCCTGGATTGACGCCCAACTGATCGAAACCCTCTACCTGTCTACGATCACCGTCGCTGAATTGCGCTATGGTGTGGCAACGATGCCGGAAGGCAAACGGCAAACGATCTACCAGGATCGTCTTGAACGGGAGGTTTTGCCAGCGTTCTCCGGCCGAGTTCTTTCTTTCGACCTGGATGCGTCGCAAGCCTACGCCGAGCTAATGGCGCGAGCGAAGGAAGCCGGTAGGGCTATTGGGAAGGCTGATGGCTACATCGCCGCAACGGCCGCGGCGCGCGGTCTGATGGTTGCCACACGTGACACAAGTCCCTTCCAGGCCGCAGGTCTGAACGTCATTAATCCCTGGAATTCCTCGTAGTAGGCAGCAGAAATGTCGACAATACAAACATTATCGACACATCACCGTTTATGTCGTGTGAGTTCATGCTGAACCGCGACTTGCGGGTCTGCCTAAACTAACCGGCATGCCTTATCTGGGCGAGCAATTTCTTGCGGAAGACTTCGGCGGCGGCCGGGCCGGTCCATTCATACTTGCTGACAACTGCGTACCACGTCTTCAGGGACACCTCAACCTGAGGGTGGCGTTCCCGAAACAGTCTCCCGCATTATGGAACTTGGCGCAGCCGACGGAGCTCCTTTCATGGATGAACGCCGGTCCGCATTTCGCAGCCGGCGGCCGAGCGCCCGATCCTCGTGTTCACCTTCTCTTGGCCGATAGAACCGATGACCAAAGGGAGTTAAAAGCTGTTGCGCTCGTGATAGGTGCGGAGGAACGATTGGATGCGCTGATCTTCGGGGTGGTGAAGAATGCGCGCCGGCGCGTCGACACTGACGAGTTCGCCCTTTTCCATGAAGGCGACCTGGTCCGCGACATGGGCAGCGAAACCCATCTCGTGCGTGACGACAACCATGGTCATGCCTTCTGCGGCGAGCGTCCGCATGACGCTGAGCACCTCGCCCACCAGTTCAGGGTCGAGCGCCGAGGTCGGCTCGTCGAACAGCATCAGGCGCGGCTCCATGGCGACAGCGCGAGCAATGGCGACGCGCTGCTGCTGACCGCCGGAAAGGCGTGAGGGATAGTTGGCCAACTTGTCGGCCAGTCCCACCTTCTTCAGCGCCTCGGCGGCACGAGCCAATGCTTCCACTTTGGGCAGGCCGCGAACGCGGATCAAGCCTTCCGCCACGTTCTGCAACGCCGTCATATGCGGCCATAGATTAAATTGCTGGAACACCATTCCGATGGAACGCCGCATCTGGCGAAGCTGTCGGCCCCGCATCTTGCGGCCACCGGGGCTGGCATAGCCGATCAACAGGCCGTCGATGGCGATCTCACCGGAATCGTATTCCTCCAGGAAATTGATGCAGCGCAACAGCGTAGACTTGCCCGAGCCCGAAGGGCCGATCAGGCAGGTGACCTTGCCTGGCAGGATCGACAGGTTTACATCCTTCAACGCCTGAAAGGGACCGTAGAACTTGTTGACCTTGCGGATCTCGACGGATGACGCTTCAACCATCCTATGCCCTTTCGATCAGATGTCTGGTGATGCGTGTCTCCAGCAGACGGCCGGCACGCGAGATGATTTCGACCAATGCCCAGAAAAACAGCGCCAGCACCAGGTTCGCCTCCAGATAGCGGAATGTTTCGGTGGACATGCGCTGCACCGAGTACATCACCTCCGGGACGGTGATGATGGACAGGATGACCGTCTCCTTGGTCAAGATGATAGAGAAATTGACCAGTGCCGGGAGTGCTGAGACCAGGCTGAGCGGCAAAAGGATGCGACCCACGATGGTCAATTCCGACATGCCGATGGCGCGCGCTGCCTCGAGTAGGCCAACCGGCACGGCGAGATAGCCTGCACGGAAAATCTCGGCAAAATACGGACTGCCATAGACGGTGAGCCCCAGAATACCGGCAGGCAGAGCCTCGAGGCGTAGTCCCAGTAGTGGCCCGCCGTAGTAGAGCACGAAGAGCTGCACCAGGAAGGGTGTGCCACGTATGACCTCTATATACGCCCGCAGCAGCCAGCCGAGCGGTCGCGGCCCGTAACGCTGCGCCAAAGAAATGATCAGGCCTAGTACCATGCTGAATATCGTGCCGAGTACCCAGCAGAAGACCGTCAACTCGAAGCCGCCCAGCAGGGTCGGCCAATATTGCACCAGGATGCTCAGGTCCATTACACGGCCACCTTGTGTTCAAGATAACGCCCGAGTGCCGCGAGGCATAAGTTGATGATCAGATAGATACACGCGGCCGCGATATAGACTTCCAGTGGGCGGAAGGTCATGGCGGCCTGGGCCTGGCTGGCGCGCGTCACTTCCAGAATCCCGACGACAGAAACCAGTGACGAGGCCTTGACCAGGAGGATCAACTCGTTGACCAGCGCCGGCAGCGATATCGCAAACGCCTGCGGCAGGATCACACGCAGCCAGATGTCACTCGGCCGCATGCCGATTGCGGTTGCCGCCTCCATCTGTCCTCTGGGCAATGCGGTGATGGCGCCGCGCCAAATCTCCGAGACATAGGCACTGGAGCAGACGCCGACGGTGACCACGGCCGCGACCATGGCCGGCACGTTGACGCCGATGACAGGCAGCAGGTAATAGCAAAGGAGCAGCTGGACCAGCAGCGGAACGCCGCGCAGAAAGCTGACCCAAATGGCCGCGACCCAGCGCAGCCAGGTTGCGCGCGAAAGTGCGGCGGCACAGATCAGCGCGCCGACCACGAGCCCGAGCGCGATGCCCAGAATGGAGATCAGCAGCGTGAAGCGCGCTGCCCAGAAGAGCGGCTCGAAACTGCCGAGAAAGGTAGAGATCGAAAACATCAGCACTCCAGGACCGGGGTCGCGCAGGGCCGTCACATGAGCAAGCGCGCAACAGATGGCTCCCGGCAAGCGGAACTATAGCGCGGGCGGGATCACTCCCACCCGCGTCGGATCCTCACTTGGTCGGAACTTCACGCGGCAGCTCGGCGGAGGCGCCCAGCCATTTTTCCTGGATGGCCTTGACGCGCCCGTCGTCAGTCATCTTAAGCATGGCGGCGTTGATGGCCTTGACGAAGCTTTCGCTGTCGGCGTCCTTGCGCACGACCCAGGCGAAATAGGTCGGCTGGCCAAACGTCGCCTTATCGAACATGGCAAATGTTTCAGGGCGGGTCTTGACCAAGTAGGTGAGGTTTGGCAGCGATCCGGCAACCGCGTCCAGACGGCCGGCGGCGAGATCCGCGTAGGCTTCGTCGGTGGTGCCATATTCCTTGATGTTTACGCCGCCAATCTTGTCGCCGAAGGCCTGAAGCTGCTTGAACTGTGCGGTGCCCTGCTGCACGCCGACGGTCTTGCCCTTGATGTCCTCCGGCTTCTTCAGGTCGGCATTGCTGGCGGCACGCAACAGCGCGACCGTGGCGTCGGCGATCGGCAATGTGAAGGCGTAACGCTGCAGGCGCTCCGGTGTAATTGTGACCGGCGCGATGATGATATCGAACTTCTTCACCTCGAGGCCAGGCAGTTCGGCCGTCCAAGGAATATCTTGGTAGACCGGCTCCGCGCCGATCTCCTTCGCCACGGCGTCGAAGAGATCCTTCGTCATGCCTTCGTAAGTGCCGTTATCGATCATGTCGAACGGCGCGTAGTGCATGTCGGTGGCCGTTTCAATCTTGCCCTTGGCCTTGATATCAGCAAGCTGGTCGGCCATGGCGGGCACAGTCACGCCCAGCATGGCAAGGCCGAACACAGCGGATTTCAAAAGGTTGGAAAAGGTCATTGTTGTTCCCCTTACTGGACGAGTGAGTTATCGAAATTCAGCGCGCCGCCACTCGCCTGCGGCGGCTGATAGGATCAGAGGATAGGCGCGTCCGTCAACCTGATCTTGGAGCTGATCGCGATACACGCGACACGACAAGTGTCGCGTGTATCGCGCACGCGGACCTTTCACGATCCGCCTCCTGTCAGGCCAGCATTGGCTGAGATGATATTGCGGTGATTCGCGGCATTCCTCTGCCCGAAGCCATGCAGCAGTCCCTGCACAAGTCCGTGACCCAGGCGGCAGGCTATTACAACCATGCAGAGCGAAAGATGGGCCGCGCGACGCGGCTGGTCATTTAGAAGCGATGCGCACCAACTCACGCCGCCCCGATTTGCCTTGTGCGCGAGAAGCTAGCAGAACCGGAGCTGCTGGCTCGCTCTCCAAAACGGACATCTGAGGATCATCTGATGAAGCTGGTCGCCCGATCGCGCTTGCTGATCCAGGGATGTCGTTACGCGACATCGCCGCGCAATTGGATCAAATGGGCGAGCGACCCACACGTGGCGGCTGCAAATGGCAGCCGTCTTCCGTAAGGGTTTTGCTGGATGAAGCTCGCCGATTTGGGCTCATCCGGGATTGAGTTACAACTGGGGCGCATTTTGGTGTTTGGGCAGGCTATCTGGATCAGAATTTTGGGCCGTGTCCCATAGCCCGGGTCAGCTCTCCGCCCAAATCAACAGGTTTCCCGCATTAGCGCACCTGTTTTCGCGCCGCCGCCAAACTCCCGCGGGCTACCATCGAAATAAAGGCGCCTCGTCGTGCCGCCTCTCAGGCGACATGCCAAACTGGTCCGGCCAGTTCCCGATGTCGTTTGACACTTTGATGAATGGCCCGACTGATCGTCTGGATGGGAGTCGAACTTGAGACATCCCGTATGGCGTCCGGTGCAGTTGAGTGGATACGAACTGTCGACCCCTTAATTATCGAGGGGTGGCTGCATCGATCATGTCACGACCGTTGCGCCCTAGACGATCCTCAAGAGATTGGCGCCTCTTCCAAGTCCAGCGACTTGGCCACAGCGCTGCGCGAGCTCGGTCGCATCAAGCGCACCCTGTTCATGATCGAATGGTACGCCATCCCGGCATTGCGCGCTACCAGGCTGGACTCAACAAAGGCGAAGCCATCCACAAGCTCAAGCGCGCCGTCTTCTTCCACGAACGCGGTGAAATCCGTGACCGGTCCCTCGACCGTCAGGCATTCGGTGCCTCCGGGCTTAATCTCTTCGTCAGCGCCATCGTCCACTGAAATACTGTCTATCTTAGCCGGGCGGCGGCTCACCTGCGACAGCGGGGCCGAAACATTCTCGACGAGCTGCTGAAACATGTCTCGTCTCAGACCCTTGCGGCTTCCGGGTGGAACCCTCCAACCGGCATGATGTTCGCAATCCGTTCGGGCTTAGCGTGTGGGGGGAGCAGTTCTTCCGCTCCCCTATCTGGCACTCAACGCGACAACACGATCCAGAGCAGCTGAGAAGCCGCGTAGCGACACCTGAAAGCTCAATTCCTTATCCGAATCGTTCGTAACCTTAAGGTTTAGCCGGGAGCTCATCCGTAGCTTTGTAAGTGTCGGTGAGTCGATAGGAAACAAGGCAATGCATCCCGCTGGCAAACAGGTGCGGAAACGCACTGGCTTCAGAGGCGGCTGATCATCGATAGTCGGCGTAACACCGGAGTCGAAGACGATGCCGAATGGAAGGAGGAGCGTTGCGGCCGCGTTGCCATCCGAGCGCATTTGTATCTCGACGGCGAGCAGCCTCTGACCATTCTGCTGCGTCTGATCCTGGGAAATCGTGCATACTGGCGCCTTGTCACGAGCATTACACGCGACCCGCCAGTCCTGGTAGGTCTCCTGTAGCGCCGATGCGCCGTTTGGCAGGGCTGACTGAGCAAAGGCAGCCGAAGTAAACGCAAGAATAATGCCTGCACAAAGAAGGATGAGCCTCCGACAAGACAGGAGGCCCCCTCGTTGATGGGGGGAAATCAATGTGGAAATTGGCAATTGATGACGTCTTTCTGCTTGGAAGAGGACATTTCCTCGGTCGGCCCCGTAAAGCTCACGGGGAAGAGACCAAGGTCAGCGGCGCCCGTCACGGGAATGAAAGTCCAAGCTTACGGCGGTCATGGTTGCGGATGGGGTCACGTACATACCCACTCGCGGATCTTGCATTGCGATCCTGAACGCTCGCATGCTTTGAGGGCGAGGTTTTCAGCTTCTCGACGCGTCGAGGCTGAATTTGCGCCCCATGGCGCGACCCGCTTGTTTTCGTCTTTGCCGATGGCGAGCGCACCGCAATGATTGTAGGGGAAGCCGGTATTGTCGTCATCATCCCAGTGCCGATGATTGCGAAATACGCTGACCACGATGCACTTGTTACCCTTATCCCGCTCGCAATGCTTGAGCGCGATATCCATGGCTTCCTGCCGTTTGTCGGCGCCCCAAAAGAAACCGTATCTTTCATCGGGTGCAGAATAGGCGATGGCCGCCCAAATGCCTCGCTCATCTGGCGGAGGAGCTGGCGCCTGCTCTGTCGTAAGGAGATCAGCGGCCCCCAACTGCCCGGTATAGACAAACAGCATGCCGATCGCCGCAATGGCGGATCTCAATTTCATTTTGAGCCCCCTGGTTTTCCTGCTGCCGAGGCTACGGAAATGACGACGCAGCCGTTTCCAGTCGGCAGAAGCATCGCATCGCCGCCGCCGTTACCGAGTTCGTAAACCCCAACCTGCCCGAGATTGTTGACGAGCTTGCTTCCATTCGGAAACTTGGTCGAGATTTCCGGACAAGAGCCTGTAAACGGCGCCACGCGAACCATCGCGCCTTCGCAGCCCGATGCGACCGGTGCGGCGAATACGATGCCGGCGGCCGGGCCGCTATAACCCTGTGTGGCATAGTTCATGCCGACAAGCGCTTGCACCGCGTGCTTGTCGGCCGCCTCGTTGTTCCAGATCGATTGGACATTATATTGCGTGCCGTTTGTCAGCAGCTGTCCGAGAACTGGGAAGACGGTCGAACAGGATTGCAGGCCAGCCTTTTTGGCGTGCTGCAGAAACGGCGTGTCTGGCAATGTTTGATTGGCATCGTTCGCCGCGGCGACCGCTGGCTGCGATAGAAGGTTGCCGATCACGTCGTATCGGGCGACGGCGTAGCCGGCAGCACCGGCGAATGCAATTGCAAGCAGCGAAAGAACGGTCGTCCTCGGCCATTTCCGCCGCGGCTTCGCCTGATCGCCGGCTAGGTTCTGAATTGCTGCGTCGTTCCTGCTTCGGGACATGATGCGCTCGTGGATTGATTGCTGGTTCATGGAAAATCCGTCCGTCACTTTATCGCCTTAACGGCGGTAGAAAGGCCTTTGAGGTTTGCGGTCACGCTGATCGTCCTTCCATCCGCCGTTGGATAGGAGATCGCGGGCGCGGTATTCTTCGAAATCTGCTCGCGCATCATCGGTCCGATTGGGAGCATGCCGACGCAAACCGTTTGGCTGCACCCATCGAGCTTGACTTGTATGGGCTCCTTGCGGTCCTCGAATTGCAGCGAGATACGACCATCGCTCTTTGCAACCGGGGCGGTTCGCATAATCATGTAGGGCTCGCCCTTTTTGGTGGCGGCGAGCGACCAGCTGAATGCAATCTGTCCTGCCTCGTTCTCGATAGTCTGAGTGACATTGCAAACCCGCTGGCGGACCTTCAGGTTTTCATCGCAGATGAGAGTCCAATTTTCGAACGGACGGATGGTTCTCTCATAATCGCCAAGCTTCACCTCCGGAGGAACAACGACGTCGGAAGGCTTTATGCGATAATTTGGGAGGGCACCCTCCTGTCCGGCCGCAAACGGACCAAACAGGAGGGTGCAAGCCACGAGAGCCGGGACGCCGAAAAGCGCTCCTTTCAGCATGACGGGGCTCAATTCAAGGTGAAGCTGAGGCCAGCGCCGACGCCCACTTGTCCGCCGGCCGCCGTGCCCGACAAGTTGCCGCGAATGCGGCCGTCTTCGCTGGTGTAGCCCGCGCCGAAGGCAAGCGCCCCTTCACCCCGCCAGACGCCGCCACCGACAGCCACGCTAAGCTTGCCGGGACGGTCATCATAGCGAAGCGATGCCGCGGCAAGCCCTATCGCGGCCGCCTGCCTCGCCTCGGACCTTACGTCACCGAGTTGCTGGTTCAGTTGCCCGAATTTCTGGTCCGTATAGTTGTTGGCGGCAGTCAATGTATTGGCGACAGCGGTGTCCGTGTACGATTTGACCTGCGTGATGCTATCGCCCAATTGGGCAACGTTCACAGCATCCGTAGACGCGACGCCCCTGCCGACGTTGGAGATGACCACCGGCGCGTTCACGTCACCGCCCTGCAGCGTGATGCTGTTCGTCTTGCTGCCATCGGGATTGAGGTCATAGGTGACGGCGTTCTTGGTAATAGTCCCGACACCCGTCTGCAGGCTGTCGATCGCCTCATTGGTCGCATAAAGCTGCGATCCGTTGATGGCATCGGTGCTGTCGGCAGAAATGCGGCCGGCAGCGACGTTCGTGATGGTTCTTTCAGCTCCTTGCGCACCAACGCTCACCGTTCCGACAGGTGCGGTGCCGGCAAAGTCGTAGTGCTGACCCTGAATGGTGGTGCCGGAGGTTCCGACAGCAGCCTGCGTTACGGAACCGGAACCCAAAGCGACGTCATTGGCATTGTTGGCTTGCGCCCCTTGGCCGAGGGCAACCGCGCCCTGCCCTGCGGCTGCGGCTCCATTGCCCGCGGCCAGGCTGTTCGTTCCACTGGCCACGCTCTGAGGACCGATCGCAACGCTATCGGTGCCGCTGGCAGCGGAATCAGCGAGTGTCGAGTTGGCGTGGAAATACTTGATGCCACCGCCATTGGTGATGTTGGTCAACGTGTTATCGACTGCGCCGAAGGCATCGTAGACCGTGCTATAATTGTTGCCCTGGATGTTATAGGTGGGGCCGGTGATCGAGCCATCCGGGTTCACTGTGGTATTGCCGCCGATCAAGTTGGTGACATTGGTGCCGAGACCCCTCAACTGGCTGACATTCACGGCGTCGGTGTCGGCCGAACCGGCTGCCAGATTGGTCAGCTTGCGCTCCGATCCGGCCGATCCGATCGACACTTCGCCGACAGAGCTTTGCGGGCTCGCAAGAGCAAAGGCGGTGTAGTTCGTCTGTGCGCCCACGCTGGTCACGGATTGTGCGCCGAGAGCAACGCTATTGATATTGTTGCTCTGTGCGCCGGCGCCCAATGCTACCGATTGGACTCCCGCAGCCACCGAGTTTGTACCGAGCGCCACGCCATCGGCCAGCATGACGTGGGCATTCTGGCCGATGGCCGTGCCGCCGGGCGCGATCTGGTCGACGACCGCGCCATTGCCTATACCGATGCCATTGTCTCCATTGACCACCGTCGTCGGGCCTACCGCCACCGACTCGGCGCCAACGGCAAGGGAGTCGCCGGCAGCCGAGTTCGCATGGAAGTACTTGCTAGGCGTCGTCGCGACCGAAGCGATGGCACCCTGGAGCTGGCGAACCGTCACGGCATCCTGCGCGCTGGTACCATCGGCGACATTGGTGATCTGTCGATAGGAGCTGCTCGAACCGACGGAGACCGCACCCAACAGAGTTTTGTCCGTCGTATTATATTGGATAAAGTTCGTTGGTCCCGCCGCGATCTGGCCGGCGGCGGGTGCCAGGGCGCGATCGGCAACCGATCCTGAACCAAGGGCTACGCCACCGACGATGGTGGCCTGGCTATTCATTCCAAGCGCTAGTGAATTGTCGGCGACCGAGGTGGCATTATAGCCGACGGCAGTTGAACCGACACCTTGCGCAGAGGAATCGCTGACGGCAAGGGTGCTGTCATTGGTGCGCACATAGCGAATGCCCTCACCGTTTGCATTGGTGTAGGTCGTCGATGTGTCACCGGCAATATTGTTGATCGTATTGCCGAGATTGGTCAGGTTGCCGCCGATTGTGGTGACCGTCGTATTAAGACTGTCGACCGCCTGATTGGTGGCAAAGAGCTGTGAGCCGTTGACCGCGTCGGTCGAGCCGCCGTTGAGCTGGCCAGCAGCAACATTCTGGATCTGGCGCTCTGCACCGGCGGAACCAACCGAGAAGGCGCCCGCCGGCGTCGTGCCTGCGAAGCTGTAAGTATTGCCTCCCACGGTAACACCCGAGACCGCCGTCGTCGCACCAGACTGAGAATTCAGGCCGATGGCCACATCACCGGCATTGTTGGCGATGGCATTCGGGCCGACGGCAACCGAATCCGTCCCGAGGGCTTGGGAATCCGGCAGGACAGAATTGGCATGGAAATACTTGATGCCGCCACCGGTGTTGATATTGGTGATCGTGTTGCTCAGGTTGGCAATATCGGTTGTGTTCAGGTCAACTTGCTGGTTGGTCGCAAAGAGCTGCGATCCATTGACGGCATCCGTCGAACCGTTGTTGAGCCTGCCCGCCGCGACATTGGTGATGGTGCGTTCGGCACCCGCCGCGCCGACACTCACTGTCGAGGTTGGTGTCCTACCGGCGAAATTATAGGTGTTGCCGCCGATCGTGGCGCTGGCGGTGCCGACCGCTGCGAGGGTCGACGAGCCCGAACCCAGGGCTACGTCGCCGGAACTCGCCGTCGCCGTTGCACCATTACCCAAGGCCACGTTCCCGACAAAACCGGAAGCGCCCGCGATGGAACCGTTACCAAGCGCAACCGAGCCCTGGCCGATCGCCTTGTTGTTGTTGCCGATCGCGACTGCGCCGGCAGCCTGATTAGCGGCGGTGGCGCTCGCCGTGCCGTCGCTATTGGCGATGTTGTTGGCGCCGCCGGTGAAGGCACCGGTGCCGCTGGCATAGCTCGGATCGCCGATCGCAACCGCGCCGTCGCCGTAAGCGGTGTTGCCGGAGCCGATCGACACCGCCTTGCCGCCGGTCGCCACAGCATTCGTGCCCATGGCGACTGCCTCGGCGGAATCAGCCTTGGCGCTGTTGCCTACAGCGATCGCCGATGTGGCGGAGGCCGTGGCGCTCTGGCCGATGGCCGTGGCGCTCGTACCGCTGGCCGCGGAGAGATAGCCTGCGGCGAGTGATTGGCTGGCGCTGGCGGCGGTGCCAATGCCGAGCGCGGTACTGCCGGCCCCGCCGGCATTGGCGCTGACGCCGGCAGCGAGTGAATTATCTCCCGCCGCATTCGTTCCAGATCCGTACGAGGAGGAGTTTGTGCCACTGGCGACGGCCTGGCGCCCGGTAGCAGTGGAATTGTCGCCGCCGGCACTGGCACCGGCGCCGGTTGCAACCGATAAAACACCACCGGCATTCGCATTGTTGCCGAGCGCGACGCCGGAGGTCGCGGTGCTTGCGACGATTGCGCCTGAACCTATCGCAACACCACCACCGGCAGCGAGCGCTTGCGCTTGGTTACCCAAAGCGATTCCGAAAGCCCCCGAAGCAACGGTGGTGGGGCCGATGGCGAGCGAGTTGGTCCCCGATGCGGCGGCTGACGTGCCGATGGCAATGGTATCGGTGTTCGAGGCCTTGGCAAGGTAACCCATGGCCGAGCCCCTTAGGGCGGAAGCAGTTGCCCCGTTTCCGATCGCCGTGGACTGGTCTGCCGTTGCACCGGCCGACGTGCCGAAGGCGCTGGCTCCGGTCCCTGTCGCAGATGAAGTTGGACCTACGGCGGTAGACCATGCCCCCGTGGCGTTCGTACCGGAACCCAGCGCAACGGCCTCGAACGTGAAGCCGGCCGGAGCGGTGCCGCTTGCATTGGCGTTCGTGCCAATGGCAACTGGAGAACCGCCGCCCGTTCCGGCGTTTGCCTTGGCGCTGACACCCAAGGCGACGGCGGAACCGTTGGAAGATGAGGCGTTGGAGGACAATCCAATCGCCACCGAGGCACCACCCGAGGCGCTGGCTGTTGAACCGAGGGCAACAGCGTTCGCCCCGTTTGCAGTGGTGTTGACACCAAAGGCTGAAGCTCCGTCCGCGAGTGCGTGGGCGTTGCCGCCCACGGCAAGAGCATTGACGCCCGTCGCGTTCGCAAAGACACCCATGCCTATGGCGTTGAGGCCACTGGCACTCATCGTATAACCGATGGCGATCGAAGCATCGCCCGTTGCGGTGATACCGGTGCCCAAAGCCACGCCGTTGTTGCCATTCACATGGGCGCCAGAGCCGATGGCGGTTGAGGCAGAACCGGGCGCGGTGCTGGCACAGCCGATAGCTATGCTTTGCCCCCCTGCAGAGGGGGTCGTGCAATTCGCGGTGTTGGTCAGAACCCCGTTACCAATAGCAAGCTGCGCGAACGCCGCCTGCGGGGTCATGCCGCCAATGACGACAAGCAGCGCTCCAGCAGTGCCGCCGATTGCCGGCGTACCCAACCCCAACCGAAGCCGTTTCATACCCAGCACGCGATGAGCTGTTCGGAGCGCTGCCATTAGCCTGCGACGCGCGGAACGACTATCGGTTTTCCCCAACATCCAACTTCCGACAGATCCGGTACGAGATTTGAACTGCAAATGCTCCCCAACGCATTCCGTCATGCTGCTTTGTCCTCGCTGTTGCCTGGACGACCGGGCGCGCTTGGATCCGCATCGGCGGCCGAGTCGTCATTGAAATGATGCGTTTCTTGAAGCATGCGCCCCATCTTGGCGCCCTGGCTTTCAATCAGCTCACGGGCGCTCTCGACCCATGGCTGAGTGGGCTCCGGAACGGCATGTAATGCAGCGTCCGTCCTATTGGAGGGAAGCTTCATCGCCACCAATGCGCGGCAGATATCGAAATGAAGAGCCGGTTTCCGCTCGGCATACGCTGGAGAAGTCAATCCA
Organism: Rhizobium jaguaris; assembly: GCF_003627755.1. Lineage (NCBI taxonomy): Bacteria > Pseudomonadati > Pseudomonadota > Alphaproteobacteria > Hyphomicrobiales > Rhizobiaceae > Martinezella > Martinezella jaguaris. The sequence continues at coordinate 886,221 of NZ_CP032695.1, read as the reverse complement.
AAGACGAGACAGGCAAATAGGTGATCGAGTTCCGCGCCGGTTATCTGGCTGGCGTATTGACGTTGTAAGGTGGCCCAGGCCACCTCGATTTTCGGAGCAAAGATTTCAAATTCCGGGAATTGAGTGTCCATACCGCACCGAATGGTTACCATAGCAAGCATGGTCTTAATTCAGGGCTGCGGTATTTTAGAAAACTACGGACTGTTTTTAGGAAATTACGGTTTTTGCGAAACTGGCCCAGCGTGTAACCGCAGCGCCACACTTACCGCAGGCTGTTTTGCCCATTGCACGCAAATGAATGATTCGGGCGCGCGCCCCCATGCGCTGTTGGATAAGCCCTTGGGATGGAAATAAATTTTCGTCGGATGTGCCCGAGACTATCTCGCGAATCGCAATTCTGTTGGCGTTTTTCCTCGAAACCGCTTCATGGTGGTCGCCAAGTGGCTTTGATCCGAAAAACCTGCCAGGTAGGCAATTTCAGCAATCGGGACCTCACCTTCGACAAGCAGTTTTTCTGCAAAGTCCAGACGCAGGTTAATCAGGTATCGATGCGGCGGCATCCCAAACGTCTTGGCGAACCTGTGTATGAAATGGTTCGATGAAATGCCGGCGACCGCCGCGAGCTCGGCGACGTGTATCTTCTGGGTAAAATGTTCGTGGAGATACTCCTGCACGCGTCGAGCGCTTTTCGCAGAGAGTCCTCCCCTGAGCGACGGAGGCTGTTTCATGCGGCTTGCATAAGTACGAAGGAGGTGAACACTAAACAACGTAACCAATGAATCCAGAAAGAGTTCATTTGGAGTTGCCTTCCGAGTTAGCTCGACAGAAATCCGCTGAGCAATGTCGAGAGCCCGCATGTCCACAGTGCCAAAAGCAGGAGGCTCAAACTCTACATTGGCTAGATCGAATTCCTGAACGGCCAAATCAGACAGAACTTCTGGAGGTATGGCTACGACAAGATTTTTCCGGGTTTCCGACCAGGCAAGGCGACTATCCACACCTGCAGGGTTGACCACGATACAGCCAGCTGGCGCATCATACTCGGTGATCCTATCGCTCCCGAGCGACGCTCTCAATTTGCGTGCGGGCTCCAACACAATTCCCACGGCATGCTCCTTGGCCAGGAACGTCTGTGAACCTGGAGCGCGTACAGAATGGATCACGCTCCCCCGCATGGTGGTTTTTCTTGGACCTGCATTTTCAGGAATTATGTCGAATACATATCGATCGGCCCGTTCCCGGACCTCATCTGCACGTTTCATTCCGCCCGCCCGAACGAAATCCAGTAAATATCCACAAGCAGCTGAAAATCCACCCTATGATTGAATTTTATTTCCCAACATTGCTGGCTGATCGCTGCCGCATATCAACGGATAACGCGCAATTAGATAGTACAAACTCCCGGGTTTGGAAGGGCGGCTGTGCGCATGGTAAAAAAAGAATGAAACCGGGATGCCACCGGTCATTGGGCCGGTCGAACTGCCACACTGTCATCGACCTATTCTGGTACACTTAGGAAGCACGGAAGACTCTGTTTTGGTGGACCGCTGTTGCTACAGATCGCCTTGGCGCTTTTCGTAAAGATCCCACGCTACCTCTACGAGCCCGAGCAGCACATCCTTTTGATTCCATCCGGCCGCAACCGCAGAGCGAACAATTTCGTTAACGATAGGATGTAGCTGGCGTTGGCATTCGCTCGAAATGTCGTCAACGCCTTCTCCGTGAGGGGGCTCACCGAACCTGATTTCCACCATTAACACTCCAAGGCAATCAATATATATCTGCTACCATATTCCCAACATAAAATAAATCCGGGGCAACGCGTAGCAATCTTGCAGGATTAGGCGTAACTCACACTAGAGCTATGCTGCAATCGGTCTGCGCTGGATCACTATAGGCAACATGATATCCCTCTACGTTGAATGGACTATCCTTTTACAGATACAAGATGAGGTAGAATTTCTAACGCATAAGCGACGTCATATTGTTTGCGACCAGCGTCGACGCGCCTGCGCCGAACGCCTCCGATGTAACGCAGGTTGAACTGGTTACTCGCGCTGAGTGACCGCACCCTTTCTTGCGATATGGTCCTTCAGGTGAATTGGCACATTCGCGGCCTTTCGGCGATGCCGCCAATCCGCGATCTGTTTGGAACGATGTGGGAGATCGAGCAAGAAGGTGCGTCCGTTTCAAACGCCTGTTGTCCTCCTGTCGGGGGCGAAACGACCGTGACGCTAGACGAGACGTCCACATCTCCAGCTCTTTTCAGAACATGCGAACCGCACGCAACGCAATGGCCGAACCGCTCACAATGAGGATCCACAATGAATGGTTATTCCTCCTATTAGGTCTTACGGTGATACTTTTCGCGCTCCGAATGTTCAAAGCGGATTGGCGTTTCAAATAGTCCAGCCGAATGACGATGGTATCCATCCGAGCAGGACCGAGCAGGACCGCGGGATTTTGGGCGCCACGCGTGGTAATGTCGGTTCATGGAGATAGATGAGGACAAGATCGACGATGCAGTTTTGGCGCTGTTGTGGCTGACGCTGCATAACGAGCGTTGTGCCTGGAAGGGTTTTGATTGGGCAACGACGGATCGGCTTCACCAGAAGGGCATGATCGGCGACCCAGTCAACAAGTCGAAGTCATTGGTGTTGACCGATGAGGGCCTGGAGCGTTCGGAAGCGTTGTTCCGGGAGTTGTTTACGCGGTCGCCGCGATAGCCGTCACTTTGTGTGCCTTCCACTCCCATGGGAGCAGTTCGTGCAGGCGGGAGACAGGAAGATCGGCGATGCGGGCAAAGACATCGGCAAGCCACGCCTTTGGGTCGACATCGTTGAGGCGGCATGTGGTGATGACGGTCAACATGACGGCGGCAAAGTACAAAATAACCGTTCGGGAGGACATGTGGACACCGCCAGCCCCGACTACCGACAAGTCAGGCTCCTGATACGCATTCTGCCTATCATTGCGCAGGAACCGTGCTTCGCCCTGAAGGGCGGTACGGCCATCAATCTCTTCATTCGAGAGCTGCCGCGGCTCTTGGTCGATATCGACCTTGTTTACTTGCGGATGGACGATCGATGCTCGGCCACGCGAGTGCGGAAATGACCCGCAAATACCAGCGCCGGCGAGACCGCTTCCGGGTTAGTCTGACGAAGGCCTCGGGCTGTAGTGGAGCTTATCCCGCCAGCATGCGTGCGAGCATATTTCTAATGTGGTCCTGCGCGCCGTAAAAAATTGCCGCGACAATGATTGTGCGTCTATGTTCCACAGGTAGAAACCAAATAGCCGCTTTGTCCCGCCGAAGAAACCGGATCCCGGGATGAATGTCGGGCCGCAGAGTCCCGATATAAGGCGTATCGACGAGACGATCGATTTCGACACGCAATTTGTGGATCCGTTCAGCGGTACGCTCCACGGCCTCGTCAGGCGAGTCCCCGAATTCGACATAGGCGTCGAACAGGTGATCGAAGATCAACTCGAAATCGCGTTCGGCATGCTCAGAATATTCAAGAGTCCACACGAACAATCCGTCGCTTCCGCTCAATCATTGCCGCGACGCGGCTTTCCATTTCCGTCGCAGAAATCATCGGTCCGTTCAATCGCCGCTGGACCAATTCGCGAAGCGCTGCCGTTTCGACGGTCTCAGCTTCCGTCTTTTGGCGAAGCAACTCTAGGCCCTGCTGCAGAACCGAACTCATGCTGGAATACCGGCCGCTCTCCACCAGCGAACGGGCAAACGCATCCTGCTGGTCGGTCAGCGAGATCGACGATTTGACACTCATCGGTTTAACTCCCTTTAGTCTAGTTTGCTACTCAGTAGCACATTTGTCAATCTGAGGAGATGTCCATCAGGGCGACAAAGTAACAACGCGGTGCAAAAGCAGCGGGGGTCGGAACAAGATCTGCTCCCGTATGGCGCCAATCTCAAGCGGCTGTGCCTAGTGTTGCATGCACAAGGACAGGTAACGACCACGCGTCTGACGACATTGCTCAATGACATTGGTCTCGACATCTCAAAACGCCAGATCGTACGGCTTTTGACCCGGCAACTGGATGGCTTTGCCGCCGAGGACGCGGCGGTGTTGCATGCCGGTCTAGTGTCGTCGTCTTATGTCACCGTCGACGACACCGACGCCCGACATTCCCATAATCCGTCTTACGCCACACACATCGGCGGCCCGAATTTTACTGTCTTTCGCACCACAAGATCGAAGTCACGTCTGAATTTCCTGTCGCTACTGCGCGGCGGCACTGTCGACCGCGCTTCGCCGAAAGCAGCACTTTGCCGAGTTCTGGGCCGAAAAGGACGTCCAGGCTGTGGACTATCTTTCGGCTGAGAAATACAGCGCCGAAGCCGGCGCGATTTCCGTATGAAACTACCTTTCCGTAACCGCGGCTGCAGATCGTGCCGACGTTCTAATGTGCGAGAACGACATCCTAGCCTTCGGGGCGATGGATGAGATCAGAGGAAAATTCGGCCTCCGCATCCCCGAAGATATCGCGATCGTCGGCTTCGACAATTACGAGCTCGGCGGGTCGCACGCCTACAGCCTCACCACCTATGAACAGCCTCGACATGAAATGGTCCGGGCGATCATCACCATGATCCTCGGAACCATTGAAGCCGAGACCGTCACATTGCCTGGTAAATTGGTCATCCGAAATTCGACCTGAGCGCCCTTCATCAAACTATGGGTTATTGGCAGCGAGGAGTCGCGACACCTCGCAAATATATCAACATCAGCCATTTGCCGCCCGTCGCCGGCGAAGGTGCCAAGCGAAGCGATGCCAGCGGTGGTAAAATCTGGTTGCTTCAGCAAAAGCTTGGAGAGCCTTTCACCTGCCGAAGCCGAATGTCTTGCGCAAACTCTTATCGACTGCGTTCGCCGGCATGAATCTGCGCAATCGGCTGAGAAGTGTCGCTTGACCGCCCGCCGGTTGACGCATTTGGTACGGACCGTTGATGGCGGCCAGGATTTTTGCGGCTACCGCCTGCGGTGACGGCGCTGATTTGATCTGATCCTGAACCGTCTCAATAGTCGCATAGGCCTGCCTTTCGTAGACGCCCAAGGGGGCCTCGGTGTGTGCCGCGTTTACGTCGAGCTTCGTGTTGGTGAAAGTGGGTTCGAGCAGCACGACCCTCACGTTGAACTCGCGGATCTCGTGGTCGAGCGACTCAGACAGCCCTTCAAGCGCATGCTTGCTGCTGGCATATAGTCCCATGAACGGCGCAGGCAGGAAGCCCAAAACCGAGCTAACATTGATTATGAGCCCGCTCCGGGCGGCTCGCATGGATGGCAGAGCGGCACGTATCATGCGCAACGGGCCAAACACGTTGGTATCGAATACTCTTTGAGCTTCCGCGGTCGAGGTATTCTCGACAGGGCCGAGCAGCGAAACGCCGGCATTGTTGATCAGGACGTCGATCTTACCTGCTTCGGACAGAACCCATTCCACAAAGTTCGCAACCGACGTGTCGTCGTTGACGTCAACGGTTCCGAAGCGCACGCCGGGAATTGAACTGACGCGGTTCGGGTTGCGTACGCCCCCAAACACCTTGAAGCCATTTTGTGCGAGAAGGCGCGCCGCGGCCTCGCCTATTCCGGATGATGCGCCGGTGATAACGACGACTTTCTGATTGGACATGCATGCTCCTGAGCTTTGTGCGAACGAGTGCTAGGAAGCTTTCAGCGGGATCAGATTTCCTGTTCCTTTGTCAGGCGAAATTCCGCATTTTGCTTCTCACTACGTTCCGTTAGATTTCGATCACAATCTAACTCTATTTTGGATGTCGATCAACATATAAAATGAAAAGCTCTTACTGTTTCGGAGCATTTTCATTGAAGTGACGCGTTTGAACGTGCCGGGGTCCGGCTGCAACGGCCGCAGTTGGGTGTACAGAGCTACTGCGCAGTCAATTGGTGACCAGCGCAACATTGGCAACGTGCTTAGCGTCACCGCGTCGGTTTGTGTTCGAGGCCGCTACGTGGGCGGGACGCTATGATGAACGATGGACGATCGAGCAAACGAGGAGCGGTTCCTTGCCTGACACTACGCTGATGAATGGTTTGGAGTTTGTGACGGGACTTTCACAGGGGATCCTCCCTCGCCCATCGATGGCAGACCTGCTGCCTTTCACACTTTTTCCGCCGGACGAAGGTCACGTTGAGCTTCTCGCCAGGCCGGAAGCCCGTTTTCTCAATACGATGAATACGGTCCACGGCGGATGGATCATGACGATGCTCGACACTTCCATGTCGCTTGCTGCACAAACAACGTTGATGTCCGGCGAGGTCTGCCCTTCGCAAGAAACCTCGGTTAAATTTGTACGTCCAATTTCTGCCGACTGCGGCGAATTAAGGATTACCGGAAAGGTGATCTCTCGTGGCCGGACGGTCATTACTTTGGACGGCAGGATCGAAGGCTCGGAAGGCAAGCTTTATGCCCATGGCACGTCAACCTGCCTGATCGTTCGACCCGGAACGTGATGTTCGAGCAACTAGTTTCGAAACTGACTTGGGATTTGGCGGCGGCGTGCGGCAGGCTTCGGCCCGCCGTCATGAAGCCCTTCATATATTGCAGATAAGGATGCCGGGACGAAATCTAGGCGCTTATCATCACCTCCGATGCTTCGGCGCTCCGCCAGTCGGATTTGCCGAGAGCTCGCATGATGAAGCGGATTTGCACGTGCGCTGCTTCAGCTATGTCCTCCCCCTCTTGAACACGTTGCTCAAGCAAAACCGGATGGAAGAACGGCAGGAATGCGGTGATCACTCCCCTTGTGGCATGGTCGGCATCTTCCACCTGGAACTCACCCGTTTGCAGACCCTGGCGGATAATCGCCTCCAGGATCGCCCGAATACGCTGATTATGCGCATTCATCGTGGCCCAGTTTTCGTTCATGGCAGCGACGAACAGCTCGTGAATGGGTTTTGCTTCCATCAGCGTCATTCTGCTATGCCGGTGAAGGATGTTCAAAAGTTCAACAAGCTTTTTACTCGCTGCCGCGTCTGTCCGTGCGATAGAGAAAGCAATTTCGGTGACCTTTTCGACGATACGCGCACAGACAGAATTGTTGATTGCCGCCCTTGTGGGAAAGAAGCGGTACACATTCGCTCGACTTGTACCCAGGTCGGACGCAATGTCTGCAACGGTCGTCTTGCGATGACCGATATGGCGAATGTATTTTTCCGCAATATCGAGGATACGATCACGCCCTTCCTCTAAAATTGCTTCATCCGAAGCTAAGGAATAAGGCCCTCGTTCCTGAGATTCCGGTTCCTGTCGATTAAGGGCCCAATCAGCATCCCGGACGATCGATGCTGAACCGTTCGTTTTCGCCTTCGCGTCAGGGGCAGTCACGTCAGTACACATCCTAAACATGATGTCACTCCGCAGCCATCGCGCGTTGCAGTTCCGGAGCTTTTTGCTCCGTATGGTGAGTTGCTCCCTCAGTCGGCTTAATGCGGAACCAGGTGGCATAGAGAGCGGGGAGGAAGAGCAGGATCATTACGGTTCCGACGGCCGTGCCGCCGATCAGCGTGTAGGCCATCGACCCCCAGAATACCGAGTGAGTGAGAGGGATGAAGGCAAGGACGGCCGCGAGTGCTGTCAGCATGACCGGACGCGTCCGCTGCACCGTCGCCTCGATGACCGCGTGATAGTCATCGAGACCGGCCGCCTGGTTCTCCTTGATCTGCTCGGTCAGGATCAAGGTGTTGCGCATGAGAATCCCCGCGAGGCCGATCAGTCCGAGAATGGCATTGAAGCCGAACGGTTGATGGAAGAGGAGCAGGACGGGAACAACTCCAGCAAGACCAAGCGGTCCCGTCAGCATCACCATGGTCATCGTCGAAAGGCTACGGACCTGCAAGACGATGACGATCAGCATTGCGGCAATCATCGCCGGGAAGATCTGAACGAGGGCAACATTAGCCTTCAAGGATTCCTCAATGTTTCCGCCCATCTCGATACGATACCCGACCGGAAGCGAGGCGATCAGCGGCTGAAGCGCCTTCAGAATCTGTTGCGAGACTTCCGGAGGCTGTGTCGCCTCATTGATGTCCGAGCGGACTGTAATGACAGGCGTTCGATCACGCCTTTTCAGGATCGGTTCTTCAAACCGGATTTCCGAGTGGCCGATCTGATCAAGCGGAACCTGTCGACCATCCCGGCTCATCAGCGAGAAGTCAGCCAGCCTTGACGGATCAAGCCTGTTTTCGCCGGCACTGCGCGCGATGACGGGCACAGTGCGAATATTCTCGCGAACCTGCGTGATCGGAACGCCGCTCAACAGTAATTGCATCTGCTGGGCTGCCTCCGCCGGCGAAAGGCCGATCAGGCTCAGCCGATCCTGGTCAGGAACGAAGCGCAGCACCGGCATGCGGTTGCCCCAGTCACGATTGGCCTGACGGACATCCGGCACACCCTTCATGATGTCGAGGGCTTTCTCGGAGATCTCGTACAATTTCTTGGGATCAGGTCCCATGACGCGAAACTCGACCGGGAATGGTGTGTAGGGACCGAATACGAGCTGCGTGACGCGGACATAGGCTTCAGGAGCGAGCCCCTCCGAGACGGCGGCGCGGAGGCGCTGCTTCAGCGCTTCGCGCGTCTCGGCGTCCGGCGTCAGCACGACGATCTTAGCAAAGGACGGGTCCGGCAATTCCGGCGCCATCGCGAAGAAGAAGCGAGGAGCGCCCTGCCCTATATAGCTCGTGACGGTCTTTGCCTCGGGCTGCTTCTGCAGCCATCCTTCGAGCTTCTCGACTGTCGCCGTGGTCGTCTCGATACTGGTGCCCTCGGGTAAGCGGACCTCCACCAATACTTCGGGACGGTCCGATGTCGGGAAGAACTGTTGCTTGACCGCTCCCATGCCAACGACGGACACACCCATAGCGATGCCGACCACCGCGCAGGTGACGAACTTGTGTCGCACCGCAAATGCGATCATCCCACGAAGGCGGCGATAGTTCGGCGTGTCGTAGATGGCGTGATGGCCACCATCGATCGGCTTGATCGCCGGCAGCATCTTGACGCCGAGATAGGGTGTGAAGACCACGGCGACGATCCAGGAGACAATGAGGGCAAAGCCCACCACCCAGAAGATGTTGCCGGCATATTCGCCGGCGGTCGAACGGGCGAAGCCGACCGGCATCAGCCCGATGATCGTCACCAGCGTGCCGGACAGCATGGGAGCAGCCGTATGGCTCCACGCATAGGCGGCTGCCTTGATCCGGTCCATTCCCTCTTCCATTTTCACCACCATCACCTCGATGGCGATGATGGCATCGTCGACCAGAAGGCCAAGCGCCAGAATGAGCGCGCCGAGCGTGATACGGTCGAAAAACCTGCCGGTCTCCAGCATGATGAGGAAGACCACGGCAAGCGTGAGCGGAACGGCCAGGGCGACAACGATACCGACGCGCCAGCCGAGGCTGATGAGGCTTACGAACAACACAACGCCGAGCGCCATGGCGAATTTCAGCATGAATTCGCCGACGGCTTCCTGGATGTTGACGGCCTGGTCGCTAACCTTGGCGAGCGTCATGCCGAGCGGCAAGGTCTGTGCGATCGCACCGGATCTTTCTTCCAGCGCTTTGCCGAGTTCCAGGCCATTCCAGCCCTGCTGCATCACCACGCCAAGCATAATGGCCGGTTCGCCATTGTGACGGATGAGATAGGTGGCCGGATCTTCATACCCGCGGCGAATCTCTGCAAAATCCGAGAGCTTGAGCGTGCGTCCGCCCGCGACGATCGGCGTGTCGGCGATCGCCTGGATGCTGTCGTAAGCACCATTAAAACGGATGAACACCTGCGGGCCGCGCGTATCGATCGATCCCGCCGGCATCACGGTATTCTGCCGCTGCAAAGCGGCCGCGATATCCTGTGCCGAAATTCCGAGCGTGGCCAGTTTGGCAAAGGAGAATTCAACAAAGATCTGTTCGGGCCGTTCTCCGAGAATGTTGATCTTCTTTACGCCGGGCACATGCAGAAGGTCCTGCCGGATCACCTCTGCCTGACGCACGAGGTCGCGCATCGGCATGCCCTTGGCCTTTAGAGCATAGAGACCGAAGCTAACGTCGGAATATTCATCGTTGACAAAGGGACCAAGAACGCCCTGGGGCAGGTTTGGCGCCTCGTCTCCAAGCTTCTTTCGTGCCTGATAGAACTCCTCCTCCACCGCTGTGGGCGGTGTACTGTCCTTCAGCGTGACGGTCAGAAAAGCGTATCCCGGCCGCGTGGTCGTCTCGACGCGGTCATACCATGTGAGCTCCTGGAGGCGCTTCTCAAGAGGCTCGGCGACAAGATCCTGCATCTCGCGCGCTGTCGCGCCCGGCCACACGGCTGTCACGGTCAGTGTCTTGATGGTGAACGAGGGATCCTCCGCCCGTCCGAGCTTGGCGAAGGCATAGACGCCGGCGGCGGCAAGCAGGACGATGAAGAACAGCGTAACGGCTCTCTCGCGAACCGCGAGCGCGGATAGATTGAAGTTCATTGGTTGGCCGCCTCTGCTTGTTCTGTCGTGATCCGGACGCTGGCGCCGTCCTGCAGGAGATGCGCCCCAAGAGCGACAATGGGCTCGCCCGCCTTGAGGCTGGAAACCACCGCGACCTCCTCACCCATCTTCTCGACCTTCACCTGGCGGAAGTGGACGGTCGACGTTTTTTCGTCAAAGACCCACACTCCAGTTCGGCTGCCGTCGTCAAGGACAGCGCCGACTGGCACCACCGCATGCGCCTGGCCGGTATCGTTGGAGATTTTGATCGTGACCGTCGCGCCGAGTGGCGCCGAGGCTGCGGCGCCATCCAGAACCCAGCGTGCTTCATAGGTGCGGGTTTGAGGATCGGCGGCGTCCGAGATCTGCCGAAGTCGCGCCTTGTCCTGCCGGCTTTCGTTGCCGTAGATGCTGGCTTCGGCTACGTCTCCAATCTGAGGCCGAACGGATTCCGGAAGCCAGACCAACGCCTCACGAGGCCCCGCCTGGGCGAGCCGGACTACGGTCTGTCCAGCGGTCACCACTTGCCCCGGCTCTCCAAGCGTTTCGACGACGGTGCCATCGGTATCGGCGACTAGCAGTGAGTAAGTCGCAGCGTTTTCGGCGACGCTAGCGTCGGCCTGCGCTGCGGCAAGCTGGGCGGTTGCGGTGTCTAGTGCTGCTTTTGCCTGTTCATAGCGCTGCGGAGAAGCGGCTGCCAATCCGTTTTTCACCAAAGCGGCATAGCGTCTCTCGTCAGCTTGCGCCTGGGTCAGGACGGCCTGAGCCGCAGCGACCGCATTGCGTTTTGCGGCAAGCGCCAGACGCAGATCGGTCTCATCGATGCGCATCAAGGGCTGACCCGCCTTCACCTGCTCGCCGACATCTACGTAACGCTGCATGATCTTGCCGGGCACACGAAATCCCAAGTTACTTTGCACCCGAGCAGCGATCGTGCCGGTGAAGGTGCGTACCGTTGTGTCCGGCCTCTTCGCATCCACCAAACTGACGAGCGGCGGCGCGACGCGGGGATCTGCGGCTTGCGCTCTTCCGTCCGAGGACTCGGCAAGGAGAACGAATGCGGTGGCGCCAGCGGCGACCAGTATGCCCGCGGAGGCGAGGAGAATTTTGCGATTCATGTCATTTGACCCTCGTTGACGGGTGCAGCGGTTAATTTAGATTGCGATCTAACTCTAAATGTGTTATAGATGTCAAGTGAAATCTAAATGGAGATCGATATGAGAGTCAGTCGGACTCAGGCAGAGGCAAATCGCGAAGCGGTAATCAACGCGGCAAGTCGGCTCTTCCGGGAGCATGGATTCGATGGGATCGGGCTGAAGGACTTGATGAAGGGGGCCGGCCTCACCCAGGGCGCGTTCTACAAACAATTCGCGTCGAAGGACGACCTTGCCGCACTTGCATCAAGGCGCGCGTTGGAAAGCGCCACAAGAAGATGGTCGACCGCGGCCGCAGATGCCTCCGATCCCTTGGAAGCTGTCATGGCATTCTATCTTTCCAAGGATCACAGAGGTGAGAAGGCGGAAGGTTGCCCCCTGGCGGCGCTGGGAGCGGATGCTGCTCGGCAAAGCGATGAGGTCAGGCGTCCATTTGAGGATGGTATTCGCGCTCACTTCGAGGTGCTGGACGAACTGATGGGTGACGCCAGCAGCGCACGTCCCAGCGATAAAGCGATGGCGATACTGTCTTTGATGGTGGGTGCCGTCACGCTATCCCGCATCATCGAGGATGAGAAGTTGTCGCAAGGCGTGCTCGACGCAGCCACTGGTGAAGTCAGGCGTATTGCGCATCGCGACAATGATGCCTGATGGCTATGTCGGGCTCAGGGAACCCGCGCTGACATGGGCCGAGATCTAGCCGCCGCTGGCGTCGGGTGAGGCGTCTTAGCTCTTTGAGTAAGCTGCATGTTCTGAGCAGGCCCCGACCCGTTGTCCGTTGTCGGTCGGGACACTGATTGCAAACCAATTTTTAATGCGAAGACAGGTGGAAAATAGATGCGTCGCATCGTTGTCACAGGTATGGGAGCCGTCAGCCCCCTTGGAGCAAATGTCGATATTTCCTGGTCGCGCCTTCTCGCGGGCCAAAGCGGCATTCGGCGACTGGGTGACGATGTGGTCGGAGATCTGCCTTCGAAAGTCGGAGGCGTGGTCCCCTCTCTAGCAGAAGACCCCGAGGGAGGTTTCGATCCGGATACGATCATGCCGCCAAAGGATCAACGCAAGGTCGACCGGTTTATCATCTTCGCGCTGGCAGCCGCGGAAGAGGCCCTGACGCAGGCAAACTGGAAGCCGGCGTCGCATGAAGACAGGCTCAGAACCGCGACGATCATCGCGTCCGGCATCGGTGGCTTTCCGGCAATAACGGAGGCCGTCCGCACCGTCGATCAACGCGGTGTGCGCCGCCTTTCGCCCTTCACCATTCCGTCCTTCCTCGTCAATCTCGCAGCCGGGCAAGTCTCTATCCGCCACGGCTTCAAAGGTCCCCTCGGCGCGCCCGTGACGGCATGCGCTGCTGGCGTTCAGGCGATCGGCGATGCCGCCAGGCTTATTCGATCCAATGAAGCCGACATTGCCATTTGCGGCGGAACAGAAGCCTGCATGAACATCGTCAGTCTTGGCGGTTTCGCCGCAGCAAGATCGCTGTCGACCGGTTTCAACGAAACGCCGAGCAAGGCCTCGCGTCCCTTCGACACGTCGCGTGACGGCTTCGTCATGGGCGAAGGAGCGGGCATACTCGTGATCGAAGCACTGAGCCACGCTCTTGCTCGCGGTGCCACCCCGATTGCCGAACTCGTTGGATACGGCACGACAGCCGACGCCCACCACATCACCTCCGGTCCCGAAGACGGAAGCGGAGCGCGCAGAGCAATGGAGCTTGCCATCGCGCAAGCCGGCGTGGCCCCTCATGACGTGGGTCATCTGAACGCACATGCCACCTCAACACCGGTGGGAGATCTCGGAGAAATCAGAGCCATCAAGAGTCTATTTGGCGACGGAAAGTCTGTCGCCGTCAGTGGAACGAAGTCGGCAACCGGACACCTGCTTGGCGCGGCCGGGGGGCTTGAAGCCATCTTCACGATTTTGGCGCTCAAGAACCAGGTCGCGCCGCCGACCCTGAACTTGAATACACCGGATGCCGAAGCGAGCGGGATCGATTTTGTCGCAAACAAAGCGAGCCGTCTGGACGCTGAATACGCGATATCCAACGGCTTCGGTTTTGGCGGCGTCAATGCCAGCGCACTTTTTCGACGCTGGCCGACGGAAAGCAGTCGTCGGACATCCTCCATCGGGTGATGGTTCATCACCACCTTCGCAGCATCATGAAACCTTTATCTTTGCCCAGGAGCTGACCTTCCATGAAACCAACGGAGGTTACTATCCAGAACATAACGCACCTCAAGCCAAGGATTGCCGTCATTGGCGTCGGTGGCGGCGGAGGCAATGCTGTCAACAATATGATCACACAGAATCTGGCGGGGGTAGAATTCATCGTTGCAAACACCGATGCCCAGGCTCTGTCGACGTCGAAGGCACCGCGGCGTATCCAGCTTGGCCTGACGGTCACCGAAGGGCTTGGCGCCGGATCTCTGGCCGAGATCGGACAGGCGGCAGCGGAGGAAACGGTCGATGAGATTATGGACCACCTGGCCGGGACGCACATGTGTTTTGTCACCGCGGGCATGGGAGGCGGCACTGGAACAGGGGCAGCGCCCGTCATTGCTCGGGCTGCGCGAAAGGCGGGCATGCTGACAGTCGGTGTCGTCACCATGCCGTTCGCCTTCGAGGGTACACATCGAATGCGGACGGCACGGCAGGGGATTGAGCGTCTCAGCGAAAGCGCCGACACTGTGATCGTAATTCCCAATCAGAACCTTTTCCGAATAGCCGATGCTAAGACAACCTTCGCCGACGCCTTTGAAATGGCCGATCGCGTTCTTCACGCGGGCGTCAGCTCCGTTGTCGACCTGATCGTCAAGGAAGGGTTGATCAATCTGGATTTCGCTGACGTAAGGTCGGTGATGCGCGATATGGGTCGAGCGGTGATGGGCACAGGCGAAGCGGCAGGGGACGGCCGCGCCAGAGTCGCTGCGGAGGCAGCGATTGCCAATCCGCTTTTCGACGACACGTCGGTCAGGGGAGCGAGAGGACTGCTCGTCTCGATCTCCGGCGGTCCGGACATGACGCTTTTTGACGTTGACGAAGCAGCCACACGTGTCCGCGAGGAAGTCGACGCTGACGCAAACATCGTCGTCGGCGCGACTTTCAACGAAACACTTGAAGGACGACTGAGGGTTTCTGTCGTCGCAAGCGGGTTGCGACAACCGGCAGAAGTGATCTCCCTTATGGAACGGAGGGCATGACGCTCTTGATATCGCCGGGATGAAGCCGGGAGTCATGTAGCGTTCGATTTTATTGCATTCGGTTTTTCAAGCGGAAGCTAAATTGTCGGGTCCGATTTTCGATCACCGCTATTGCCGAAGCGCGAACTCATTCGGTCACTCCATTTCCTTCCGACGACTACCCTACCCATCCGGCGTCATCGATGCTCCGCCTTCTCCGCGCTTGTCGAGGTCTTCAGCTGTCTGCAGAAATAGAAATGACAATCGTCGGCATCACCGACGCCGCATTGCTGTCCATGATAGTGGGGTTTGGCAATGCCCTCCGCTCGGCTTCGCAATTTTTTGGTTGAAATTGGCGCGAGCCGCAGGTCAGCTCTCAGGGGATCAAATCTTGCGCGAACTGATACCGGGCGCCTGATGCACGAAATCACCCTGCGAGATTTGATCCAGCTTGAAGATTGCAAGATCCTCGCGATTGACCGTCCAGGAATGCTTCGTGTGGCCATACAAGCCGATGTTGATGCGCCTGAAAGCAGGATCGCTCTTTAAGATGGCTATACGAACCATGGTCCAATCCAGATTCGAGTTCCGTATCGCCTTCGCCAGCCCAATGATGTCATCGTGAGTACTGCGCGTTGCGTACCTGATCGCCAGGGTGGGAAGCCAGATCTCCTAATCGGAACCATCCCCCGGATCGACGGCGGTACCGGTGGAAACAGCGATCAGGCGCGTTATGTCCTCCTGCCTCATAGCGGCGATGATCGCTTCTATCGCACGGGTGATCGGGAGATCCTTGGGATGCGGAACGGAAGACGGTCCCAGAGCGGAGAGCACGGCATCAGAGCCACGAATGGCATCCCGCAGGAACGCGGTTTCGGACAAGTCCCCCGAACCACCCGCACTCTTTTGGCGCGACGGGCCATCATCGTGGCGGCTGAGGCCACTGCCGAGTGGCCAATTTCTTGCGATTTCCATCATATTTCCGATGGGCAGCCGTATCCGGCCGTTGACCGCTAATTAGAAAATGGAGCGAGGTTTGCGTAAATGACGCTAGATCTTTCGTCGCTAATTCCCGGAATAGCTGTATTATCGCTATGTCTTTCGATTCTGCTCTTTCATGGTCTGACGGGTGTTCCACCAGTACCCTCCAGCTCGAGTGAAATTGCCGACGTCATCGAACTGCTGCGGAATGCGAATTTGCCGATGGGCGCGATCATCTACGAGCTCGGGAGCGGTTGGGGCTCCATGGCCATCGCACTTGCCCACGCGTTTCCGGATGCAGAGATCCGCGGAATCGAGATTTCGCCCGTGCCATACTTGTTCTCCAAGCTGAGGATGCGCCGCTTCGAAAACGTGACCATCCGCTGGGGGAATTTCTTCGACCAGGATATAAGTGATGCGGACGCCGTGACGTGTTATCTCATGATCAAGCCGATGCAAAAGATCGGCAGCTTCCTCGACAAAATGCTCAAAGACGGAACGCCAGTGGTTTCGTTGACATTCTGGTTTCGCGACCGGCAGGTCGAAGCATCGCGGGAAGGACCAGGGCTGCGGGGCGGTGCAGCACTCTATTCCTGGCCCGCCCGCAAAGTTTAAGAACCTCCCGGCAGCGACCTATTTCAGGTCGCCGCCAGGATTGCGCCTTAGACGCGGACAAAGAAGGTATCCGAAAACTCCGCGGCATTCACGGAGAAGCGATTTCCCGCGTCTTAGGCTGACCCTGAGCTGCGTTCGAGACGCTTTCCCATGCTTCCCAGGTTGCGAGACGTGCCGAATAGGCAGATTGTACGACCGGAAGCCCTTCGGTGCCAAGGAACAGTCTAAGCGGCGGAGCCTCCATGTCGACGATCTTCAGAACGGCATCCACCGTTGCCTCGGGATCGCCAAAAGCGATGTTGGCCGCACGCGCGAAGATGCTGGCCCTGAGGTCCGTGTAAGCATCAAGACCTGCCGAGACTCTTAGAGACGTTTGGCTGGAGAAGCCGGTCGCATAGGCGCCGGGCTCCAGCATCGTCACCTTGATGCCAAAGCCGGCGACTTCTTGTGCAAGACTTTCGTGCATCGCCTCGAACGCCCATTTGGAGGCGTGATAGAACCCGATGATCGGGCTCGCGACCAGGCCAGCGACACTGGAAACGCCGATGATATGGCCGTTCCCCTGCTTACGCAGCAGCGGCAGAGCGGCCTGGATCACGCGAAGCGTGCCGAAGAAGTTGGTTTCGAATTCCGCCTTGATGTCGGCTTCGGCCGTTTCCTCGACTGCACCGACCAGCGCGTAGCCGGCGTTGTTCAGGATGACATCCAGTCTGCCGAAATGGCGATGTGCGCGTTCCACGACGCCACGAACTTGATTGGCATCGGTGACATCAAGGGCGAGCGGCAGAACCGTATTGCCATACCGAACGGCGAGATCGGCGACACTTTCGAGCGAGCGTGCCGTCGCTGCGACCTTGTCACCGCGGTTGAGGGCAGCTTCCGCCCAGATACGACCGAAGCCTCGTGAGGCGCCGGTGATGAACCAGACTTTGTCAGACATTCTAATCTCCTTAACTTGATTGCTTGCTTCGGATGCCCCGGCACCTTTTGGTACCAGCGAGGGCGTGCCGGCGCAGTCGCCGGCGGCGCCAATCGAATTGCGCAAGGCGCCAAGGATTTCGTCTGTTTGATACTGGAGATTGTTTCACGGTTCGGCGCTGGGAATGGAGCGCGTCCACTCCGATCGGCATCAATGCAAGGAGTGGGCTGCGGGAGTGTCACGCCCGTTCAATTCACGCCATTGCAATGGTGTCAGCCCCTCCCAGTCGTGAAACGCACGATAGAAGGAACTACGATCCTGATAGCCCAGCAGACACGCTACCTCGTCGATGTCAGTGGATGGATTGGAGAGGAGTTGCCGTCCCAGTTCCTGGCGCGCTTCCGACAGAAGCTCGCGGAACGTCTTGCCCTCGTCGGTGATGCGGCGCTGGAGCGTTCGTTCGCTCATATTGAGATCCCGGGCGATCTGCGACAGCTCCGGCCGCCCGCTTGCCAGACTTCGTTTCAGCACGACCTTGACCTGGTCACCGACGGAACTCCGCGCCTCCAGTTCACCCATGGCAGCGGCAAGCGCAGGCGTGAGGATATCCAGGAGCTCGGGGTTGTGCCCCGGAAAGGGCCGGTCAAGATCGGCGGACTTCAGGACAAGCTTGTTGCGTGGCGCCCTATATCGGATGGGGCATCCGAAGAAGAGCCGATAGAGATCGCTCTTTGGGCCGGCACGCATGAACTCGACCCGGATAGGAGTCAGGGGCTGGCCGGTGCCACGGCGGCCGAGTTCAACCAGGAACGCAAAGGCGACATCCGTGGCGATGCCCGGTTCCGTCTCGGTCGCGTGAATCCAGTTACTCGTGATTGAGACTTCACCATTCTCCTCGCTGAAACTCAACTGCTCGGGGGTGCAGAGACGCTTGAAGCGCGCGACACGGTAGAGACCATCGCGATAATCCCTGGCATGAAAAGCCGCCAAAGTGGACGGTGGATGGACGGCGGTATCGGCTTCGCGGACCAGCCGAAGCCCGAGGGCATGCTCCGGCGCCAGCTCTTCAAGCGCCCGGAATATCGCGAAATACTGCGCCGTCGTCACCATGCCGTTCTCGCCCAGATGCAGCGTGCCGGGAAGCCGGGCCTGACGTAGGACCGCAGACGGCGGTAAACCGATCCTCTCGACCGCACGCCAGAATGCCTGAGGAACCCTGCATTTATCCGCCGGTATTGCCGTCATCCGGGTTGGCCTTTTCGGAATGCGCATAAAGGGATGCCGAGTTGATTGCCTAAACTTTATCGCATTTGGCTCATGATAATGCGATCAAACATGCGGTCGCCAAACCACTTGCGAATCGCGATCATCGGCTTGGCGTATTTGCCGGCAACATAGCGCGTGCGTGGCCGTCTTGCGCTGACTGCCGTGGAGACGACATCCGCAATGACCTTCGGATCCGTGCCGCGGCCATGGCCATAGGTCGCCTTGGTGATCTTGGCGACGGCCTGCGAAGCCTTGGCGTAGGCGCCAGCACCCGAGCGCTTGACAAGGCCGTCGGCGACCACATCGCCGAATCCGGTCTCGATCAGGCCCGGTTCCACGATCACGACATTGATGCCGAAGGGCGCTAGTTCCAGCCGCAGGCTATCCGACCAGCCCTCGAGCGCATGCTTGGTGGCATGATACCATGCACCAAGCAATGTATAGATCTTGCCGCCCATCGACGTGATGTTGACGATGGTCCCCGATCCCCTCTGGCGCATCGCCGGCAAGAGTAGTTGGGTCAAGCGGGCCGGGCCGAACACGTTGACAGCGAACTGGTATCTCGCCTCGTCGAGCGGAATGTCCTCGACCGGCCCGTAGAGTCCAAAACCTGCATTGTTGACAAGGACATCGATGCCGCCGCTTTCCGTCAGGATTGTGTTAACGGCAGCCTGAATCTCATTGTCGTCGGAAATATCCATCTGCAGGCTGCGCGCACCGATCTTCTCCAGATCACGCATCTTATCGACGCTGCGAGCCGCCACGTAAACCCTGAAGCCGTCGGCGATGAGGCGCTTGGCGATTTCCTTGCCCATGCCGGAGGATGCACCGGTCACGAGTGCTGTTTTCTTGCGATTGTCGATCATGTTTGCCCCTCTGTTTGTGAGATTACAGATAAGGCCCTGCCAGCATGGGGTCATTGACGGAACATGCCATCACTGTGGCATATTGCGCCAATGAGGACCTCGATGGCGCCAAGAAAAATTGCTGTTCGAAGGAGCAGCGCCGTTTCGTAGTCGGGAGACAAGCCAGCAACGGTTCCGTCGCATCCCAGGAAAACAAGTCGGCTATCCTCAACTAATCGGGCGGATGCCGCCTCATGCGGCATCCGCCCGACGCCGAACCGGCGAGTTCCCAGCATGTGCGCGGGTGCTTTTTATGTTGGAAACTTGTCGGCTGAGCGCATGTCCGCAATCGCAGAGTTAGGCGCCAACGCGGTGGAAAGCTCGTGTCTGTCCGAGAGCGGAGATGCCGATATAGCCGCGGAGATTCATTTTGGTGCCCTGCATGGTGATCTGGCAATTATAGGTGCGGCCCGAGGAGCCATCGTAAAGAGAGCCGTCAGTCCAGCTCCCATCATTCCAATGCAGGCCGGAGATGAAGACGACATTCTTCATTGAGCGAGAGCGCAAGGCCGGATCAGGATTTTTGGCATCCTTCTTGAAGGTGGAGTTATCCGCCTCCATCAGTTCGTTGCCATGCAGCAGGCGTGCGCGGAACTCTGTTCCCGCCTTGAACATATCGAGCTTCACGCTTCCGTCGTCGGCCTGCCATGTGCCGACGATGGCGTCGGCCGGCGAAGCCTGCTGCGCTTGAGCCGCCGGCACAGCGGCCAGTCCGATCGTTGCCAATGCCAGGAAAAGGGCAGATCGCCTTGAGACCTTTGACACGTTCATAGATGAAAACCTCTTGAATAAATCGATGTTGGTGCATCCGCGCAAAAAGACGAGAAGCCTCGCTCCGGCTTGCCATCTCTCTCGCGAGTACATTACAGGCCGATTTGCACCGGCCTGGGGTATGTCCGATGCTGTGTGTTGTCGGCGGACGCTAGAAAGACTAATGGCCTCCAGGGCCTTCAGCAGTGACCGAACACGTCAATCCAGTTGCAACGCCCGCCAACGAGCTAACTGTGCCGACCGGCGGTGATCCGATAGACCGCGGCTGGTGGGAGATTCAGAAAGGTTCGGCCGATCAACGTTGCGGTCAGATCGAGATGATCAAGAACTGACTGGGGGACAGGACACTTGCTCATATAGGTGAACTGGTAGAATGCGCCGCCGTGCCGCAAGTGCCGCAAAGCTCCTTCGAGTATCTCCGTCACCTTGCTTGCCCGCATGGTCAGTAGCGGAAGGCCGCTAACGACGGCACCCACCGACGTCTCTGGTGGAAATTCCAGATCCCGCAGACGCGCAGCATCCATCGACAGCACGCGGGCGCCTGAAAAGCGGCTGAACAGCCGCCCGGCGAACTCCTGGCTGTATTCAACCAAAGTCATGTCTTCGGGCCTTACGCCGCGATCGATCATCTTGGTCGTGAACACGCCGGTGCCCGGCCCGAGTTCGATGACATGCCCCGTTTGCGGCGTGATCTCCCGCGTAATAATCTCGGCAAGCGCCCGTCCCGACGGCACGATGGCGGCTATCTGAAACGGTCGCGCGACCCAAGCCCGAAAGAAAACCAAGCTATCGCTCTGCATCTCGCCCCCTGCGAATGTGGCGGAAACGGAATGCGGTTTGAATGAGTATGCAGCTACTTACCAACCTGCTGCCGCTTCCAAATTTCTTCGACAAAGCCTTGATGACAATCAAGCAATCCAAGATAGATCAATCATCACCGTTGGTGCGAAGGGTAGTGATTGGCTGCAGGGTTTGCAGTGACGGGGTATGCCAATCAAGTGGCAGATTCTGCCAAGCAACGTCGCCTCGCGAGCAGTCGATCTGGCAATCATTAGTCTTCTACCAGCGCCGGCGTGACCACTTCTGCCTTAATCTCACAAGAGCCTCAGTGCGTTTGAGAGGCTCCTCTCCTGCCCTGGTTTGAAATCGTTAAGTCAAAATTACAGCAAGGATTTTCAGCTTGGCGCTCAATTGAAATTGGTAAGCAAAAGCGACAGCCGGAAAGGCCGATCTTTTCCGGTAGCGCCGGCTGGCACGGCGCGGCTGCTTTTGCCTCAAAACCTTTGTCCTCTTATTGACGATTCGGACGAGTGAACGCAAATCACCCTGCGTGACGGGTGAGCCGCTCGCATCGTCTTCCGGTCGCATCGCTCGATGCGGTGCGACCGGAATTGGGCCTGCTACACAGATGGGCAGATCCGCCTATTACACCATGCCTTCCCTTCGACCTTCCTACATCCCGAGTAGTCGATCTGAGTCTATTTCAATGTGTGGGTGAGAGTTCCATAGCCAAGTTGGTCAAAGCCGCCGCTGTTAGGGCCGTAGTTGCCGCCGCCGCCTTCCGGACGCGTTGCTTTGGCCGCCATTGTAAGAGAGGGCGCCTCGAGGCCTTTTAGAACGACATAGTGGTTGTAGAACAATTCCCAAACCGGTCGCTTGTCGCCGCGACCATTGCTTGAAATCACGTTCTGCGTGACATCGCTGTTGCTGTAAGGCGTGTAGGGAACGTTAGCTCCCTGGTTATATCTAGCGATGTATTCGACGCCCTTGAGCACCCGGTTGTCTTCGTAGCCGAAGAGATCGTCATGCTGGTTCCATGCCATCTGGCAAAACGCGCCCAACAGGGCGACGGCGAGCGTGTTGTGTCCCTGATCGCGACCGCTTTCCTGGGTCTGTCCCAATCCGCCCGGATATAGTTTCCAGACGACATGGTCGATGGCACCGTTGCCCTTGCCGCGTTTGAAATAATCGACCGCCTCGTTGTAAATGTCGCGGCGGTCGGTCAGAATGCCGATGGCGATCATCGAATCCATGTTCGCCAGATCCCAATTGGCCCAGTAGTGATCTATCTTCGCGCCGTTATGTCTGACCAGAAAGTCGTGGTTCATCGGATAAAAAACCTTCAGCATCATCGTCTTGAAACGATCGAGGTTCTGCGCCGGCCACCCCTGATAATCGCGCATGATTTCAGCCACGTCGGCAAGCTGATAGCCATAGAGGCCCGAAGCGAGAAACTTATCCGACGTTCCCTCAATTCGCGTCAATTTGGCGGACCACTCGTCGAGAATGGCGACGGTTTTATCTGCATAGGCGTTGTCGCCGCTAATCTTCCAGCGCAATGCAAGCGCGTAAGCGGCGGCTGCGTCGTTGAACAGCGCGGAATAGTTTTCCGGATGGGTTCCATCGGCTCCGCGATAGAGCGTCTCGACTGCACGGGGCGTCCAAGTCAACGATGAATGTGAATTCTTTATTAGAATGTCCCAGCCATTCGTCCAGGGCTGAGCATTCTCAGCAATCTTGGCCTTCATCCGTGCGAAATCGACTAGGGTATGCAGAGCGCCCGGATGGATGAAAGCGTTTGAAGCCGCGCTGACGGAACTCGCGCCTAGCAGGGTCATGCTGACTGTGCCGGCGAAAGCACCTACGCATCTGAATAAATAATCCAATTGGCTAATCCTTTGCGGGCACACGAGAAAATCCGAACGCGAAGGCCCGCCGAAGCGGGTGTCGTTTTGCATTTAACCGAAGACTCTGACGACAATAGTTTGAGACCGGTAATTTCCCTGGGGTCAGGCGGCATTGTGCAGAGGCGGCTTCGGCTTGAAAATTGGTGGCACGTTCGGTTCTGGCAGCCGGAAAGGAACCCGAAGTCGGTTGCGGAGCTCACCGTCCAGTTCGGCCGCCCGGACCTGCATGAGCATGTGGGCACCGTGAAGGGACCAGCGCATTTGCTGCTTTTTAACATCCGTTTTGCGACGAGCGAGTTCACCGCTGATTCGGCGAGGGTCGTGGCAACCCGAAGGCCGGCGCGGTGGCGCTTTCCGTAGTCGATGATCGAGCTACGGTTCGATCGGACATAGGTCAAGAGATGCGTGCCAAGGTTGCGAAGGCGTACGATCAAGAAGTCGCCTTTCCCCTCTGATTGCTTCAAACTGGAGAGAAGTCTCTCTAAGTCGTGAATCGTGCGATCGACCCGCCCGTGCCATAGGCGCCATTTCAGGGCTCTGATGTCCCTATCGATGGAGGGTAAAATTTCAGCGAGATCGGATTGGGATCGAGCGATGTGATCGGCGATCTGCTGCATGGGCTGGATCTTCATGGCGATGTGGAACCAGTCTATGATGTGGGCCGTCGGTTGCGGCATGGCGCGGGGAAGTCGCTTCAGGATGTCGGCGCCGTCCGAAATCACCGTTACAACGCCAAAGCCGCGATATCCGATTTCTTGGAGAGCATGAAGAGCGCGATCGCGGATTGCATGTTGCTCGGTGCTGCTGGTGACGAAATAGCGGCTGTCGGTTTCACCTCGGCCACCGCGGCCGCATCTGGCCACAACGAGCTCGAAATTTCGCGCTGAATTGGGCTCGGCGTTACGAACATGGGCCGTATCGATGCTGATGACAAACTCTTTGCGCAGATCGCCAGGAAGCTGCATTTCAAGCTGGTGTCGTTCTTCCGCTTGAGCCCTCGCGCGCCATATTTCCTGGACGGTCTGGTCGTCGAGGCGTTCTCCAATCTTGATGGTGCGCTTACGCACGGTCGCGTGCATCTCGGTAGGTTCGATGGGCAGAAAATCGGTTAGCACCTTCGGCGCCTGGCGATATGGCATCGTGCTCCCCAGCCGCGCCGTCAGTTCCATCAATTCAGGCGTCGCTCGATCGGGACAAATTTCCTTCAGCGGCGCGAAGGCAGCAATCATGCCCGGATAGCAATCTCGGCACAACGTCCAGCGAGGATTGCGCACCTCTACCGTGCCGAACACGGTCCGGAGCCGGCGCGTCGTGTAATCCTTGACTGGCCGGAACGCATGGCAATCGGGGCAGACTCGACGATAGAGACAAAAAGTCTCCGCCTCGTGGGCCACGGCCGCGCTCTGCAGCGCAGCGATGATCTTTTTGCCGTCATTGATCGAGAAGCCAATTTCTCCGTCGAACAGGCGCTCCCAGCTTTTGTCGACTCGAACTTCTTTCCGGCAGGTGTCGCCGAACTCATTCTTCCCCTCAATCGTAATCGTCCATTCCACCGCCACTGTCGCCTCCTTTAATGGAGCGATGGTCATGGACCGTTCGGACTTAACAACCTATATGCGACCCCAGAGAAGTTACCGGTCTCAATGGCCGGAATCTCACCGTTAAGTGCCAAGCGACATCGTCGTTGCGGCGCAGATACTCCCAAGCGAAGCCGAAGGCGGCAAGCTGCCATATGCAGCCGTAGGCCGCATGGTGCCACCACTCGATATGCAGCATAGCATCATTCCCTCCATGCCGCACCGTGATTGGATGAGCGGCGCGAGGGGGGCGGTACTCCCCATTGGTGATCAATCATCGGTGCTGAATGACGCCGTCCCATCGCTACCCCCTTCCCATCCTTCGGCGATAGCCTTGGCAAGGTCGATTGGAGAAGCGTCTGCGGCGGGCTCGTGGCGAGCGCAGTGCCGTCGCCGTCCGCCGGCGACGGCGCAAATGCCTTTTTGCAGTTGAAAGGACTGGAACCGACGACCCTGTTATTTCCGAACTCCCTCTGAAACTGAATTGTTCGGCAAGCCAAGTGGTTGGCCTGATTGCTATTACTGGTTTGGGGCCGGTTGCGGACTGGGAACTTCAGGCTGCGGATCTTCAAAGAGCGGACATTTGGGTGGGCGCGGGCATCGTCGCGATCTGACCCTGAGTGGGCTTTCGGAACGACCGCGTCGAACGGCCGGGAGCCTGATGGAGCGCTCATAGCCTGGGACTGCAAGTTCGGCAGCGTCCACACGAGCCATGGCCAACTCGATCTCAACCAAGATAGGTCTGAGCAGCGGCTCAAAGTTCTTTCTCGCCTTCTGTCTCCCTGCTATCGTGGAAGTGAGGAGACCGCGCCATGAGCGAGAACCGAAAGCTGGCTGCAATCCTGGCCGCGGACGTGGTTGGGTACAGTCGGCTTGCCGGCGCTGACGAGGAACGCACCCTGGCGAGGTTGCGGGCACTGCGCAGCGATCTCATCGATCCGACGATCGCCGTGCACAATGGCCGGATGGTGAAGCGCACCGGCGATGGTGCGCTGGTCGAGTTCCGCAGCGTGGTGGACGCCGTGCGCTGCGCCATTGAGGTGCAGAACGGTATGGTGGAGCGCAATGACGGCGTGCCGCAGGACCGTCGCATCGAATTCCGGATCGGTATCCATTTGGGAGACGTCGTCGAGGAAAGCGACGGCGATCTGATGGGCGACGGCGTGAACATCGCCTCGCGATTGGAGGGCGTCGCCGCGGCGGGCGCGATCTGCCTGTCCGAGGATGCCTATCGCCAAGTCAAGGCGAGGCTCGACCTCTCGGTCAGCGATCTCGGCAGCACGCAGCTCAAGAACATCGCCGAGCCGATCCGGGTCTATTCGCTGCAAGTGGGCAGCGCCGGGACCAAGGCAGCCGCGACGAGCCACCCGGCAACGGCAGCGTCGCCGAAGCTGTCGATCGCCGTCCTGCCCTTCGCCAACATGAGTGGTGACGCCGAGCAGGACTATTTTGCCGACGGCATCTCGGAAGACATCATCACGGCGCTATCGAAGCTGTCGCAGCTCTTCGTCATCGCCCGCAATTCGTCGTTCACTTTCAAGGGCAAGAACGTCCATGTGCAGGAGGTGGGCACGAAGCTCGGCGTGCGGCATGTACTTGAGGGCAGCGTACGCAAATCGGGGAACAGGGTACGCATCACCGCGCAGCTGATCGACGCGACCACCGGCGGGCATCTATGGGCGGAGCGGTTCGATCGCGACCTGACCGACATATTTGCGGTTCAGGACGATGTCACGCAGCAGATCGTCGACGCGCTGGCGGTCAGCCTGACAGAGGGCGATCGGCAGAGACTGGCGCCAGGGCGGACCCGGCACCCCGAGGCGTATGACTGCTTCTTGCGTGGCCGGGAGCTGTGGCACAGGCTGACGAAGCAAACCAACAGCGATGCCCGCGACCTTTTGCAACATGCTGTCGAACTGGACCCGAACTTCGCCTCGGCACACGCCTTCCTCGCCCTTACCCACGGGCTCGACTACCTGAACCGGTGGAGCGCGTCGCCGCAGCGCTCGATCGAGCAAGCCCAGGACGCCGCGACGTTGGCGGTGGCGCGGGATGATAGCGATCCCGTGGCGCACTGGGCGCTGGGTCTGGTCAACCTTTACTCGCGACAGCACGATGGAGCCATTAGCGAGGCCGAGCGTACGATAGTCCTCAATCCGAACTTCGCCGAAGGGCAGGTCAGCCTTGGCGAGGCACTTCTCTACTCAGGCAGATCCGAGGAGGCACTCGCCTATTTCGATCGTGCGAGGGTCCTGAACCCGTACTTTCCGGATATCGTTCTCCACTTTCAGGCCTGGGCCTTGTTTCAACTGGGAAGGTACGAAGAGGCCGTCGAACTGTTGCTGCAGCGCGTGAGCCGCAATCCCGTCACAGATGTCTCGCGCGCGCTTCTGGCTGCCTGTTACGGGCACCTCGGCCGTTTCGAAGAGGCTCGCGCGACGTGGCAAGAGGTGCTGCGCGTCAATCCCGGCTATTCCTTGGAATACCGTCGCAAAGTCTTGCCCTTCAAGAACCCCGCCGATTTCGAGCTCGTCATAGAGGGGCTGCGCAAGGCCGGTGTCGTACAAGACGGGTGACTAAAGTCCGATCTTGAACCTGTTGCCGCCATTTGCTCATAGGATGAGCAATAACCAGCGCCGGCGTAACCACGACCTCCAGCGTGATCGCCAACACGGTCTGCTTTCAGGAAGCTGCGAAGCCGCCCGAGAAGAGCGCGGCCCTCGGGCCGCGCTCAGCCTGCCGACAAGCCCGGCGCGACAGCGGAAACAACGGGTTTGCATACGGCAAGAGTTTCGAACCCTTTGATGGTATCAGCCTTCGATGAATATGAGCGCCGGCGTTTCGAGCAGTGTGCGGACGCGCTGCACGAAGGTCGCCGCATCCCAGCCGTCGACGATGCGATGATCGAAGCTGGATGAGAGATTCATGATCTTGCGCGGCACGAACTGCGCACCATCCCAGACCGGCCGTGTGGCGATCTTGTTGACGCCGATGATCGCCACTTCCGGATAATTGATAATAGGCGTGGAGACGATCCCGCCGAGCGCCCCGAGCGAGCTGATGGTGATCGTCGAGCCGGAAAGCTCTTCACGCGTAGCAGCGCCGGATCGCGCTGCCTCCGCCAGCCGGTTCATCTCAACGGCGCAATCCCAGATGCCGCGTGCCTCCGCATGCCGCACGACAGGCACGGTCAATCCGGCCGGCGTCTGTGTTGCGATACCCATATGGACCGCGCCATAGCGCGTGACGACGCCGGCTTCGTCATCAAAGGTGGCGTTGACGTTGGGCTGCTCGGAAATGGCCTTCACCACCGCCTGTACCAGGAAAGGCAGAACCGTCAGTTTCGGATGATCCGCCTTGCGGTCAGCGTTCATGATGGCGCGCAACTCCTCAAGCGAGGTCATGTCCACCTCCTCCACATAGGTAATGTGAGGAATGCGCGAGGCGGAAAGTGCCATTTTCTCGGCGATCCGGCGGCGCAGCCCGCTCAGTTTAATCTCTTCGTTCGCAAGCTTCGTGGTAAAGCCGCCCCTTGATATTGTGGGAGCGGCTCCGAGGTTCAAAAATTGCTCGATATCCTCCCGCAGGATACGGCCGGCTGGTCCAGTCCCTTGCACGTGTGCGAGGTCGACACCGCTTTCCTTGGCGAAGAGCCGCACCGGGGGAGCGGCAAGCGGCTTTTCGGCTTGCGGTGTCACAGGATCCGACGTTGTTGGAGCTGGCTTTGAGCTCTCCGCCTTCGTCACTTCGATAATCGCCGCCGGGATCTCCTCGGACCGAGCTCTGCCGGTATCTCCGGCCGTATCGATACGCACCAGCGCGGCCTTAACCGCGATACGCTCTCCGACTCCGCCGGCAAGCCAGGTGACGATACCGTTGACGGGAGACGGGATTTCTACGGTGGCTTTGTCTGTCATGACGGCGGCAACGACCATGTCCTCGCGAACAGGATCTCCTACCTTCACATACCACTCCACGAGCTCGGCCTCGGCAAGTCCCTCCCCCACATCAGGCATCTCGATGACAAATTCGCTCATGGCTCACGCCCCCATGACTTCGGCAAGCGCCTGTCCGAGACGGCCAGGGCTTGGGAAATAATCCCATTCCTGCGCGTGCGGATAAGGCGTGTCCCAACCGGCAACGCGCACGATTGGCGCCTCCAGATGGTAAAAGCAATTTTCCTGTACCAGCGCCACGACCTCGGCCCCAAAGCCCGAAGTCAGCGTTGCTTCATGCACGACGACACAGCGTCCGGTCTTCCGGACCGAATTGGTGATCGTGTCCAGATCAAGCGGCAGCAGACTCCTGAGATCGATCACCTCGGCATCGATGCCGGCATCCTCGGCCGCGGCGAGCGCCACATGTACCATCGTACCATAGGCGACGACGGTCACCGCCGAGCCCGCGCGCCGGATCTCGGCCTTGCCGATCGGGATCGTGTAATGGCCCTCAGGCACCTCTCCGAGATCATGTTTAGACCAAGGCGTCACCGGCCGCTCGTGATGGCCGTCGAAGGGGCCGTTATAGAGCCGCTTCGGCTCCAGGAACATCACCGGATCCGGATCTTCAATCGCAGCAATCAGCAGGCCTTTGGCGTCATAGGGATTGGATGGCACGATCACCTTTAGCCCACAGACATGGGTGAAAAGCGCCTCCGGGCTCTGGCTGTGCGTCTGGCCGCCAAAGATACCGCCGCCTGTCGGCATGCGCACAACGATCGGACAGGTAAAATCCCCGTTGGAACGGTAGCGGATGCGCGCCGCCTCCTGCGTTAGCTGGTCATAAGCCGGATACATGTAATCGGCAAACTGGATCTCGACACAGGGCTTCAGGCCATAGGCGGCCATGCCGATCGCCGTGCCGACGATGCCCGATTCGCTTATCGGCGTGTCGAAACAGCGCGTCTTGCCGTATTTTGCCTGAAGTCCCTGCGTGCATCGGAAAACGCCACCGAAATAACCCACATCCTCACCAAAAACGACGACATTGTCGTCCTGCGCCATCGAGACGTCCATGGCGCTACGCACCGCCTCGATCATCGTCATCCTGGCCATTCTCAGTACCCTGCCTTCTGCCGCTGGCGCCGGATGTGCGGCGGCATCTCGGCATACACGCCCTCGAAAATGTCCCGAACCGAAGGCTTGCCGCCAGCATGCAAGGTGCCATGCTGCTCTGCCTGGCGTTGGGCCTCGATCACCTCGTCCATGATTTCAGCTTCCGCCTGCACATGCCTCTCCTCAGACCATGTGCCCCTGACGATCAGATGTTTCTTCAACCGCAGCACGGGATCGCCAAGTGGCCAGGCCTCCGATTCCGTCTTCGGACGATAGGCATTCGGATCGTCCGAGGTCGAATGCGCCCCGACACGATACGTCACGTATTCGATCAGCGTCGGGCCGAGATTACGCCGCGCACGCTCAGCCGCCCAGCAGGCAACGGCATGGACGGCAAGATAGTCGTTTCCATCGACCCTCAGCGCGGGAATGCCGAAGCCAAGGCCGCGGGCTGCGAATGTGCCGGAGCCGCCGCGCGCGATGCCCTGAAAGGTGGAGATCGCCCACTGATTGTTGACGATATTGAGAATGACAGGCGCCTTATAAGTCGAGGCGAAGACGAGCGCTGAATGGAAATCCGATTCTGCCGTCGAGCCATCGCCGATCCAGCCCGCGGCAATGCGGCTGTCATTCTTGATTGCCGAGGCCATGGCCCACCCCACTGCCTGCACGTACTGAGTGGCGAGGTTGCCGGAGACGGTAAAGAATCCGTGCTCCTTGGAAGAATACATAATCGGCAGCTGCCGCCCGTGCAGGGGATCGCTCTCGTTCGAGTAGATCTGATTCATCATTTCGACCATCGGATAGTCGTCGGCGATCAGAAGACCTGCCTGACGATAGGTCGGAAAATTCATGTCTCCCTTCTTGAGCGCCTTGCGGAAGGCACAACTGACAGCTTCTTCGCCGAGATGCTGCATGTAGAAGGACGTCTTGCCTTGCCGCTGAGCCATCAGCATGCGGGCGTCGAAAATGCGCAGCTTCATCATGTTGCGAAGGCCGGTCAACAACTCCTCATCGGAAAGTGTGCCAGCCCAGGGACCGACCGCCTCGCCCTCGCGGTTCAGCACACGGATGATGGAATAGGCAAGATCACGGATATCCTCGGATGCGACCTCCACTTCCGGCCGCGGCACCGAACCGGCTTTGGCGATCTTGACGTTGGAAAAGTCTGGCTGGCCGCCCGGGCGGACGGCGGGTTCAGGGACATGTAGGGCCAAATGAGAAGAATCCACCATGTCTATTCTTTCCTCCTGCGCCGATCTTGCTCCTCTCCTCCAGAAGCGAGGCCGCATGTAGTTCTCACAGATTGCGGGCAATCACCATGCGCTGCACGTCGCTTGTTCCTTCATAGATCTGACAGATGCGTACATCGCGATAGATGCGCTCGACCTGGTAATCGGCCATGTAGCCATAACCGCCATGTATCTGGATGGCGTCGGAGCAGACACGCTCCGCCATTTCCGAGGCAAAGAGCTTCGCCATCGAGGCTTCCGACAGGCAGGGCAGCCCGGCCTCCCTTAAGGAGGCGGCGTGAAAAACGAGCTGCCGGGCCGCCTCAATCCGCACCGCCATGTCGGCAAGGCGGAATGCGACGGCCTGATGCTCGATGATCGCCTTGCCAAAGGCCGTGCGCTCGCGAGCGTAGTCGCGCGCCGCCTCGAAGGCCGCCCGCGCCATGCCGACGGCCTGCGCTGCAATGCCGATCCGGCCGCCTTCGAGATTGGCGAGTGCTATGCGATAGCCTTCGCCTTCCGCACCGAGCCTCAATTCGATCGGAATGCACATGCCGCTGAAGGCGATCTGGCAGGTGTCGGAGGAATGCAGCCCTAGCTTTTCCTCTACCCGGATCACCTCATAGCCTGCCGTATCCGTCGGGACGATGAAGGCAGTGATGCCCTTTTTGCCGGCGTCAGGGTCGGTGACGGCAAAGACGATGATGACATGGCCGTTCTTGCCCGAGGTGATGAATTGCTTGGCGCCATCAAGGACATAGTGGTCGCCATCGCGCCGCGCGCGAGTCTTCAGGTTCGAGGCATCAGAGCCAGCCTGTGGCTCGGTGAGCGCAAAGCCGCCAATCCATTCGCCGCTTGCAAGTTTCGGCAGGAAGCGCTGTCGTTGCTCCTCGGTACCGAACTTCAGGATCGGCACGCAGCCGACCGAGCTATGCACACTCATGATCGTGGAGCACGGGCCGTCACCTGCGGCAATCTCCTCAAGTGCCATGGCATAGGCGACGACACCCGCATCCGACCCGCCATAGGCTTCCGGCACCAGCATGCCGAGCAAACCCAGTTCGCCCATCTCTTTCAGTTCTTCGCGCGGGAAGAGATGCTCTCGATCGCGCCTGGCTGCGCCTGGCACCAGGCGCTCGCGGGCAAAGTCGCGGGCAAGATCGCGAATCTGCTGCTGGAGTTCGGAAAAGATCATCTGTTCCTTCCCTTTCCGCTCGCGCTGCTCGACAATGATCGCCTCTTGTAGCCGCCACGAGCCCTATCAAGGAGATAGGGCGCATTCGTTGTGCTTTCCATGCCGCCGCAACGGCAACCGAGGGGCTCCCAATCAAGTTATGAGCCATGATGGTTGCTTGGTTTCGCGAATATGGACCGACAGCGGAGACAATCCTGCTCTTGATGAGAATCTAACCGATGCTGCATGAGGGATGTTGCCTACTAACGCACTGACAACAGCGCAGACAATGCGGTCAGATTTCGTAAGGCACCCGAATGTCCGGCATTTCCCGCGGGAAATCCTTCGTGTTTCGGGTGATCAGCAACATCGAGTGGACATTGGCCGTTGCCCAGATAATAGCATCTGGAAGCTTGATACGATGCAGTTGTCGCAGAGATACCGCTCGTTCTGCTATCGCGTCGTCGACAGCGATGACTGCAAAGCCTGCCAGGAAAGCGCGCGTTCCGATTGCCACCTCAGCCTTGGCACCAACGAGAACCTCCATCCAGGTAATGATGCTTATCGCCTTTTCGCGATATTTTGTCAGCTCGTCTCGCGCTTGCGGTACGGCATTGAGATAGTCGATCAAGACATTGGTGTCGAAGAGAGACTTTACCATTCGCCGCGCATGTTTTCCTGATACGCCAAACCATCGATCTTTCGATCACCCCAGAGCCCGAATGCCTCTGCTTCACTATCGGCGTTGTTCCTGGCCAGAAAGTCATCAATCGCCTTGCGAATCAGTGCCGCCCGCGACATTTTTTCTCGCTGTGCCAGCCGGTCCAGCGCTTTGACTTCCGGGTCGCCGATATCCACCAACGTTCTCATGAGAAAGCTCCGATATATGATATCGGCAATATATATCATTGCTGATAGTTCACTTCAATGGCAAACCTCCCAGCTCAGCGATAGCACATACGAGAGCGCGAGCGCGGATGCTTTTTCTTGCTGGGGCAATCGGCTAGTAGTCAATCCTTGCCGAGGTGCTGGATGGAGTTTCACCTGCACTATCGCATATGGCAGTTGAAGGGAATCGAACTTGCGGCCCATTTTTTATCGAAACGGTCGAAGTTTCAAGAATGCTCGGGTCTGGAGACTGAAGCGAAATTCCCACGCGCTAACGCCACAATGCCGATATTGGAACAGCGGACAGACGTTCCCCGAAAGGGATCACCTTGTGATAGTCATACAAGACCATGCCCGAAACAAACCGTTCTCCGGATGCTTCGGCCAAAATTCGCAATCCCGAAAAATCGGAATTCGAGACGGATGCTGCCGCTTTTATCTCGATACCGACGATCCGCCCTCTTCTATCTTCGATGACGATATCGACTTCGTTCTGCTGCTTGTCACGAAAATGCGAAAACTCGAAGCGGGTTTGCCCGCCGCTGGCGAGTTTAAGGATCTCGCCAAGAACGAAAGTCTCCAGCAATGCCCCGAACTGCCCCCTGTCGTCGCGGAGGCGGTCGAGAGAGAGGTCACGAAGGGATGCGAGAAGACCAGAATCGAGGAAATGTATTTTCGGCGTCTTCGTAAGACGTTTCAGTTTGTTGGAAAACCAGGGTTGAACAGTTCGGGCCAGGAACAGGCTCTCGAATATGCCGACATATTTCTGCGTTGTGATGTGGTTCATCCCGATGGCGGCGCCAATTCCGGAATAGTTCACCAGTTGTCCCGAATGCTCTGCCAGAATGCGTAGCAGGCGCGGCATTTGAGCAATCTGCTCGATTTGCGCGACATCGCGAACGTCGCGTTGAACGATCGCCTGGATATAATTCGCATACCAGTCCTGTCTGCGGCTCAAGGTTTTGCGGCCCAATGCCTCGGGATATCCACCGGCCAGAACCGCAGCCATCAGGTCGTCTCCGACGAATGGCTCTCCGGCCTTGGCTTCGTTTTGAAAGGCGTCGCGCAGGAAGCTGCTGCCGGCGGTTCTGATCTCGCTTTGCGCAAGCGGCAGCAATCGAACGACCTCCATGCGCCCTGCGAGCGAATCCGCCACGCGTGGCAGCGTCATGAGATTGGCTGAACCGGTCAGGAGGAAACGCCCTGGGCGCTGGTCGGTATCCACGCTTTCCTTGATGGCCAACAACAGCTCGGGAGCGCGCTGAATTTCATCGATGATGGCGCGATCCATACCTCTTACAAAGCCAACTGGATCCTGTCGCGCTGCGTCCAGGGTCGTCGCATTATCCAGCGTGTAATACTCCATCACCTCGTTGGCCATCTTCTTGGCCAACGTCGTTTTTCCTGATTGTCGGGGACCCACGATCAGTACGACTCGCGTGTCTGACATGGCGTCGGCAACGCGTTGCTCAACGAGCCTTGGATACAGCGCCACAGCTTCATTCCTTTGATGACTGTTTGAAACTACGGTGATGACCGATTGAAAGTCAAGGCGCGGCCATTTGAAATCGAAATGGTGGCTGATTGAAACGAGAAACCAAAAGTAGGTGGCATGCCAGATTGCGGCATGAGGGAGGCGGGAGGCCATGCAGACGCTGCTGGACCTTCGCTGATTGGTCACCGGAACTGACCCAGCTGATCCTCAACGGAGGGGCATCTGATCAGGAGCGAAGCGAAAGCAAATTTGCGCATATTTCCATCACACCGCCAAGCCGACCAGCTTGTAACAAACGGAAGGAATGCAGCTCTTGAAGGGATGCGAGTTACTGACGACCGGCGGGCATCGTGTAACTACTTATAATAATGTCCTTATCATCGGACTAAATTTATTCGCGGGGCGATCCATATCAAACCTACAGGGTGCCCAAATACGTCGATGCCGCGGCTGAAGGAATTTTTCGCCCAGACCGTTTGAGTGCCGCATATTGCACACATGCAACACGCAGGCTGCCAGGGCGACAGCCTGCTTTTCTTCATTCAGATGAGGGTGCGCCGATTCATGATCGTAGCGGCGCTTCCACGTCGGAATAGGCCTGGACGGCATCGGGCAGCCTTGCCCCAGCCACCTTGATCGCCGCCACCGAGGCATTCAGCTCCGCGATTTCAGCAACCGAGAGGCGGATCGACGGCGCACCGGCATTCTCGAGCATGTGCGGCATTTGCGTGGTGCCAGGAATGGGTACAATCCACGGCTTTTGCGCCATCAGCCAGGCCAGAGCGATCTGGCCGGGTTGGGCCTGCTTCCGCTCCGCCCATGTCCTGACCAGCTGCACCAGGGCAAGGTTCGGGGAAATATTCTCCGGGGTGAAACGATCTTCGACACTACGAATATCGCCCGGGGCGAACCGCGTCCGGTCGTCAATCGCGCCGGTCAGGAAGCCGACGCCAAGCGGGCTCCAAGGCACGAAGCCGATACCGAGTTCCTCGCAGACCGGGATTGCGCCGGTCTCGGGACCACGCCATAACATCGAATACTCGCTCTGCACCGCCGTCAGCGGCAAGGCTTTGTGGGCGCGGCGCAGCGTCTGCAAACCCATTTCCGACAGGCCCCAGTGCAGCACTTTGCCTTCGGCCATCAGGTCCTTGACGGCGCCGGCGACGTCCTCGATCGGCACCTGCGGATCCACCCGGTGCTGGTAGAGCAGGTCGACACGGTCGGTTTTCAGGCGTTGAAGCATGCCTTCGACCGCCAGCTTGATGTGTTCGGGCCGGCTGTTGAGGCCGGGATGCCGTTCACCGGTCTTGAGATCGATGTTCCAGCCGAATTTCGAGGTGATCACGACATTATCGCGAAAGGAGGCGATGCCTTCGCCGAGGATCCGCTCGACCTCGTGCGGGCCGTACGCTTCGGCCGCGTCGAAGAAGGTGATGCCACGGTCAAAGGCGGCTTGAATGATGCGGTGCATCTCGGTTCGCGTGGGGATCGTGGTCTGGTAGGTCCGGCTCATGTTCTGCACGCCGATCCCGATGCTCGAGACCTCGAGCGAGCCGAGCTTGCGACGGCCGATTTCCCAGCCCGCCGTCGCAGCAGTGACCTGTTCGGTAGCCGCCTGGGCCTGGGCGCCGCTGACATTGGCGGCGGCAGCCAGCGTTCCGGCTGCCAGCAGCAGGTTACGGCGGTTCAGTTCCACTCCCTGGGTCATATCATCATCCTTTTGTTGCTAGATGGTGGGCGGGTCGGGCGCTTACGCCGCGGCCCGCCGGCGACATTGCAGGGCCTGGAGAATAATCAGCCCGTAGTGGCCGATCACGGCGGCGAGGCCGGCAATTGCGCCGAGGCGGAGGAAGAAGCCCGTGGCATCTTCATTGAAGTCCCAGAACACGATGGTCGGGACGAGCAACAGCCGTGAGGCAATATCCAGCCCGAGGAAGCTCAAGACCCCGAGCATGGCAACGCCAGCCGCGAGGATCCTCAGCACGACGCGTCGGGCCTGGCTCAGGCGCGTGATCCCGGCGAGCCGTGCGGCAACGCCCATGATGACCGGCCAATGCATGCCGAGGTGGATCGCGGCGATGATGACGCCCCAATAGGCGGCGAGGATATGGAGATCGCGCGCCGTCGGGCCGCCGATAAACAGGAACCCGAACAGGGACCGCGAGATCAGCAGGCTGGTGATCAGCAGGGCGACCATGGTGGCGGCGAGCGTGAAGTTGAGCACCAGTGTCGCCACCGGCATCGGCTGTCGCCGGGTCCGGGGAAGGCTCCCCCACCAGCGGCGATTGAAAATGTTGTGCAGCACGAGCAGCGCGAACATGGCCGTGCCGACCAGCTCATGGGTCCGGTTGTCCAGCCACCAGTAGGCCATCGCGACCATCAGCAGACCGACCGCGAGGAAATCCAGCACCAGGCGCAGCAGGAGGAACGGGCTCATGGGCGTGCCCTATTCCATGGCCGCGCCATCGAACGCGCCGAGCGCGTCGAAAGTATAGAGGTAGTTCCGTTCCGCCCGGGCCGTGTGGCAGGACTGGCAGCGGGCGGTGTTCTCGTCCATGTTGATCGACTCGTCCGCCCAGAACCATTGAAATTGCCAGTCGGCAGTGCGGCGAACCTCGTCGTAATCGTTGCCCCAGCCGGGACCCTTCTGCATCACGAAATAGCGGTAGACCTTGCCGTCGCGGTAATCGACGAGCACAAAATGCGTGCCATCGGGGATCGGCTGGCCGTTCTTGACGGCCGCAAGGGCTTCCGACGTAGTGAGGATATGCTCGGTGACTTCGCCGCGCCGGATCGTGGTGTAGTGCACGAGCTTGTCCAGGTCGGCCGGGAACTCGACGCGGTTGGATTCGGCGTGAGCCGCCCAGCCAGCGACGGAAAAGAGAAGTGCGAGAACGAAGCGGCGGAAGCTCATGTGCTCAAACCCTGTCAGAATAGCGGTGATGACAAGGTAGGCGACAACACAGCCGGGCATTAGACGCCGGAAACCGCATGAAGCTATTAGGTCTGCTTATTAATCATGGGTTGTTGATTAGCCGCAATGCGGCAATCATTCGCGGTAGCGCAGCGCCTCGATGACGACGGCGAACGCTGGCGACGCATGCCTGCGGTTTGGATAATAAAGGTGGTAGCCTGGGAACGGTTCGCACCAGTCTCCGAGCACCCGCTCCAAGCCCTTGCCGTCGAAATACGGTGACGCCTGGTCCTCCGGCAGGTAGGCAAGGCCGAGGCCCGCCAGCGCCGCATCGAGTCGCATGGCGATGTTGTTGAAGGTCAGCTGGCCGTCGACCCGGACCTTGAGTTCCCGGCCGCCATGCTCGAACTCCCAGGGGAAAATCCCGCCATGGGTCGGCAGGCGCATGTTGATGCAGTTGTGCCGGGTGAGATCCTGCGGCGTCTCGGGCCGCCCATAACGTTCAAGATAGTCCGGGGACCCCACGACGGCCATGCGCATGTCGCCGCTGACCTTGACCGCGATCATGTCCTTGGCGACCTGTTCACCCAGACGGATGCCGGCATCGTAGCGTTCGGCGACGATGTCGGTCAGCCCATAGTCGACAATGACTTCGACGTGGACGTCCGGATATCGCGGCGCCAGCCGGCGGATGGCCGGCGCCAGGATGGAAATCGCGGCGTGTTCTCCGGCTGTGATACGGACCGTGCCCGAAGGCTTGTCCCGCAACTCACTGATGGCGGCCAGTTCGGCGTTGATCTCTTCGAAATGCGGCCCGAGTGACATCCTAAGCCGCTCGCCTGCCTCGGTTGGAGAGACGCTGCGCGTGGTGCGCATCAGCAGACGGATGCCCAGCCGCTCCTCAAGGCCGCGCACGGTCTGGCTCAGAGCCGACTGGGACACGCCGAGCTTGGCCGCCGCTTTCGTGAAACTTTGTTCGCGCGCCACCGTCAGGAAGGCCACGAGATCGTTGAGATTTGCCTGCGTCACTCATTAGTCCGTCTAATAGGTCCATGCGGATTATAGCAGCTAATCGAAAGCGTCGGCAAACGCTACATTCAGAGCACCAGATCAGGAGCGGCCCAGCGAACCAGCCGGAAAGCACCCATGCCGCATACATCCCATTCCACCGCAGCACCCCGTAAGGACGCGATCCTTGCCATTATCCTGGTGAATTAGGTGATGATCGAGAACAAAAAATCAGGAGAAACGCAATGAAAACACGTAAACTTGGAACTTTGGAAGTGTCCGCCTTGGGGCTCGGCTGCATGAGCATGAGCTCAGCCTATGGGCCCGCGGCGGACACGACCGAAATGGTCAAGCTCATTCGTGCGGCCCATGACCGTGGGGTCACGTTCTTCGATACCGCCGAAGCCTATGGCCCGTTCGTCAACGAGGACCTGGTCGGCGAAGCCCTCGCCCCGATCCGCGACCAGGTGGTGATTGCCACCAAGTTCGGCTTCGATATCGACCTCGACACCGGCGCGCGCACCGGCGGCACCAATAGCCGCCCCGAGCACATCAAGGCGGTGGCCGAGGCCAGCCTCAAGCGCCTAAAGACCGATCGCATCGATATTCTCTACCAGCACCGCGTCGATCCGAACGTGCCGATCGAGGACGTCGCCGGCGCCATCAAGGACTTGGTCGCGGCAGGCAAGGTCAAGCATTACGGCCTGTCGGAAGCAGGCATCAGCACGATCCGCCGCGCCCACGCCGTTCACCCGCTTACCGCCGTGCAGAGCGAATATTCGCTGTTCTGGCGCGGCCCGGAAGCGGAGCTGCTGCCCACGCTCGAGGAACTCGACATCGGTTTCGTGCCGTTCAGCCCGCTCGGCGCCGGCTTCCTTACCGGCAAGATCGACGAGAACACCAAGTTTGACCCGACCGACTTCCGCAACCATGTGCCGCGGTTCTCGCATGAGGCGCGCAAGGCCAACATGGCGTTGGTCGACATTGCCAAGGCTGTGGCCGAACGCAAGGGTGCCACGCCGGCTCAAGTCGCGCTGGCCTGGCTACTTACGCAAAAGCCATGGATCGTCCCCATTCCGGGCACGACCAAGCTGCACCGCCTCGAAGAGAACCTCGGCGCGGTCGAGCTCGAGATCACCGCGGACGACCTCGCAGAGATTGCCGCCGGGCTGGCGAAGGTGGAGGTGCAGGGTGAACGTCTGCCGGAAGCCGTACTCAAAATGACAGGCCTTTAAGATGCCGGAGAGACTTATCCCAGACAACAAGCCAACCATCACGCGGCGGGAAGGGCTCAGGGGAGCGCTCCTCCTCGGCATGACCGCCGGTCTCGCCGCGGCCGGAGATCCGGCTAACGCCCAGGCCTCCGGCCAAAGCAAGGTGCTGGTCGCCTATCTCACGCGCTCCGGCAACACTCGTGTCATCGCGGGCCAGATCAGCCGGGCACTTGAGGCAGACCTGTTTGAGATCGAAACCGCCAAGCCTTACCCGGCCGACTATAGGCAAACGGTCGCCCAGGCGGAGAAAGAGCGGCAGGAGGACTTCGAGCCGCCGCTCAAGGCGACGGTTGCGAACCTTCAGGCCTATGACACTGTCTTTTTGGGCTTTCCGGTCTGGGGCGAAACCGCCCCATCGGTCATCCGCTCCTTCCTGAGCAAGCACGACTTATCCGGCAAGACGGTTCGACCCTTCATCACCTACGGCGGCTATGGTGTCGGGTCGAGCCTCGCCGTGCTTGCCGCCCATTCGCCGGGCGCACGCATCGAGCCGCCTTTCGTCATGGAAGCGGACCAGGAACGGCGAACGCTGGAAACAGTCACATCGTGGCTTGGAGGTCTTCCCACGATCAAATGACAGAGTTTGGACAGAACAACACTCGAGTTGACTGAGGCTGACAGTTGGCAACTATACCGTCGGCGCGCGATACCGCAGAGCCTCGACGAGCAGAGCAAACGCCGGGGAGGATTGCCGGCGGGTCGGATAATAGAGGTGATAACCTTCCCAGTACGGGCACCAGTCGTCGAGCGCGCGCCGCAGACGGCCCGTCTCGAGGTGTGGTGTAGCCATTGTCTCGGGTATAAAGGCCAGCCCAAACCCGTCGAGTGCAGCATTGAGTACCTGGAAAATCCCGTTGAACACCAGCTGGCCGTCGACGCGGACGCGCAGCTCCTGCCCGTCCTTTTCAAATTCCCAAGCATAGGTATTGCCATAGGTCGGCAGGCGGAGGTTGATGCAACGATGGCCGGTCAGGTCCTGCGGCACGACCGGCGCGGGATACCGCGCGAAATACGCCGGCGAGCCCACGACGGCGAACCGTGAATCACCGGTAAGCGGCACGGCGATCATGTCTTTTGCGACGACACCGCCGAGCCGTACCCCGGCGTCGTAGCCGGCGGCCGCGATGTCGGTCATGGCGTAGTCGATGGTGATTTCCACCTTGATATCCGGATATCTCTCCAGGAAGGGCGCTAGTTTCGGCCAGATGATGTAATCCACGGTGAAGTCGATCGCCGAGATGCGGAAGGTGCCCGCCGGTTTGTCGCGCAGCTCGCGCATCGCTTCCAGCTCGGCGCGGATGTCGTCCAGGCGCGGGCCGGCGGTCTGCAGCAGCCGTTCCCCGGCCTCAGTCGGCGACACGCTGCGCGTGGTCCGGATCAGCAGCCGGACGCCGAGCCGGTCTTCCAGGGCGCGGATGGTCTGGCTCAGCGTCGGCTGCGCTATTCCCAGTTTGGCGGCCGCCCGCGTGAAACTCCGCTCGCGCGCGACTGTTAGGAATTCCGTCAATCCGTCGAGTTCGTCGGCCATTTATTGGCTCTGCCTATAAGTTCATTTGGATTATAGCATCTAATCAAATGGCTCGGCAGAGGTTAAATTTCCCTCACGAGATCAAGCCCGGGCCTGGCGCCAGGGCATCAACAGAAAGAAACGACTATGAATATTACCCGTAACGGCTCCCAGCCTTCCGGCAAGGGACCTTCTGACTGGTTCACCGGCACCGTCCGCATCGATCCTCTCTTCCAAGCCAACGACGCGCGGCGTGGCGCATCGGCACTGGTCACCTTCGAACCCGGAGCCCGCACCGCCTGGCACACCCATCCGCTCGGCCAGACCCTGATCGTCACCGCCGGCCTTGGCCTGGTCCAGCGCGAAGGCGGCCCGGTCGAGGAAATTCGCCCCGGCGACGTGGTGTGGTTCGAACCCGGTGAAAAGCATTGGCACGGGGCCGCACCCAAGAACGCCATGAGCCATATCGCCATCCAGGAAAATCTCGACGGCAAGGTCGTCGACTGGATGGAACAGGTCACTGATGAACAATACGGCGCGTGATCGCCGCTCAAACTAGAACTCGGAGAATGACCATGATCAAGGATAAAGTAGTGATTATCACCGGTGCCTCGTCGGGCATCGGCGAGGCAACCGCCAAGCTGCTCGCCGAGAAAGGCGCCAAGGTCGTGCTTGGCGCTCGGCGCGAAGACAACCTCAAGGCTCTCACCAAGGCGATCGACCGGGACGGCGGACAGGCCGTCTACCAGGTGCTGAACGTGACGAACCCGTCCGAAAACGACGCCATCGTAAAGCTCGCCAGGGAAACCTTCGGCCGCGTCGATGCGATCTTCCTGAACGCCGGCCTGATGCCGAGTTCGCCCGTTTCTGCGTTGAAGACCGACGAATGGGACAAGATGGTGGACGTGAACATCAAGGGCGTGCTCCACGGCGTCGCGGCCGTCATGCCGACATTCGTCGCCCAGAAGTCCGGGCACATCATCGCCACCTCGTCGGTTGCGGGACTGAAGGCCTATCCGAACGGTGCGGTCTACGGCGGCACCAAATGGTTCGTGCGCAACTTCATGGAAGTCCTGCGCATGGAATCGGCCATGGAAGGGACGAACATCCGCACCGCGACGATCTACCCCGCCGCAATCAACACCGGATTGCTGGACACCATCACCGACAAGGGCGCGTCCGACGCGATGCGCGGGCTATATGCCAAGTTTGGCATTTCTCCGGACCGCATTGCCGACATCGTCGCCTTTGCGCTCGACCTGCCAGCGGACACCACGGTCAACGAGTTCACCGTCGGCCCGGCCAATCAACCTTGGTAAGAGACAGCTACCATGCCCCACATCATCGTCAAAATGTATGCAGGCCGGTCCGAGGCTGAGAAATCCGCCTTGGCCGAGGAGATCACCCGCGCCGTCACCAAAACGCTCGGCTATGGCCCGAATTCCGTATCGGTTGGCATCGAGGATGTCGCGCCGAAGGATTGGGCCGAGAACGTCTTCAAGCCAGACATCACCGGCAAGGCGGCGACCCTCTACAAGCAGCCCGGATACAAGCTGTCCGACCTATAAACCATGACAACTGCTCTTTCCGTCTCCTCCGCCAGGGAGTCAGTGACCGTCGCCCTGCTGCCGATCATGGCGGTGGTGCTGGTCGCCTTCCTGGTCATCGGGCTCGGCCTGCCGGTGCTGCCCCTGCATGTCCACACCACGCTTGGCTTCGGCACGCTGATCGTCGGCGTCGTTACCGGCAGCCAGTTTGTGGCATCGTTGCTGTCGCGCTTCTGGTCCGGCCGAACCTGCGACACCCACGGGCCGAAAGTGGCCGTCATCGCCGGTCTGGCCGCGGCTTCGGCATCCGGCCTCATCTATGGCCTGTCCCTCTATATCGCGAACCCCACCGTCTCGGTCATCGCGCTGATTGCCGGCCGCGCGCTGCTCGGGGCTGCGGAGAGCATCGTCATCACCGGCGCGACCGTCTGGGGGCTCAGTCGCGCAGGCGCGGCCAGCGCCGGCAAAGTGATCGCTTGGATGGGTACGGCTATGTTCGCGGCCTTTGCGATCAGCGCGCCGATCGGCGTCGTTGTTTACAGCCGCGCCGGCTTTGCCGGGATCGCGGCGATCACGACGCTTGCCCCAGTCCTGACCCTTTTGGTCGTATGGCCGCTTCGCGGCGTGATCCCCGACCGCAAAAACGCAGCCAGCATGTTCTCGGTCATCAGCAAGATCTGGGCTCCCGGCCTCGGCGCGGCACTCAGCAGCATCGGCTTTGGCGTCATTGTCTCGTTTGCCTCACTCCTGTTTGCCAGCCATGGATGGATGCCGG
This sequence comes from Rhizobium jaguaris, assembly GCF_003627755.1. Taxonomy (NCBI): domain Bacteria; kingdom Pseudomonadati; phylum Pseudomonadota; class Alphaproteobacteria; order Hyphomicrobiales; family Rhizobiaceae; genus Martinezella; species Martinezella jaguaris. The sequence continues at coordinate 842,789 of NZ_CP032695.1, read as the reverse complement.
TCTGGCTGGCCTTCAGCTCCTATGCCGTGGCTCTGATCCTGGCGCGGCTGCTGTTCGGCCACCTGCCCGACAAAGTCGGCGGCGCACGGGTCGCGCTGGCATGCGCGATCGTCGAGGCTTCCGGTCTGGCCATCATGGGGTTGTCGTCTTCGGTCGTGCCGGCAGCGGTCGGTGCGGCGTTGACCGGGCTCGGTTATGCCCTCGTCTTTCCGGGCCTCGGCGTAGAAGCCGTGAAGCGGGCGCCGCCTGCAAGCCGCGGAATAGCCATGGGTGCCTATACCGCCTGCCTCGACCTGGCGCTGGGAGTGTCAGGACCGTTGCTCGGTCTGATCGCCGGTCATTCGGGTTTCAGCGCGGTGTTTCTCGTCGCCGCAATCTGCGTGCTGTGTGTTGTGCCAATAGCGCTACGGCTAAAGTAGAGGGGTTCACCCTCTCGCCTCCACTACTCAGCCTGGGCAGTGGAGCACGGCTGCAGCATGATCCGCGACAAGGAGGTGCCGTCGGTGTGACATCGCGACCCTAGAATGATCAAGCAGTTTAGCGCGGCCTGTTCAAAGTTTGGTTAGGCGCAGAAGTTCCGGACACTGGCCGTCGTGTTTGCAGTTGAAGGGATGTGAACCGACGACATCCTGGCCTTGTTTAGCTAAGCCGCTGTTTGTGTGAAGCTCTTTTGGCATAAGACGAAAGGCACCGTAACGTTAACTGAGCATCGACCGAAATGTGGGATCTGGTGGCATGACCAAGTTTGCCCGTGATCCTCTCTACCGCCGGCATCGATTTCCAACCGACGTGATTGCCCATGCGGTTTGGCTCTATTTTCGGTTCCCACTCAGCCTGCGTATGGTTGAAGATATGCTGGCAGTACGTGGGGTCATTGTTTCGCACCAGACGGTGAGGCTATGGGCGGAGAAGTTCGGTCGACATTTCGCCAATGATATTCGCAGGCGTTCGGCCGGCAGGCTCGGTGACAAATGGTACCTTGATGAGGTTGTGATCATGATCGCCGGCAAGAAACATTGGCTCTGGCGCGCCGTAGATCAGGAGGGTTTCGTCCTTGACGTCCTCGTCCAGAGCCGGCGCAATGCCAAGGCTGCAAAGCATTTGATGCGAAAGCTCATGAAAGGACAAGGCCGTTCGCCGCGTGTGATGATCACCGACAAGCTTCGATCCTATAATGCGGCGAAGCGGGAGATCATGCCCGGCGTCGAGCATCGCTCGCACAAAGGCCTGAACAATCGGGCTGAAGACTCACATCAGCCAACTCGAAGGCGAGAAAGGATCATGAAGCGCTTCAAGTCAGCGAGGCATGTTCAACGTTTCGTTTCCATCCACGATCCGATTGCCAACCTCTTTCATATCCCCCGAAACGACATCCCATCCATCGATCATCGACGGCTGCGAACAATCGCGATGGACACCTGGCATCAGATCGCACGCCTTCGCCCCGTCTAAATCAAAGCGCTAATCCCAGCTCCCGTCTTCGTAGCGTTAAGTTTACAGTGCCGCCATGGGTCGTCCAATTTCTCGCAGGTTAGGGACTGCATTCCAAAGACGCTTCTAGTCTTTGGCTGCGGCAAGCGAAGCAGCGATATCGGCAATGGAGCGAAACAGGATCAATGGGTCATCCTTGGAAAGTCCGAAACCTCGCCGACGCCAAAACTCAGCGGCCTCCTCGTCGACGGCATTGACCATCAAGGCCCGTCCCCCGACCAAGGCGGCGGCCTCGACACAGCGCTCCAGGGCATGCTTTACGAGACCTGCGCCAATGCCTCGCCCTGCCCAATTGCTATCCGTTGCGAGTTGACCGAGAAGTAGGCAAGGAACCGGATCCGGTGGTTGCCCGGTACGGATTGCGCGGGGCAGTATCGCAGGAACCACTGCGGTCGGCGCAAGACCATAATATCCAACTACCCGCCCTACCTCATGGACAACGAGAACCGCCGTGAAGCCTTTTTGCTGTTTGGAGAGCGCACGCGTTTTCAGCCAGTGATCGAGTGTGGGTTTACCGCAGGAGAAGTCGGAAATATCATGCGTGGCATTGAGGAGTCCGGGAGCCGATAGCGACACGTCTCACCGCTTCGCCACGTAGCCTGGCTCGCAAGGGGCGGGTCGCTGGGCCAACTTCACCATCTCAGGAACTGAAGTTGCCGGACGTGATAACACTTCCATAAAATCAGCAAATCCTTCGGAGCTCATGCGAACGAGCCCCTGCTCCATCACCACCTGCTCGGCCGCGCGTACGGCGGCGTCTCGAACGAAATCGGTGCGCGAGCGGCCCCGTAGGCTGGCCGCGCGATCAATCATTGCGACGTCTGCAGCGGGCAGACGCATAGCGATCGGGTATTCCTTGCGTTTGGGGGTGCCGGCCATGGCTAATCTCCTTGTACGGAAGAAAATATCTGGTATCGCTAAATGCAATACAAACCTTGCTACCGACAAAGGGACAATCAGGCACGCTGCCGGATTCCCGGAGCCCGACGCGCTGATTTCGCCGCAACGCTTAGGATTTCCCGGACATTCAACCCTGTGCCCGTGGAGGGCGCTTCATAGTCAAAAGCTCCGTCACATCATGCAGGTCATCTTCCGAGGAGATGGCAACTGTGAGCCATTTCCCGTCAATGTAGGTTTTCGCTTGATCGTAGAGCTTGACCAGATGCGGACGCCAGACATAACGCCGCTCTTCGAACTTCTCTCGTTCCGCTCTCCCCAAGACCACCACGGCCGAAAACATCCTATATTCCGGCAGCAAGGTGCAGAAAGCCTTGGTCTTCTTGTAGCGCAGGGACCAACCGCGTTTCTTGCCACCATAGAGCCAATCCGGCGCGAAAACACCGGGGTAGAATTCCTCGATCCAGTTCCGCAGTTCGGTCCAATGCTCGAACGCCTCCGGCCCGATCCAGTCGCAGACGGCGATGTCATCGGGCGGTGGTAATTTGTCGGTGATCCTGTCGCCGATCTGCGGGGTCGTCTCGCGATCAGCGACTGCTACTGTCGTACCACTAGATAAAGTCATCGAAATTCCTCCTGTCCACGGTCCGGCGGGACGCCGGCCGGTTATGACATTTGCGCGCCCAACGATTTGTGGCCCGCCTTTGGAAAGCTCCCGGCGCACAGCCCTTCAGAGCAGAGCTGTGGAGACAGAGACGCACCAGTGTGCCCGGCACCCAGCTTGCTCACTATGCCGATCACCCTCCCCGCGCGTGTCGGAGCCCGCGACGGTCAGGCACGGGATCCCACAGCTCGCCGTCGCCACCGACGAGAACCTGCACCCGCCTGGAGGCGATGAGGAATTTGCGATCATCGCGGACGCTCTGGATCCTCGCGCTGAATGGGCGCTGAACTCCAAGCGAGGCGTCGGCGCAGACCGCAAGCGCAACGACATTGTCTGGTGGAGAGCACTTGGCCGCGTGGGCGTACGAGACGTCGGGTGCTTCTTTGGTCTGCATGTCAGACCTCCTGACTTCGGATCGCTCGACGGAATGCTGATTTGAGCCCCCACAGGCGAGCGGGCGACAATACGTCGAAACTTGGATCTTTAAGGGACTAAAGGGAAATCACCTTTCGCCATGGAGTCGATAGCCGACCGTTATCGGAAAGAGGCTTGGGACGCGACGGAGCGACTGCGGCGCTTCCCAGACGAGGACTACCAGAGCCGAGCGGTCAGTGGCCGCGAAGACCTGTTCACGTGCCTACAACCATCATAACGCACGGCTATCGACTCCATGGCGTGACGTCACTTCCCACTCGCCGCGGACAGTCCCATGCTTATGGGCCCATGCTGATGGGCGTGAGCGGCAACCTTTCGCTGCCGCTGCGATACTCAAACAAAGGTTCACAATCAGGAGACTACAAATGTCAGTTCAGAAGCCGGTTCTAACCCCGCCTAACGGCGGCGCGACAGCGACCTCGAGCGGCGGTTCGAGCATCGAGATCAAAGTGGAGAGCAGCCAGTCCGGGGGCGAATATGGCGTTGTCCTGTGGACAGTGCGAGCCGGGGAGGAGCCGCCACTTCACACCCACTCGCTCGAGGACGAGCTAGTCTATGTGGTCCAGGGGCAGCTAATCGCACAGGTCGGCGATGCCCGCGTCGAAGTGGGGCCGGGTGCCTTCGCGGCTCTTCCCCGCGGTGTGCCGCATACGATCGAGGTGGTCGGCGACCAGGCGACCCTGCTGGCCAGCTTCGTGCCGGGTGGGCTGGAGCGCTTCTTGGTGCCCCAGAACGGCGAGCAGCCCGATCCAGCCGCTTTCGGCCTGACGTTCCCCTAGGACCGGGAACCGCGGAGCGCGGCGTTCGCGACCGCGCGCCCGCACGGGCCTGGTCGCCGGCCGCTCGCGACCACGCGAGATGATTGAGTCCAGGCGCCGGCCCGGTACGCCCAACAGCCTCAGCTTCGGACCAACTTGCGCATCGCTGCGGTAGCGCTGAAGTGCTTCAACGCGCCTCGTTGTCAGCAATAATCCGATCTCGTTGAACAGCGCATGCGGGGCACCGACAAGAGCAGCCGAGCCGTCGGCACCCTGCTCAATCGTCGCGAGGTCGCCAACCAGTGCCATCACCGTTTGGCACGTTGCGGTGGGAGTGCGTCGCTTCGCTAAGGACACTCACCGGGGCAGAACTATCAGCGACCGCGAAGACGTGTTTGTGTGCCTACGACCATCATAACGCGCAGCTATCGACTCCATGGCGCGACATTGTTTCCCATTCGCCGCACGGAATTCCATGCTTGAACGGTACCGTGCTCACCCAGCGCACAATCATGTCTTCTGCTGTGACGACGGCGCGTCTGGGTGGGGCACTTCGACATCGCGACAGATGGCGTCGCAACGAGATACGACCATGTTTTCAGTGATATTCGAGGTCCCCCTAATAAAGAGAACTGGGATGACTACTTCGAAAATGCCAGGATGCTGCGCCCCGAGTTGGAGCAGGTCGAGGGTTTCGTCGACAACATCCGCTACAAGAGCCTGACTCGTGAGGGCTGGATCGTTTCGCTTTCGAACTGGCGGGACGAGAAGTCGCTCGTCCGATGGCGCACCCGTGTGCGCCATCATGACGTCCAGCAGAAGGGCCGCGACGAAATCCTCGCGGACTACCACCTGCGCGTCGGCCAGGTCACCGCCGACAATCAGGTGCCTGCCGGATAAGTCCTCGCAGAGCAGCGGCTCGACGAGACCGAAGTCGGGGACGGAACGACGGTCACGCTGATCAATGCGACTCGCCCGGCGGAATGGAAGCAGACCGAGAACCCGTACGACTGCGGCGAATGGCTCGGCCTGAACCCGTGGGCCGCCGACAGCACGTCCTGGGACATCTTCGATGCCGTGCTCACGCCCGGCAACCTGATCCTGCTCATATCCTGGAAAGACGCCGCCGCGGCGCAGGCCTACGAGGACGCTTCCGGGCCGAATGACAAGGCGAGCGTCCGCAGAGTGCGGATCGTGCGCGATTACGGCAAATGCGACCGTCGTGAGGCGCCTCGGTACTACGCGGACGCGAAGGGCGGCGAGACCCTCCGCGCTTGACACGGCTCCGCAAACGGGCGAGCAGCGCGGGGAAGTCGCTAAACGCGTCCAGGCCCATTACGAACAATCCGCGTTATGGATTAGCAGCAAGATACTGTTATCCTAGGTTGGCTTGCGATGGCTCTAGCGCCTGGCAACGAGCGCCTCAGCCGCGGTTAGTGCTCGGGCAGAGGGCCTGTCGGCGACGGGTCTCGGCCACAGATCGTTGTCGCTTTTGCATTCAATTGGAGCGACTGGACTGCGTCCGTGGGGTCGGTGATGGCGTTCGAATCCATTGACGATGTCATCGATCATCTTCCTCACTTCATTGAAGAAACCTATAACAAGCAACGGCTCCATTCGGCGCAGTCCAGCGACGGGTTATTTCAGAAAGCCATTTTCCTTCAGATAGTCCGTGGCAACCGACTTTGCCGGCTCGCCGTCAACTTGGATCTTGGCGTTAAGCTTACGCAACTCGTCGGCGGTCAGGCCCTTGAAGATCGGTGCGAGGATCTCCTCGATCTTCGGGTAGGCCTTCAGCACAGCCTCGCGGATGATCGGCGTTGGCGCATAGACCTGCTGCACACTTTTGTCGTCCTCGAGGACCGTCAGCTCGGCTGCTTCAATCGCGCCGTCGGTGCCGTAAACCATCGCTGTGTTGACACCGTTGGTTTGGTCGGCTGCAGCCTTGATCGTGGCCGCGGTATCTCCTCCTGAAAGTACGATTTCCTGTTCAGGCTTCAGCATGAAGCGGTAAGTCGTTTGAAAGGCCGGAAGCGCGCCGGCGGAATTGACGAATTCTGCCGACGCCGCAAGCTTCACGGCTCCGCCCTGGCCAACCCACTTACCGAAATCCGACATCGTCTTCAGATTGTTGGGGCCTGCGACGTCGCGTCGTACAGCGAGCGCCCAGGTATTGTTGGCCGGCGACGGCGTCAACCAGACGATCTTGTTGGCGTCGTAGTCGAGCTTTTTTGCCATGGCATAGCCCTGGTTGATGTTTTTCCAGGCGGGGTCATCTGGCTTGTTGAAAAAAAAGCCGGCATTGCCAGTGTATTCCGGATAGATATCGATCTCACCGGCAGTGATTGCTTTGCGAACAACGGGCGTCGCACCAAGAGCGATGCGATCCTGTGTCTTGATGCCATTCGCCTCGAGCGCGAGTGCAATGACATTGCCGAGGAGGGTCCCTTCGGTATCGATCTTAGACGAGACGACGACATCTGCGGCATGCGCCGCGCCGGCGGCAAGGGCATATAGTGAGACTGCAACTGCAAACTTCTTCAGGGACAAAACAACCTCCGTAGGGACTTAGTCAAAGACAGACAATTATTCAACGGCGCTGAAACAGCCTCAACCATACGCGGTCGATGACCGGAGACAGTCGCATTGCGCGGCGTTCAAAATCGTAGACCAACGACTACGCGGAATGAGAACTGATGTTTTAGTTGGTACAGCCGTATCGCCAACAGATTGTCGCCTGCGACGGTAAATTGGAAATGCCGAGCCGCAATGAAGTCAATAACACAAAGTTATTGGGACGGGTCAAAGCATTGGCGGTTGAGAGGTTCGCAAATGTGTCTGGAACGCCAGGACGCACGCCTCGTAGGTTGTATGCGATCTCAGACTGGCCAATTTTGCTCAATTTACAGGGGCCCAATAAAAATCAGGAGGCAAACAGCGGACGCGCAAACGGACGCGACGCGAGAGCGATCTTGGAAGCGCAGTAACGGAGAAATGGAGTAACTGCAGACAAAGATCACCAGGCTCGCCAGAAGTCCATTTTCTCGCACGCCAAGTGCAATCGCAGAGACCACAACCAGCCCCGCGAGAACCCGAAGGAACCTCGAAGTCAGGGACACCTGACCTGTTTCGAATAATGTTATGAGTTGGGGCAAGCTTAGACTGGTTGCGGCGGATAGAAAAAAATATGGCACCCAATCCGGCCGCATACCTACCCGCCTCACGTTCGATCCGACAGAGCTTAAATAGTCTGTGCCAAGCCAGATTTTGCCAGTATTTCGATGGTTCGTCCCGCTCCTCGAAGGCATGGATTCCATTACCTGCAAGCATCTCAAGCCTCCGCGCGATACCATTTCGGTGACGACCTTGCTTTGCCACAATGCCGACGCATCGACATCTGCGCTCGTATCGAGCGCAACGCGATGGATCGCCAACCGATATCTCGTTCAGCGGTCATCCCCGAACGGCAACGCATCGTTGGATCGTGGATCGTGGGCCTCCGGCTTCGTTGCCGATCTGCTGAAATGTTATCAGGCCCAAGGGCGGTCATAACTCCGCGCCCCTATGTGTCCGATATTGCTTTCTAAGCGCCTCCCCTGTCGCCTGCTTTCGCCAAGTCCAGCGTCGGGGTTATTGCAGCTGTAAAGGCGCCACCGATCGAGATCACGGCGGCTAATAAGAGGCCGACTTCGTAGCCAGACTCGAAAGACGCGACACCAGCGGCCAGCGCCACGCCGGCGAGCTGTGCAATCCGGCTCGCAGCATTGTTGATTCCGGAGGCAAGCCCTTCGTCCATCTGGTCAACGCTCGACAGGACAGACGCGGTGAGCGGTGCCACGAGCACGGCGAAGGACAAGCCGAGCAGTGTCATTGGCCCGATCACGCCGAGCATCAAAGATTCCTCCTGACCGAGCGCCATCCAGACATAGGCTAGTGCCGCGCCAGCGGGCCCCGCGACGAGCATGACCCGCGCGCCAATCTTGTCCGCCACCCCGCCGAACACGCCCGACAGGAGTCCGACGCCGAGCGCGAAGGGCAGGAACGCCAATCCGGCATCGGTCGCCGGCAGGCCGCGGCGATCGACGAGATCGAATGGGAGTAGGAAGAACATGATCGAAACCGCCCCGTAGATCATCAGAGTGGCGACGTTCAGCCCGAGGAAAGCGCGGTTCTCCGCCAGGCGAGGTGGTGTCATCGGGTGTTTGCTTCTGCGTTCCCAGAACGCATAGACGGCGAGGCCGACAATGCCAAGCGCAGCGACGGTCGCAAGCACCGTACCCTTTTGGGCCGGTGTATCTGCCGCGACCTGAGCTTCAGCAGGGCCGATCTGGCTGAGCGCCCAGGCGAGCGCCCCGAGCGTTGAAGCCAGGACCGCCGCGCCAATCACGTCGAACCTGCGTTGGATGCGGCCATCTTTAGGCGCGAAGACCACCAGAACTCCCACTGTTACGACTGCGATCGGCGGATTGATCCAGAACACGGATGGCCAGCCAAAGGTCTCGGTCAGCCAACCGCCCAGGACGGGGCCACCGGCGGTGGTGAGAGCCGACGCCGCCGCCCAAATGCCGATTGCCCGGTTCCGCTCCGCGCGCGGATATGTGGCCCCGATCAGGGCGAGGCTGGCAGGGGTGACGATCGCGGCGGCCGCTCCTTGCACGACGCGTGCAGCGATCAGCCAGGCGGGCGAAGGCGCCAACGCGCAAGATGCGGATGCCAGACCGAACAGGACGCAGCCGAGCGCGAGCATCCGCGCCTTGCCGTAAACATCCGCAAGCGCGCCGCCGATCAATGTCAGCGAGGCGAGCGCCAGCATATACCCGTTGAGAACCCATTGAACCGAGGCGAGGTCCGCACCAAAATCGGCGCGCAGTCTCGGCAGCGCAACGGGCAGCGCGGTCGCATCTATGAACGCCATTGAGGACGCGAGCACACAGGCCGTGAGCACCATGCCCCGCTGGCACGGCGCTTCCCTCCCGAGCTCACGCGGGCAGGGCTCGGCATCGATAACGCCGCGGCCACACTGCTCTATAAACGACTGCGTCATTCATCGACCTCCCCGCCAATCTTCTGCTGTTCCTCCGTTATTCGCAGAACATTTGAATAAACCTGAGCAAAAGCGGTTGAACAGGACCAGACGGAACTCGCCGACCAAATGGCCAGGCAACGGATCTCGCCGCCGCCGGCGTGAGCAGAGGCAAGAGAGGGAAATACATTTTGCGGCATCACAATCGTACTCCTTGTTTGAACTGTCTGAGAACGCTCGTCGACCGCAGCTGGGGCTGTCGCGATTTTGCACGATCATCCGAGCCCGGTCTGGCCGCCAGGATCACCTGGAACGCCCTGGTTTCAATGCCCCTTGAAATGGCCTCGGCAATCGCGGAGGTCGATTCACGCACAAAGCCAAGTTTTGGCCCGGCGAGGTTCGAGTTCAGCATCGGCATCTCCATTCCTTCGGGGTAGACGGTCAGGACATGGATGCCCTTCCTTTTTAAGTCACGCCGCAGCGCCTCCCCGAAATGCCCTAGCCTGATCTTCGCCGCAGCGTAGGTCGCGTAGAACGGCGCGCCGATCCGCGCGATACCGGAGAAAACATCCACCACCATTGCGTCTCCGCTGTCGCGCAGCAGTGGCAACGCCGTCCGGGTCAGGAGGAGTGGGGCGGTCACGTCGGTCATCGCCTGCAGCTCGGCGTCATCCATGTTCTCCAGGCGACCACCGCCCGGCATCCCGCCGGCAGAATGCACAAGGACATCCAGGCCGCCGAGGGTGGCAAGAGCCTGCTCGAGCCTCGCGTCGCGGCCTCGGATGGTCACGGCATCAGACACTATGCCGTGGACCTCGGCGCTAACGCTTTGCAGGGATCCGACAACTTTGGCGACGACTTCCGGGCAGCGTCCGCTGATCGCCACTTTCGCTCCCTTCGCCAACAGTATCCGCGCCAGGGCAAGGCCGATTCCACTTGACCCGCCGGTGATGAGGACGCGCTTGCCGGTGATGTTCATGTCTACTCTCCCACGAGCTTGTGTTACGTCCTCGTACCGAAGTTTCTGACGTCGTACGGTTCGTGCAGCTCGCTGGAGGGGTCCCCGAACGGACGGTTCACCTTTCGACCACGTGCGACTTCCGGGCCCGACACCCGGCTGTGCGAAGCGGCTGACCGTTGGCTCACACGAGAACTGCTTGGGTCCGCTTCAGATCCTTGACCAGCATCGCCGTTGCGTGCCGCGCGAGCGCCTGTGTCGGGGCGTTGGTATTGCCGCTGGTGATGTTCGGCATGATTGAGGCGTCGATCACCCGGAGGCGCTCGATCCCGCGGACCCTGAGCCTCGCGTCAACTACCGCTCGCGCGTCCTGACCCATCCGGCACGTGCCGACCGGGTGCCACATTGTCGTCACGGCACGCTTTACCCATTCACCGATCTCGGCGTCCGACTGGATGTGCAGCCCGGGCTCGATTTCTTCCTCGATCACCGGCGCCAACGACTCCTGCGCCATAACCTTGCGGATCGCGCGTACCGCACCCACGACGGCCCTCAAGTCTTCCTCCTCGCCGATGAAGTTCGGGTGGATGAGGGGCATCGACGTCGGGTCGCTATCGGCCAACCGTACCCAGCCACGGCTCTTGGGCCGAAGCACTACGAGTTCGAAGGTAATGCCGGAGCGGTCCCCCGTCGGGCTGAGTTCCTGGTTCGCGATGATAGGAGCGTGATAGCATTGGATCGTGGGGTCGGCGGTGAAGTCGGACGGATTCCAGTGGGAGACCGTCTCGATACCATTGCCCGACGCAGGGCCATCCTTGGTCACCAAATAGCGGAGGCCCGCCTTCACGCTGCCAAGGCCATGCGCGGCTGCCTGATAGCCGAGATCACCCGTCACATAACCACGGACAGGTACCATCGGATGGTCCTGGAGATTTTCGCCCACCTCCGGGGAATCGACGATCACCGGGATGCCGTGCTGGCGAAGCTGCTCGGCTGGCCCGATGCCCGAATGCATGAGGATCGTCGGGCTATGGACGCTGCCGGCCGAGAGCACAACCTCGCCGGCCATGATCCTCTCGGGGTCCTTGCTCAAAAGCTCGACACCAACCGCCCGCTTGTTCTCGACGAGGATGCGAACGACGGTCTTGCCTGTGAGTAGGATCACTCGGCCCGACGCGAGGTGCGGACGCAGATAAGCATCGACCGCGCTGCACCGCCGTTGATTTCCGACCGTAGACTGCACCGGCGAGACGCCGATCTGGCTTTTGCCATTGTAGTCGGGATTATAAGGAATCCCATATTCCTGGAATGCCTTGAGACAATATTGGTTCAGCTTATTGATTCCCTTCGGCAACTGGACCGCCAGGCCACCATTGATGCCGTGATATTCGTCATGGAAGGTGTCGTTATCTTCCTGCGCCATGAAGGCGGGAAGCAGGTCTTCATACGACCATTTGCCGGTCTTGCCGACCGCGTCTTGCCACGCAGCGTAGTCGCCTTTTTGCCCGCGCACGTAGGCCATTGCATTGATCGAGGAGCCGCCGCCGAGGACCTTGCCCGAGCGATATGCTCGCTTGGTGCCGTGTTGGGGAACCGTCTCGTATTTCCAGACATGCCGGTCGTGGGCCAGCATTTTGGCGAAGCCGGCGGGAATGTGGATGAACGGATCGCGATCCGTATCGCCGGCTTCGATCAAGGCGATCGATGCATCGGTGTGCTCGGCGAGATAACTCGCGACGACACAGCCGGCCGCGCCCGCGCCAACAATGACAATGTCGTAGGTTTCCTGGGACATCCGTGTCTTTCTTCTCTTTCGCACCGCTATTGTGGTTCAATCAACGCCCGCCACGGCGCGCGCTATCGCGGCACCTGATTCCGAGGTTCATTGGATCATGCGTTGGAGGATGACTTTCCCATGCTCGTGAGGGAAATCACCTCTCGCCATAAAGTCGATAGAGGATCGTTATTGACGCTCGCCGCGCGGCACGATGCCGTAGTAGGAATGCCACGATCCAATTTACACCTGCGCAACCGACATTGTTATTTTGCCGAGACTTCTAATTCGCGTTCGGTTGGTCGTTACGGACGAACGCGGATGATCGTTTTCCCGCTGATCCGCTTGGTCGGATTTAAGGCGGCGATGGCTTCGTCGAGGGTCGCGATGTTGCCGATGTTCGTCCGCAGCCGCCCGTCACGCAACCGCTCTATGATCTCGCCCAGTTGGGCGCGGTCGGACACGAGAACAAAGTCGACCGCGAGGCCGTCGGCGGGGCGCGCCTCGGCTGGCCCAGCGATCGTCACCAGTGTTCCTCCGGCCCGGATCAGGTCTGCGGACCGCTTCTGGATGTCGCCGCCAATGACGTCGAAGACCAGATCGACTGCGCCGACGTCTTCGAGGACGTCGTTGTCGAGGTCGACGAATTCTTGAGCGCCGAAGTCGAGCGCCTTCTGACGGTCGGCGGCACGGCCGGTGCCGATGACATATGCACCGGCTTCACGCGCGAGTTGCGTCACCATCGTCCCGACTGCTCCGGCCGCGCCGTGTGCGAGGATGCTCTGACCCGCCTGAAGGCGGCCGTGCTGGAACAGCCCCTGCCACGCAGTCAGGCCCGGCATCGCCACGCTGGCGCCCGCCGTAAAGTCGACGTCGCCCGGCAGGGGCGCGAGGTTGCGTGCCTCGATCGCCACATACTCGGCGAGCGTGCCGCCGCGATACTAGTCCGAGAGACCGAACACCCGCTGTCCCACCGATAGACCCGTCGTGCCGTAGCCGAGAGCCGTGACCACTCCGGCCAGCTCTTGGCCGGGAATCGACGGTGTTCGGTCACGGTCGAGGCGATCGGTCCAGGTCGAGGGCCACGTCAATTCGCCCGAAGTGAATCCTGACGCATGAACCCGAACGACGACGTCGTTTATCGCTGCCTGCGGCTCGGGCCGCTCCATCAGCGTCATCCCGGCCATTCCCGCAGCCTGGTCCGTCACAACGATCGCCTTCACCGTCCGTCTCCTTGTCCGTGGTCATCTTCCGAGTTTGTTGCATGTAAGTGAAAATAGGACCGCAAAACTCGATGGTCCAATGACCTGCGGCTATGGAATCGATGCCGTCGACGAGGCGCCCGAAAATCAACGGCCCGAATAAACTTCTGCTTCTGACGTCTATCGGCCGGCCGCGATGGTGAAATTCGGCTGCTTGTCACCTGTGGATTGGGAAAAATCACCACGGAGGGTGATCCCATCCGTCGCCTCAACTCTGTTCGATTTCGCCGTTCGGTCCTCCCCTTGCATATGGTTTTGCATGCTCGGGTGCGGAGATAGTCATGGAACCCTGATTTGGTGCCAATTCATCCTGACGTTGTCGGCCCATATGAAGCGCCCGGACGCATTCCCAAGGCTCTATCCTGGGTGCATCCGGGCTTTGGCGTTACGTTCGCGTCACATGACGCCCCGAGGACCCTCGGAGATGGTCGACGCGACCGGATCGGGTTCAGATCGATCCAGCTGGCCTGACGGCGGGAAAGTCCTTCTCGGGATCGAACACGTTATTGAAAAAGTTCGTCAGGGAGTACATTGCGACCAGCGCGATGATCTCCATGATGTTCGCATCCGTGTAGCCGGCATCGCGGACGGCTTTCACATCGGCGTCACTGACCTGCCCGCGGGTCTCGATGACTTTGCGCGCGAACTGGACGGCGGCGTCCCGCTTCGGGTCGCTGGCATGGCCCTTCCGAGCGAGAATGATTTCATCGGCTGGCAGCTTGGCCATATGCTCGGCGGTGAAGCTGTGAACCGTCAGGCAGTAGTTGCAGCCGTTCACTTCTGAGACAGCAAGGCCGATGCTGTCGCGCGTCTTCACGTCGAGCGCCTTGCTCATGGAGCCGAGCAAGGTGGCCCATGCGTTGAATGCGATCGGGCTCAGCGCGAAGGTCGCCAGCATATTTGGGGTGAAGCCGATATTCTTGGTGAACATATCGAGGGTCGGCTTGGAATCGGCCGGCACCTGTTCCGGGCTCGGTGCTGCAGTTCTGGGCATGATAATCTCCGTAAGGTATTGGTTTTATTATTAATTATACGAAATCCAGTACGTCGGCCACCGGACGGCGCGGCTTCTGCCGCCAGTTTCCCGGACGCTCCGCCCCTATGGACAACAGCATGACCGGCACTTCATCCTCGGCCAGTCCGAACTCGCGGTGTACCGCTTCCGCATCGAAACCGATCATCGGCGTCGAACCGAGGCCCAGCGAGCGGGCCGCGTAGATCATCGCCGCCGCCCCAAAGGTGGCGGACCGTACCGCCTCGTCGCGCTGGCGCTGCGGGTATTCCATGTACAGATCGCGCGCAGGGATTTCCCACTCCGGGACCAACCTCTCCGCCATGATTCCCGCTTCCACCACCGGTGCCAGGCGATCCGGTATGACGCTGGAGTCGGCCAATTGGCCGATGACGATAAAGGTAACCGCCGCATCGGTGATCGCGGGCTGACTCCAGGCGATCGGACTCAGCCGAGCTTTGGCCTCACGCGAGCGCACCGCGATGAAGCGCCAGTTCTGCAAGTGGAAGGATGTCGGTGCGCTGGTGCCGATCCGCACGAGTTCACGAATTTGATCGTCGCTCAGAGTGGCGGCAGTGTCGTAGTATTTGGCGGCACTGCGGCTCAAAATCGTTTCGATCACGGGGTTGGTCATGGTGATTGCGTCTGTCATGGCTCGTCCTCATCAGGTGGTTACGAGCCTGAAATTAGACCTAGCCTATGGTATTTTCGAGACGTAAATAGCTCAATAAAATGCTCAAAAGGATCAATATGACGCGGCTCTCGCCAAACGGCGGCCACCGCGATAGGCTAATGTGTCTGGCGCTCATTCAGACCGCAACGAAAACAAAGCGCGTCTACTCGCCCTCGTGCGCCAGTCGGCGCCATTCCCCCGGCGTCATCCCCATCCTGTCGGCGAAGACACGCCGGAATGCCGATATGGATTGATACCCGACGGACTCGGCAACGGCCTCGGTGGTCATTGTCGGCTTCTTTAGCTCATTGGCGGCCAAGCTCATGCGGATATCGGTCAATAAGTCGGCTGCCGAGCGGCCCAACTTGTGCTGAAAATGGCGCATGAAGGTGGCCCGCGACATGCCGCACAAGTCGGCCAGATCGGTCAGCTTCCAGGGCTGCGTCGGATCGGCGAACAAAGCTGAAATGGCCGGGCCAGTCGGGGATTGCCGGCTAGCGCCATCAAGCCCGCCGGGGCTTGCTCGGATTCGCTTGCCGCGCGCAGTACCAGTGTGAACAGCGCCGAAGAAAGCGCGTTGAGAACGGCGCGTCCTCCCGCTTTGTCGCCGGCGGACTCCATCCGCATCAGTCCTACGAGACTGGCCAGATGGCTCGAAGCGGACCCGATAACCTCTTCACCATTGCTATCCATGGCGCGTACCACCAGATTCGTAGGCAGGTAATTCCGGATCAGCCGATCGTGGGGCGGCGCGATAAAAAATCGCCCACACAGCAGATCGAGATGCTCGCCCTGTCCATCATTCTCGCTTAGCGTCCATCCCGCGGAGCCCCGGCGTTCGTGGGTACGGCCCGGCGGGTGGCCGCTGCCATCGTGCAGGACGTGCGCCGACCCGTGAGGCAACAGCACGATATCTCCAGCCACCAGCTCCTTGGCTATCTTCGTCTCGGGATCCTCGATAATTGCTCGGCCGTTGAGGACGACGTGGTAAGGAACCTCGTGCGCCGCGGACCGGGGCCAGGCCACGCGCCACGGCGCACCGTAGGCGCAGCGAACCTCCAGTTGGCCGGTGATGGTGATGATTTGTGACAGATGGCTTAGCCAGTCGACTTGGGACATAGGACCTCGGGAACTTGAAACGTTCGAGCATCTTATCGTAGTTGCCCACCGGGCATACGCCCTACGTGGCACCGTGTGCGAACTGATCGAGGCATATTGAGCAAACTCCTTCGGGGAACTGATCGGGCCAGACTTCGTAAACCACCGTCGCGAGCTTGTTCACACGGGGTCTTGTTCACCAAGGCTGCGTGACGGTAATCGTCTATCGCTGCGGTGCCGGGATCGCGGAGGATAGCGATGCACCGAGAGGACGGACCCGTGGCGGCCTGTCATGCAAATCGTTTTCGGTACTGGATGAAACCCGAGCGATCAGCGATGCGATCGTAAAGCTGCATCGCGTTATGGTTGGATTCGTGCGTTAGCCAGTACACACGGCACGCCCCGCGACGTCTTGCATCCGCATAGACATGTTCGATCAGAGCGCGGCCGATGCCGCCGCCACGCGCATCGTCGGCAACAAACAGGTCCTGAAGATAGCAGTAGTCGTCCGTCGTCCAGGTGGATCGATGGTAGATCGAATGCACTAGCCCCGATGCTTGTTCGCCCATCATGGCAAGCGCCGCATGCATCGGCTCGACCGGGTCCAGGAAGCGTGCCCAAGTGTTAAGCGTCACGGACTCGGGGATATCCACTTCGTAAAATCGCTGATAGCCTTTCCACAGCGGAAGCCAAATATCGAAATCGTTGCTTTGAACGGGTTTGACCTCAACCGATTGCATGGAATGCTCCTGAACTGAAGGGTGGTAAGGATCTGAAAATCGGCCTGAAGTCGTGCACGGGCCGGCGTCCGAGGTGTTCATTAATCCTTACACAAGTATTGCGGCCGTCTTTGGTCCGTCGACATTGCAAATTCCATCCCCGAAAACGGCATGAGGCGGCTCCTGGTGGCGCGGAAGGGCCTTCCCCTGCCCTTCCCGCTTGCTCCCCTTCCACCGACCTCCTCTAGACTGCCGTCACTTCCAGCCCGCGCTGCACCGCCGGACGGGCGAGGCCGCGGTCGAGCCACGCTTGCACATGAAGAAAGCGATCGAAGCCGACGATCTCGCGCGCTTCGTAAAAGCCGATCAGGTTGCGTACCCAGCCGAGGAGCGAAATATCTGCGATGCTGTAGTCAGCACCCATCACCCAGTCGCGGCCCGCAAGCCGTTCGTCCAAAACACCGAGCAGCCGCGCCGATTCGGTTGCATAGCGGTCGCGCGGGCGCTTGTCCTCATAGGCCTTGCCTGCGAATTTATTGAAGAAGCCGACCTGGCCGAACATCGGCCCGACTCCGCCCATCTGCCACATCACCCACTGGATCGTCTCATAGCGGGTGTTGGGATCGGTCGAGATAAATTGTCCAGTCTTGTCGGCAAGATAGAGGAGGATCGCGCCCGATTCGAACAGCGCGAGCGGTGTGCCGCTCGGCCCGTCGGGGTCGTAGATTGCGGGGATCTTTCCGTTGGGGTTCAGCGCCAGAAAGGCCGGGTCGTGGTTTTCATTCGCCATGATGTCGATCCGGTGCGGCTCGTAGGCAAGAGCCGTCTCCTCGAGCATGATGCCCACCTTCACCCCATTGGGCGTCGGGAGCGAAAAGAGTTGCAGCCGATCGGGGTACCGCGCAGGCCAGCGCCCGAAAATTGGATGATTGTGTGTCATTTTCTTCCTCCTATGTGAGCGGCACGTCTTAGCGGCCGGCACTTAGCCCGCCGTCGACGTGCAGGATCTCTCCAGTGATGAACGGTGCCGCGTCGAGAAAGAGAATCGCGTTGGCAATATCGCTTGTTTCACCCATGCGTCCGATAGGGTGGAAAGCTCCCAGTGCTTCATGAGTTTCGGGTGCGTGCATAGGCGTCTTTATGATCCCCGGAGCGACGGCGTTCACGCGAATGCCCTTCTTCGCGTACTCGATCGCCAGTGACTTCGTGGCAGCGTCGAGGCCGCCCTTCGTCATAGCCGCCAAGACCGAGTAGATCCCACTGATCGCGGTGTGACTTATGCCGGCCGTGACGCTCACGACATGGCCACTCGAATGCTTTTCCATTTCGGCGATCGCGCGTTGCGTGATGTGATAGAAACCGGCCATGTTCACATTCATCACCGCGTCGTAATCTTGGGCAGTATGTTCGGTGAAGGGCTTTCCGATGTAGATGCCGGCGTTGTTCACCAGCGTATCGATCCGGCCAAATCGCGCGACGCCTTCGGAAATGACGCGTATGGCGGTTGCGGGATCACCGATATCACCCGCGATGCTCAGGATGTTCTCGTCGTCCGACCGCTTGATCGAACGCGAGGTCGCGACAATGCGATAGTCGAGCTCTCGGAATGCCGTGACGACTTTGGCGCCGATGCCTTGCGACGCGCCGGTGACGACGACAACCTTCTGTGGCTTGTTCATGCTTTTACCCCGGAAAATAAATTATCCTGACGTTGTCGGCCCATATGAAGCGCCCGGACGCATTCCCAAGGCTCTATCCTGGGTGCATCCGGGCTTTGGCGTTACGTTCGCGTCACATGACGCCCCGAGGACCCTCGGAGATGGTCGACGCGACCGGATCGGGTTCAGATCGATCCAGCTGGCCTGACGGCGGGAAAGTCCTTCTCGGGATCGAACACGTTATTGAAAAAGTTCGTCAGGGAGTACATTGCGACCAGCGCGATGATCTCCATGATGTTCGCATCCGTGTAGCCGGCATCGCGGACGGCTTTCACATCGGCGTCACTGACCTGCCCGCGGGTCTCGATGACTTTGCGCGCGAACTGGACGGCGGCGTCCCGCTTCGGGTCGCTGGCATGGCCCTTCCGAGCGAGAATGATTTCATCGGCTGGCAGCTTGGCCATATGCTCGGCGGTGAAGCTGTGAACCGTCAGGCAGTAGTTGCAGCCGTTCACTTCTGAGACAGCAAGGCCGATGCTGTCGCGCGTCTTCACGTCGAGCGCCTTGCTCATGGAGCCGAGCAAGGTGGCCCATGCGTTGAATGCGATCGGGCTCAGCGCGAAGGTCGCCAGCATATTTGGGGTGAAGCCGATATTCTTGGTGAACATATCGAGGGTCGGCTTGGAATCGGCCGGCACCTGTTCCGGGCTCGGTGCTGCAGTTCTGGGCATGATAATCTCCGTAAGGTATTGGTTTTATTATTAATTATACGAAATCCAGTACGTCGGCCACCGGACGGCGCGGCTTCTGCCGCCAGTTTCCCGGACGCTCCGCCCCTATGGACAACAGCATGACCGGCACTTCATCCTCGGCCAGTCCGAACTCGCGGTGTACCGCTTCCGCATCGAAACCGATCATCGGCGTCGAACCGAGGCCCAGCGAGCGGGCCGCGTAGATCATCGCCGCCGCCCCAAAGGTGGCGGACCGTACCGCCTCGTCGCGCTGGCGCTGCGGGTATTCCATGTACAGATCGCGCGCAGGGATTTCCCACTCCGGGACCAACCTCTCCGCCATGATTCCCGCTTCCACCACCGGTGCCAGGCGATCCGGTATGACGCTGGAGTCGGCCAATTGGCCGATGACGATAAAGGTAACCGCCGCATCGGTGATCGCGGGCTGACTCCAGGCGATCGGACTCAGCCGAGCTTTGGCCTCACGCGAGCGCACCGCGATGAAGCGCCAGTTCTGCAAGTGGAAGGATGTCGGTGCGCTGGTGCCGATCCGCACGAGTTCACGAATTTGATCGTCGCTCAGAGTGGCGGCAGTGTCGTAGTATTTGGCGGCACTGCGGCTCAAAATCGTTTCGATCACGGGGTTGGTCATGGTGATTGCGTCTGTCATGGTGATTCCTATCGGTGAAGGGAAGGGTTGCGTTGAAAGAGCGGTTTCCCTCTCTCGTTGCTGGATATGCTGCAGGTATGGAGCCAGTTCGACATCACACGCCCGGCGCCATGGGTAGGTTCGCGGATTGCCCTCGGCAGGGTTGACAGGAGGCGGCCAGCCGATTTGGACAGCGCCGGCCGGCTGTTCCCGCCGCCTGGTCCGTCACAAAGATCGCCGTTACCGTCCACCTGCTGTGGTAGCTCGTCATCTTCCGAATTCCTCTGCAGACGAGCGAAAATAGGACCGGCGAAACGCGATGGTCCAATGACCTTTGGCTATGGAGTTGATGCCATCGCCACGGTGCCCAAAAATCAATGGGTGGTACAGACATCTGCTTCTCACGTCGAAAGCAGCGTTGGCGGACGGGTGTGGGAACTGGAGAATGCCAACGGGCGTCATCGATCTGCGGCGGAGCAGATCATCGTCGGGGTCTGACGGCCGGCGCCATGCGGCAAACCCAGACGCCCGACAACCAATCCCCCCAACACGGGAGATGGCCAGTGAAGCAGCGGGAGTTTGAAAGTATTGACCGGCGCCTCTGCGGTAGAGTCGCAGGCCAGTACTCGGTCGTCGCCCGAAATCAAGTGGGCTGAGCCAGGTAAAATGACGAGACTGGCGAAGTCATTTTTTCGGACCGAGGACCGAAGCGCCATGTTCTTCAAGGATCGGGGCCGCGGGACCCTCAGCCGACTAGTTGCCGCCACGGCTGGCCGACCAGTTCAGACGACTGGAAAACGCTGGATTAGCGGCAGCGAACGATGCTGCTCGACAACGGGCGCTACAGCTTGCTCTTCTGGCTTTCCGTTCTGTTTTGCAAGTTCGTTCACGAATGTCTCGACGCCTTCAAACGAAGTCGGCACCGCCAACATAGAATTGACGGTTACGGCCGTGCCTTCGGTCAATTTTGCGATCGCCCGTGCGATCGCAAGCTGCGCGTTTTTGCTCGCAGCGTGTTGGATCATCTCCGTCGGAATGTTCAGCGTGGATTCCGACGAGACGAAAACGATACGGCCCCAATTACGCCGGAACATCCCCTTCAGGTAAGCGCGCGACAGACGCACACCCGACATCACATTGATATCGAAGAAGCGCGTCCAGTCTTCGTCGGTGGTGTCGAAGAAATCATTCGGCTCGAAAATACCGGAATTATTGATCAGGATGTCGGTGCTCGGCACCGCTTCAACCAGCTTCGCACAGCCCGTTGCTGTCGACACATCGGCGGCGACCCCGCGCACTTCAGCAAACGGCACAACCGTCGTGATCGACAACATTGCAGCATCCACTCCGGCTTCCGTTCGGCCATTGACGACAACGCTCGCGCCGGTTCCCGCAAGCCCCCTTGCGATGGCAAGACCGATGCCGTTAGTCGAGCCGGTCACGACTGCGGTTTTGCCCGACATATCGATTTTCATGGAGTACTCGTTAGCTAGTATTAGGGCCAGGGAGCTCTGGCCGATATCATTCGTCGGAGGCGGAAGCATCCTCTGCCTGAGATCCGGCAAGTTGACGCACTTTGTTGAGAATGTCGGTTGGCTCTTGGCGGATTGTAAAATCGGGCTCGACGAAGGCACCCCTGACGACGCCGTCTTGATCGATCACGAAAGTAGCCGGGATTGGCAGCATCCACTCGGTCGATCCATGACGGTGCCCGAAGTCGTAACCTTGCCCCGCATAGTGCGCCTTGGTTTCGTCAGGGACACGAAATAGGACGCCGTAGGATATTGCCGCGCCATGGTCGACGTCGGCGAGCATCGTCAGGTCGAGGTTCAACTGCCGTTTCAACTGCCTCGGCAGATCACGGGTCTCCGGAGACACGACAACAATGTTCGTCTTCAGACTATCAAATTCGGCCTTGACCGCCTGAAGAGCGCTAAGCTCGGCGTTGCAGAATGGGCACCATCCACCCCGGTAGAAGCTAACCACAAGCGGCGCTTCGCGACGAAGCTGTTCGGACGAATGAAGTCGTCCATGCGCATCGGGCAGAAGAAAATCTGGCGCCGTGTCGCCAACCTGCAATGCGCGTGACGCGACATCAATCTTGCGAAGCCAATCGACGAGCTGAATGTACGCTTCACGGTCAGCGCCACTGAGGCCCGCCAAAAGCTCGTGACGCATCTGACTGAGGGTCTTGGTTAAATGGTCGGACATCAATTCGACGTTCATCTGCACACCGGGCATCTCAAGAAATTAGCAATATGCGGGGTCATGCGGACAGACCGGTGGCTTCGAGGTGGCTGTTATGTGATGTTCTGTTTGGCGGGGCGCTTCTGTGTGGAGCGACCAGTCGCGCAACCGCACCACCTTTATGAAGGCATCAAGCGCCGGTGAGTAGCGGCGGCCCTGTACCGCAAGAAGCCGGACCTCTCGCCATACCGGATCCCCTTCGATCGGAAGCGCCTTCAGTGAGGGTAGCAGGGGCATATGCTCGGGAGCGAGGACTATTCCAAACCCGGCGGCTGCCAAATGCTGCAGGTGCAAGTCCCGGCAACTGCGATGATTGTGATGCGGCGGCGCGTCGGGAAAGTAGAGACGATGAAACTTTGGAGCCATGTCACAGTAGGAGCGATCCAGGATAGTGGCTTCGCGAAGCGCGTCCATTCCGATCTCTGGAAGGTCTGCAAGTTCATGCGACGGAGCGAGGACGGCGACACAGCGCTCTTCGAACAGCGCCCAATCGTCGATCCGTTCTGGCGTATCGTCAAGATCGCCGACCAGGGCGACATTGACTTCGCCCTCCAGCAGGAGTTCGACAAGGCGGCTTGGCGGCTCTTCTCGAAGCTCGACATAGAGGCCGGGGACGAATTTGCGAATTTCCGCAATCGGCTCGACAATGAGCGACGCGGAAATCGATGGGGCGAGACCGATCGTTAATGGAGCGACTTCCTTTTGCCGAAACTCACGCGCCCGGCGTCGAACGGCCTCGGTCGATGCAAGGGCGCGCTCGAGCATGGGCAGCACAGCTTTGCCCAAGTCGGTGAGATGGGTGAGCTGACGTTCCCGGTAGATGAGCTCGCCCCCAAGTTCCTGCTCGAGCTTTTGCACGCCCTTGGTCAGTGACGGTTGCGTAACGTTACACATCTCCGCGGCACGCGTGAAGTTCAGCGTGCTTGCGACAGCTAGAAAGTACCGAACCTGATGGAGTTCCATGGTGTTCACCGTCAACTATTTCCGTGACTACTGAGCCCGGGCGATGGCGACGCAGCGTCACACCAGCCGCAGGGCGCTAGATCCGAAAACTACGTTGCCACCGGTGCCGTCGAGATGAAACCCGCGTCGGGCATTCCTGGACGGGCGGACACGCTTTATGGAATCCGGCGCAGGCAGCGTCGAGGATTAGTGCATTTGGCATGAGCGAATATCGTTAAGGATGGGAATGAGCTCGGTTGGGTCGCAGCGTCGGGTGTAGTCGGCGCTGACGTCGGCGTACTCGACGATTCCTTCCGGATTTACGACGTACAGAGCTGGCATCGTGAGTGTCCAACTCGCCTCGGCATTCACGGTGGCAAGGTCGAGACCAGATTCCATTTCAGTGGCGCGCAGCTCTCGAGACAGCTTCCAACGCAGGCCGAACGCGTGTGCTACCTTCCCACCGCGGTCGACGAGGCTGGGGAACGACAAGCCATTCGTTCGCTCGGTGGAGCGGCTCTCGTGCGCGGATTGTTGAGAAACCGCGACGATCGATGCACCCAAAGAGCGGAGCTGCCATGCGACAGCCTCGACCGCGCGCAAATCGAGGTTGCAATAGGGGCACCATCCGCCCCTATAGAAGACGATGAGAACTGACCCGGTGCCTAGAAGGTCGCAGGATGAAATCAATTTGCCATCGGGATCGCGCAGGCGGAATCCTGGAGCTTGGTCTCCGGCGTGGACCGCTCTTTCGGCGATGCCCGAGGAAACCAGGTCATCAATAGCTTCCTGGCGGACACGCCAAATATGCGGAGGAGTGTTTTCACGACACTTGTCCCTAAGCGCGTCGAGTTCGTCCTGGAGTCGCATTGCGGTTATCCTCACCGTATTCGGCAGGCCCCTTATCGACATTGAGCGTCGCGTCGCTGTGGCGGTAGTGCTGAAACGCAAATTTGAGATATTCGCGCACGACATGAGCGAGACTCTATCGCTCGGCGCCAATCGTGGTCTCGCGCCACTCCTACGACCTCATCTCAACTTCGCGAGGTCGTCGTCCAAGGACTTGCGCAGATGCGAAACCGCAAAATCGATGAAGAGGCGAATTTTCAATGGCAAGAGCGCCTGTCGGGCGTGAATAATATGGACCGGCGTCGGTTCGGGCTCAAAATCTTCAAGGATGAGGGACAGCTTCCCCTCGGAGACTGGCTTGACGACTTGATATGAGAGGACGTTTGTAACGCCAATACCCGCGATGGCGGCGTCTATCGCCGCTTCGGCTGTATTGATCTTCAATCGGCACCGCGGACGGACTCCGCGGCTCGGCTTGCCGTCCCGAGGGTTGAAAATCCATGTCGACCCAGACGCGAGCGCTGTGTAGGTGACACACATATGCTTGGCCAAATCGTCCAACGTCTTTGGCGTTCCGTGCGCCGAAAAATAAGCGGGACTCCCGCACACGACCCGGCGAATTTCGCCAACCTTGGTCGCAACGAGCGTACTATCAGACAAAAGCCCCGTCCGAACCGCAAGGTCGACGTGCTCATCAACTAGGTCCAGTGTACGATCCGACAGCGTCAAAAAAATACTTATCTGCGGAAACTCCGCCAGGAACGCCGTCACCACCGGGACGACATAAAGCCGACCGAAGACGATCGGCGCCGTTATCGAAAGACCACCGCGTGGGATGTTGTGTTCTCCAGCGGCCTGAGATTCGGCTTCGTCGACGTCATCGAGGATGCGTTTGCAAGCGGCGAGATAGGAGACCCCCGCCTCCGTCAGCGCAAGCTTTCGGGTCGAGCGGATCAGGAGCTGGGTATTGAGGTGCGCCTCGAGATCCGCAACCTTGCGGCTGACCGTCGGAAGAGGAACGTTAAGCTGCCGCCCAGCCGCGGAGAAGCTCCCGGCTTCAACCGCGGCGACGAAATATTCCATTGCTTCCAAACGATCCATCTTCTCTCACTTTTCGAGAGGGCGTCCTCGCCTGATTAACCTATTATTGGGATGAGCAGTAGGCCTTCCTGGTTTCAGGACCGCGACTGGTGAGCCGTGACAGCGGAAAAAGCACCGGCTTGCGGGTCGATGGCAAGAGAGCGCAGGCATCGAGGCTCGTGCATTGTACGAAACCTGAGACCCCGCGAGTATCATAGTCTGCGTGACGCTCAATCCGGATTGATATTCGGGATCTCGAGTTCAGCCAGATCATCCGCATAAGTGGCCTGAGTGCTTGCGTCGTGGCCGGAGGTATCCACGCCCAAATCTGTGTGAATATCCGCACTGATGCCGAGAATTTCGCCAACGGGGCAGAGGTTTGCGGCCTCGAGCAAGAAGGCGCGCTGCCCGGCGTCGAGTTCTCCCTCCAGGAGGAGTGTGCGCTTGAACGAATCTCTTTCGCCCTTCGCGCCGTGGTGGAAGCTGACGCCCACTTCCACCCCCTCCAACGGTAGTTTCTGGCGCCGAGCCTGAAATCGGACGGTCATAGCGGTGCATGCGGCGAGAGATGCGCTCAGAAGGTCATAAGGATTGGGACCGGGAGATAGGTGACCGGCTCCATCCGGGCCGCCGATAGCAAACTGAGATGTGTCGACATGGCCAACCAATGCGCCATGATTGGCGGGGTCGCTTGCGACAACAACTTCGCGGAGCCTGGGTGCGCTATCCTGTGATGTCATGGAGCTTTCCTTCCATTGTATTGTGTATTGGGCGTGTCTCGCAAACGGCGTCGCTAGCCGCCATAGCGTTCGGTCTTGATCACCGCGGCGTCCAATCCTGCCATCAGCGCGCCATCGGCCGCGATTTCGACGAATGGGTTTGATCCACAGATAAAGACATGTGCTGGCATGTGACGGAGCCGGG
Source organism: Rhizobium jaguaris (assembly GCF_003627755.1). NCBI lineage: Bacteria > Pseudomonadati > Pseudomonadota > Alphaproteobacteria > Hyphomicrobiales > Rhizobiaceae > Martinezella > Martinezella jaguaris. The sequence continues at coordinate 816,945 of NZ_CP032695.1, read as the reverse complement.
CAATTAACTCGGCCACCATCGCGTTATCGATGCGCCGCCCAAAGTCGCAGGCGCGCACCGGGGCCTCACGAGTAATCGCCAGCGCCAGCTTGAAGGTCGGGTCAGCCGTCTCCAGCGAGAGCAACTCATCGGCGAACAACACGTCGCGTCGCGTCCGCGATGACAGGAGCAGCGCCGTCGGCGCAGTCTGCGCCAGGTCGCGGCGTTGCCGGATCATCGCCATCAGCGGCACGACGCCAGACCCCGCCCCAATCAACAGTACCGGTGCTGTTGAACGTTCAGGCCACAGGAAGTGGCCGCCGAGCGGGCCACGCAGTTCGATTTCGTCGCCCACGGCCGCGAAGTCATGGAAGAACGGAGAGACTTCGCCGTCCGGGAGGCGTTCGATCGCAAGCTCGATGACATTCGAGGCACTCGGCGAGGAGGCGATCGAATAGCTCCGCAGAGCCACGTAGCCGTCTGGCGCGGTCAGTCGCACATCGACGTGTTGACCGGCGACATGCACGAATGGCTCGTTGAGCCGCAGGAAGAAGCTTTTGATGCTTGGCGTTTGCTGAATGATCCGGGCGATGGTGCATGTCTGCCAGGACGCCGGTCGCGCGCCACCCTCAGTCATCGGTGTATCGCTGCTCACGCCACGGGTCGCCATAAATGTGATATCCGCGCAACTCCCAGAAGCCCGCCTCGTCGCGTTCGGTAAATTGGAGTGCATTTAGCCACTTCGCGGACTTCCAGAAGTAGAGGTGTGGGACGAGGAGTCGTGCCGGGCCGCCATGGTCGCGCGCAAGTGGCTGCCCCTCGTAATTCAGAGCAACCATGGCCTTTCCGGACGCAAGATCTGCAAGAGGAACATTTGTCGAGTAGCCATCGTAGGAGTGTGCGAGCACGAAATCGCTGGGACGCTCGATGCCGGCGTCAGCTAGGATGTCGTCCACGATCACGCCCTCCCAGGCGGTGTTGAGTTTCGACCACGATGTGACGCAATGAATGTCTCTCGTCATCTTGGTCTTGGGCAGCGCGTTGAACTCATTCCAATTCCAAACCTTAATAGTCCTCGGCCCGATCTTAAGGGTAAATTTCCAATCGGCTGTCTCGACGCGCGGGGTCGGCCCCGCCGTCAGCACGGGGAAGTGCTCGACAAGGTGCTGGCCCGGCGGAATTCGATCCAACTGGTCGCCTGCCGAATTTCGGCCGGTAAAGCCTCTAGTCACCATGTTGGGTTCCTTTGCAGCGTTGCGGGTGCCTTGTTCGCGATTAGATCCGATCGTTCGAACGATTGGTCCACCGGCTTGGACGAATGGGCAGGTCGCCAGCAGCCCAAAAATAGGGCTTGCTATTCGAGGGAGATCTCGGCGCCGCATCCGCCCGGCTCGTGCGTTCTTTAGTTAAATTCGACGACCATTCGGGTAAAGCTATCATATCCATAACCGGCAGGAATGGTCGGTGGCGTCAGTTTCGAAGCTCCGTGGCGAGGAAATCCGTGAAGGCGCGGGCTGCCGGCTTGATGGTCTTTCCGCTCACGAACACGGCGGTGACTTCCATCGAGCCGACGTCCCAGTCCGGCAGCACCCGTACGAGCTCCCCGGCCTCGAGCTCTGCCCGCGCGCTACTTTCGCTCGACGCGGCGATCCCCAACCCGACGACGGCGCTTGCAATGGCGCCTTCGTTGATGGTGATGGCGAGCTGACCGTCAACGCGCACGGACACGACACGCCCGTCCTTGCGGAACGAGAAAGTCGGCGAGGGATGCGCTGGACTGATGATCACGACGTGATGTGCGAGGTCCGACGGCATCGCGGGCGTGCCGCGCTCGCGCAGGTAGTCCGGGGAAGCGGTGAGTATCCTTGGCTGGCGGATGAGCTTGCGCGCCGTCGCGCTCGAATCGGGGAGCGCGCCGAACTGGATCGACACGTCGATGCCCTCAGTGACGAGGTCTGGGTAGCGGTCAGTCACCCGGAGCTCGATCTTCAACGCCGGGTGCTGCTTCATAAATGCGGGAAGCCGCGGGATGATTTCTCTCAGCGCGAAACTTATCGGCGTGCCCACGCGAACTACCCCTCGAAGCTCTCCGGTGCCGCGAGCCTCGTGGTCGGCCTCGTCAAGGGCGGCCAGGATCGCCTCCACACGCATCAGATAGGTTGCTCCAGCGTCCGTCAGCGTGACCGCACGGGTAGTCCGGCTGAAGAGCGCCGCGCCAACATCGGCTTCCAACGCGGCGATAAGGCGTGAGGCGGAGGGCTGAGAGAGACCGAGTTCGCGGCCGGCGCTCGAAAAGTTGCCCACGCGACCCGCGCGAGAAAACAGCTTCAGTGCTAAAAGTCGGTCGTTCATCGCTTCTCTAAATTTGTCCTATTTCCTCGCGGGGTCTAGGGGCTAAAATGCCACCTCTCGTCCACGAAGATAATACCCGCGACGTGAGACACTATCTCTCGTTTTTTGAGAGGATAAAGGCAGCAGGCGCGGCCGCGCCGTCGATGGCGGCACCTGCCCGTTCTCCGACCGATCTTCAGCGGGGGAGCTGTCCGCGTCCGCTGCCCCTTTTCTTGGCGGTCACCATCGTCGTTGAGCTAGCGAACGCTCCTTTGAGCTTCGACACCGTTAAGGGTTCGATACGGTCCATCTGGACCTGGCGCGAACTTTGGGCCGCCGAACTTCCGCCTACCCTCGGAAGCGGCTTCCGTAGATCGAAAGTTGGTGTTGCGGGAACAGTTGAGCCGGATTAGCCATCGTCGCACATCAGTGGCCAGCATTCTCTTCACCTTAGCGCTCTCGTTAGAACTCCTTGGGATGGACACGGACAAGAAGGTCTGGGCGACAGGCCGCTCGACCAACTCATCGCGCGATGATACCAGGGCGCCTCAACGATGTGAGGCCATTCGATATATATGACACGCCAGGCGCAGATACCCACGCCGTTCGGCATTCTTCGCAGGACGTTCCCCCGGGGTGAGGCCGTCGCATGGCACGCGCATGCAGAATCACAAGTGATCTTCGCTGCTTCAGGAACGGTGCAGGTCTACACCGAATCTGGACGGTGGTTCGTCCCGCCCCAGCTTGCACTCTGGATGCCAGCCCGCATAGCTCATCGGGTCGATATGCTTTCCGATACCGAATTGCGGATGATCTACTGGCACCCGTCGGCTTTACAGAAGTGGGCGCCGAAAAGGCCGCTCGATTACATATTCGCGCTTGCGGTTACACCGCTTCTACGGGAACTGATCCTCTGCGCCTGTAAGGACGATATACCGTTCGAAAAAGCCGAGCTTGCCGTCCGATTGATTCTTCACGAGCTGACCGAGACACCCGACATTCCGGTGTTCCTTCCAATGCCAATGGGCACGATCGGCAGACGCGTCGCTGATCTGGCTTTAGCGGATTCGCGGATGCACCTCGGCGTTAGTGACCTTGCCATTCGCGCGGCAACGTCGATCCGCACGATCAGCCGGATTTTCCCGGCAGAAACGGGACTGACCTTCAAGACCTGGCGGCAAAGAGCAAGAATAGCCCTTGCAATCGATCAACTGTCGGCGGGGCGTACAATCTCGCGCGTCGCGGAAGATACAGGCTTCGGCAGCACCGCCGCGTTCTCGTTTGCCTTCCGGCAAGTAACGAAAATGACCCCGACCGCCTTTCTTCATCAGCGCCTGATCCCGATTGCCCCATCGACATGAGCCGTCGCACGCCTCAGGTAGCTATACCGGAGACAGCGAGTGAACACGGCTTAGGCTTGGCTGCAGAGCAAGAACATCGGTTCCGAGATGCTAAGCCGCGTATGGCATATTCCTCGCCGTGGCATCGCGCCGTGCGGCGATCGGCGATAACGATCGTCTATCGACTCTATGGCGAGAGGTGATTTCCCTCGCCGGCATTGCAAGGTCATTCTGCAAAGCATTGTCGAACCGAACACTTTCAGTGCGGAGCCATTCCGCTGCCAACAGCACGGCTGCGTCAAACCTGAAGGAGGGATCAATATGAGCATAGAAGACGCGAGGAAGCGCCGCGAGGCGCCGCTCGATACACCGAGCACCCTCGGCTCCAATGCCGCTAAGGATATTTCGGCCGCCCTCACGGGGCTTCTGGCAGACGTGTTCGCGCTTTATGTCAAGTCCAAAAACTTCCATTGGCACATATCAGGCCCGCATTTCCGGGATTATCACCTCCTTCTGGACGAGCAGGCCGCCCAGATTTTCGCGATGACGGACGAATTGGCGGAAAGAGCACGCAAGATCGGCGGCACAACACTCCGCTCGATCGGCCATATCGCCAGGCTGAAGCATATCCAGGACAATGACGCGGATTTTGTCACGCCCGAAGACATGCTGGCCGAGCTGAAGGAAGACAACTTGGCACTTACCCAACGCATGCGGCAGACCCACGGTGTCTGCGACGAGCATGGCGATGTCTCCACGGCCAGCCTGATCGAAAACTGGATTGACGAGGCCGAACGTCGCATATGGTTCTTGTTCGAGGCGACCAGGGGAACTTAATCCCGAGCGCAAGCACGCGGGAAGCGCTGGTGATTGCATACGCGCCCGCAAGAACCCCTCTTGGGCTCTGACTTTTGCTCCTTCACTTCGATTGGCATTTCGTTGGCGATTACCGAACGTTCCGTTCTGTCCATTGATACGCGAGCGTCCAACAAGACGCGCAGCTCGCGCGATTTGGGCTGCCATGTTGCGGGCTCGGTGTCCGATCCGCCGGCTCAGGCGATCTGCGACCGGGTCATGACGGGGCCGAATAAGTCGAAGTTGCGGAAGGTCACTACTGAGAGAAGCCCCTATCGCCCGGCTCGGGATTGAAATGCGAGCTGTTCGGAATACAGGACGCCGGAAATGAACGCTGATATCACAACTGCCCTAGCGCAGGCCGCGGAATACCTGAAGGCCTCCGGTCAAACTGAGAAGGCATTAGCCGCCGGACGACGCGCGCCGGACTTCTGTCTACCCGACCAAGATGGTGTGAAGACCTCCTCGGCATCGATATTGCGCCGCGGTCCGCTCCTTTTGATCTTCTGCAGCGGCGGTTGGTGTCCCGGTTGCATTCTCGGCTTAAGGGCGCTCGAAGAGGTCCGCCCATTGATCGAGGCACGTGGAGCTTCGCTGGCCGCCATCTCGCAGCAGACTATTGGGGAGAACGCGAGAACCCGAAGGACCGCGCAGCTGTCGCTTCCAATCTTGAGCGACAAAGGCGGGAAGGTCGCGCAGCAGTTCGGTGTACGTTGGCGCATTCCCGAACTGCTTCAGACATTGCATCTGAAGAGCGGAATCGATCTGCCCAGCCTTCACGGGGAGGACAGTTGGACGCTTCCAATCCCCGCGCGGTTCGTTGTCGATCAACGCGGGATCATCGTCTACTCCGAAGTCGATCCGGATCAAACTCACCGCTCAAACCCGTCGGACCTCCTTCCGATACTGGACCGGGTCCGGAGTGCACGTGGTGTGTAATCATCGCGGTCACCCCTGCTAGCCGCGAATCCGATTTGCGCATCAGTCATCCGTCGCAATGGTATTGTGCCGAAGCAGGTGGTGATATGGGCGCGGTGGCCTAGCGCCGATGGGTAGGGCAACCTATGTGAACCTCGATGCGTCTGTGTCGCTGAGGTAGTAGCTCGGTGATGAACGCCGACGACGACCAAAGGGAGTGCAAATGATGACGGATGGACCATCGCCCGAAGTCGGTCATTTCCGGACAAAGGTTGACCAAGAGCCAGAGGACAACCGCTTCTATCAGGCGCTTTTGCCCTTCGACTCTTTTGAAGACGTAACGCGGCGCGATCGCTATCGCCCTTTACCTGATGACTGGATCATCGCCGTTACGGACGTTAGCCATTCGACCGAAGCCATTGAACAAGGACGGTACCGCGAGGTGAATACGGCTGGTGCGGCAGTTCTTGCTGCCGTCAGCAATGCACTTCCCGAACTACAGTTTCCGTTCACGTTCGGAGGAGATGGCGCGAGCTTCGCCACACCCGCTTCCTATTCGTCCATCATCAGGGATACATTGGCGAAAACTGCCGCTTGGGCTGAAGACGAATTGGGCCTCACGTTGCGCATAGCGGTCATTCCCATCGCGGACATTCGCGCTCAGTGCTTGGACGTCCTGGTAGCCCGCTTCGCCCCCTCTCTGAATGTCACCTACGCGATGTTTGCTGGCGGAGGACTCGCCTGGGCCGAGCGCAAACTCAAGCAAGGCGCCTACACCGTTCCACGCGCGCCCATGGGAGTAACAGCCGATCTCACAGGCCTGTCGTGCCAGTTCGCGCCGATCAGTACCAATCGCGGCGTCATATTGTCTCTGATCGTCGTTTCGCGCGATGATCAGACTTCGTTCGTCGAAGTCATACAGGAGCTCTTGCGGACTCTCCATTCAGACGATCCCGGCCTGAATCCATTGCCTGCGGAAGGCCCGCTCCCGGCATTGACTGGTGACCATCTTGATCATGCCATCAGGACGAGCAGCCGAAAGAGGCCCTTTGCGGCTTGGGCTGAGAAGCGCTTACGAACCATTCCGGCGCGGGTGACCACTCTTCTCGGAATTCCTGGCGGGGGCTTTCAAGAAGCTCGGTTCCGACGGGAGCGTGTGGAAAATACAGACTTCCGAAAATTCGATGACGGCCTACGCATGACGCTCGACTGCTCACCCGAGCTGGCCGACATCATAGAGGCATATTTGGAAGAGGCTCAACGACGAGGGGCATGTTTTTTTGGAACCCATCGACAGTTGGCAGCAAATCTTACGTGCTTTGTGCCGTCGCCCACGCAAGCCGATCACGTTCACTTCATTGATGGCGCTTCCGGGGGGTACGCTTCCGCTGCCGTCAACTTGAAGCGAAATATTGCGAACAGCCTCGGTACCCAAGGAGTTCATGCTTCAGATCCGTGGGGCCAACCCATCGGACGCTCCGTCTAGGGTGCTCACCCTTCCGGGCTGTGCCATCCTTGGCGATCTGCCGATCGTCGCCCGGAGCTCGTTCGCGTCTTTCACCCGGTACGAAAACTATTTGCTTGATACGCTGGCGGGATTCCGCCTTTTGCCTAGTGAACGAATCGGCGCAATGCACTCGGAGGACAGGGAGTTTTTCTTGCCTTGATCTACGATTCTTGCGGTACGCGACAGCAGCGTCGGAACGAGACAGCTTCGGGAAGGTGGCCGTCGCCTTTGGATTTGTCTGACTCGTCAATTGGCCAAGGCGTCCAGCGCGAACGAGAGGATTAAGCAAATCAACCTCGGCGGAGTTCCCATGCGGCTCGCCTAGTCCCTTCAATCAATGAAGCCCTGCGCATCGAGCGAAGCTGTTTGACGGTTTCTACGGTATTCATTTCCACCTCAGTCCAAAATCGTGTCTGTAATTTTTCACCGTGATGCCTCCCTCGCTTCACGTCGCACACTTTGTGGCGCGTGCGCGTCGAGTTCGGGCGTCGGCGCGACGTCGCGGCGCCAAGTCCCATCGACCAACAGTTTCATCACTGCCTCCATGGCCATGGACGATCTCAGGCGCCCGCGCGGCGCTCGCCGGGCAGCCACAGGGACAACAGCCCGCCGAGCAGGAGCAGCGCCACGTTGCAGCTGAGGGCGAGCACGAAGGTGTGGGCGTAGGCGGCCGGATCCCCCGCGTTACCAAGTGCGCTGTAGAAGACGCCGCCGATGATGGCGACACCGAGCGCGGCGCCGATCTGAAAGGTGGAGATCATGATGCCCGACGCGAGGCCGGCATGCTGCGGGTCGAGGCTGCCAATCACGGCCTTGATGACAGACGGCATGACGGTCCCGAACCCCAGGCCGGCGCAAAACAAACCGAGTTCCAGGCTCTCGGGAAGAATTTTGGCGACCGAAAGCATCACAACGCCGAAGCCCAGCACCTGAAGGGCAAAGCCCAGCGTCAGGGCGCGCACGCCGAGTCGCTGCATGACATAGGACGACACGAGCGAGGCGACGAAGAAGCCCGTTGCGAAGGGCAAGGTGGCAAGACCGGCCGCCAGCGGCGTCTCGTGCAGTCCGCTCTGCAGATAGACCGCGAACGTCAGATAGAATGAGGAGAGCATGTAGAACGCCAGCGCCATGACGAGCCCGATCACAAAAGGCGTATTGCGCAGGAGGGGCAGAGCAACCAGCGGATCGCCGCCCCGCGCGGAGAGGCGCGCCTCGTAGCGGACGAACGCCGTGAGAGCGAACGGACACCCCACGAGCATCGCGATGATCCATGTGGGGCAGCCGGACTCGCGGCCTTCGACCAGCGGATAGACCAGCAGGGCGAGGGTCAGCGACAGAAGGAAGACGCCGCCGACATCGAGCTTTTGCGCATGCTGCGCGTGCGAGTCGCGAAGGAAGAGCAGGCCCCCGATGAACGCCGTCAGGCCGATCGGCACATTGATGAGGAAGATCGCCTGCCAAGCCCAGCCAAAGGGATGAGACGAGACCAGTACGCCGCCGAGAACCTGGCCGCAGATGTTGGCCAAGCCGAAGGTGGCGCCATAGAAGCCGAGCGCGCGCCCCTGCTCGGCCGGCGGAAAGAGCACGCGGATCGAAGCGAGCACCTGCGGCGCCATCGCTGTCGCCGTCAAGCCTTGGAGGATGCGCGCCGCGACGAGGAAGGCTGGCGAAGGTGAGACTCCGCATAGCAGCGACGCGATCGTGAATCCGGCGACACCGAGCAGGAACAGGCGCCGCCGGCCGAACAGGTCGCCAAGCCGCCCGCCAGTAATCAAGAACACGGCGTAGGTCGCAGCGTAGGCGGAGATGACGAACTGCACCTCGCTCGAGGTGGCGCCGAGATTCTGCCGAATGGCCGGGAGCGCCAGGTTCACGACGTTGAAGTCGAGGATCGGAAGAAAGGCTCCCGTGAGGAGAACGGGCAGTGCGAGCCAGCGACGCGGATCGCCGACTTGCTCCTTTGCGTAACTGACCGGCTGGATTTCGATAGTCTCCGTCGACAATGCCAATCTCCGTTGAAAACCTGTTGCAGCTCCTGTTCGTGGCGGCAGCGTCAGGTCGTGAAATAAGGGGCGAAGGGCTGGTCCTTCGGCAGCAGACGGTCCAAGCCGCCCGACTTCACAGCCGATATCGCGAGCCACGCGAGCAAGGCCGCCGCGACCGCCAATGCGAGCCAGAGAAGCGGAAAGGATCGAGATGCACGCAGACCCGTAGCGCGGCGGGGCCCTCTCATCTGAACCATCAAGTCTCTCCGGACATCGGCAATGCCGTCGGCACCGATCATCTAGCATGTCCGCTGCCGAACAGGTATTCTGAGTTTCGGCAAACCGTGTTCGCAGAAATGGACAGCTGATGGAATGGGACGATCTCCGTGTTGTTCTCGCGGTCTCACGCGAAGGCACCCTTTCGGGCGCCGCACGACGGCTCGGCGTAACTCACTCGACCGTGTTCCGTAGGTTGGGTGCAGTCGAGGAACAGATCGGGGTTCGGCTGTTCGATCGTTTCCGTGACGGCTATGTGCCGACGCCTGCTGGCGAGACAGCGGCCGAGACAGCGGCCCGTCTTGAAGACGAGGTGCTCAGCCTAGAACGGAGGCTTTCCGGCCAGGACCTGAGGCCTTCGGGCGTCGTTCGGATCACCACGACGGATACACTTGGCACGATTCTAATGCGGCACCTGCCGGCGATGCGGGCGGTCCATCCGGAAATTCAAGTCGAAGTCGCCGTTTCGAATACGATGGCAAACCTCACGCGCCGGGAAGCGGAAATCGCAATCCGGCCCACCCCGGAGCCGCCCGAGATCTTGGTGGGGCGGCGCGTCGCGGACATCGCGCACGCGATTTATGGGTCGCGGGCCTATCTGTCCCGGAACGAAGAAAAAGACCTATTGGCTCACGAGTGGATCGGGCTCGACGATGCCCTGGCGAGCACAGTGATCGGCCGTTGGATTTACGAGAACCTGCGCGCGGCGCGCATCACCTGCCGCGTCGACGCGCTGCCCGCGTTGCGCGACGCGACGCTCGCCGGCCTGGGCCTCGCCTTGCTCCCCTGTTACCTAGGCGACCCCACGCCCGGGCTTCGGCGTCTCGCGCCGAAAGCGCTGACGGAGCCGCGGTCGACGCTCTGGCTGCTCACCCATAACGACCTACGGCGCACCGCCCGCATCCGCGCGACGCTCGACTTCCTGGCGAAGGCGTTCGCCTCGGACCGGGCACTGTTCGAGGGAAAGCAAATTAAGCCCTCGCTCCCACGCGCCCGGCGCTAGACGGGCAATGACATAGGCCCGTCACTCGACAGTGACGAGGTGATCGCCTTCACGAGACGCTGCTCAGCGGGCGGACGCCACGACGGCGCGCGGGCTCAGGTCTCGGAGCGGCGCCTGCGGCCACGGGCGGACGATGTTCGCGGAAGGCTGCTGCAAGTGTTCGGAGCGCCGCGCGAGACTTTGCGTCCGAAAGCGTCGAGAGCAGAACGATCTCCGATGAGGGAACCGCAGGCAATCCGAACCGCCGGCTGACTTCCACCGTACCAGGCGGCGCCAGCCGGCAGGAGAAAACCGAGGTGGCCAGGCCGGCGGAGACCGCTTCCGCAACAGCGAAGTTCCCGCAGCCGAGGAAGACTTCCGTCCAGGGAATTCCAGCCTCATCCAGCGCCCGGTTCGTGAGATTGCGAATGGCACAGGTCGCCGAGGAGGCCGCGAGCCGCAGCGGCTCGCCGGCGCGAAACTCGAAATCAGGAGTTGCGAACCAGCCGAAATGCTCCGGCGCGAGGACTTCGCCGTCCCGTCGGTCGTCTTCGCGACGGATGATCGCCGCATCGATCTCGCCACGGTCGAACGCGTTGAGCAAGTCGCGGGAGTCGTCGAGCCGGACTTCAATGGTGAGAGAAGGGTCGTGGGCGTGCAGGCGAGCCAGCAGCGTCGGGAGCTCCGGTCCGCCGACATGGCTTGCGATGCCGAGGCCGAACCGGCGCCGCGTTGACGTCAGCCCCGCCACGGCTCGGTCATGGGCTGCGAGGAAGTCACGGGCTGACTCGATGAAGACCGCGCCCTGCGCCGAGAGACGCACTTGGCGCGGCGTCCGCTCGACCAGCTTTTGCCCGAGCTGATCTTCCAGCCTCTTCAGCTTGACGCTGATCGCGCCTTGCGTCGTGCCCAGCGTTTCAGCAGCTCGCGTAAAGCTCCGCAAATCGGCGATCGCCACGAAGGCCTTGACGGCGTCGACGTCCAGCGTGGTCATGTGATCCATCCGGATTTGTTGTCACTGAAATATATAATCATCCAATTCCAAAATGAACAAGCGCCGCCTACGTTTGGCCCACGCACAATATGCGGCGGACCCGCGCTCCCCTCCCATTTCGGATCGTCGGCTGCCGACCAACACGTCGAAAGGCCGAACCATGCCCAATGCTTTTTCTCGCCGGGGCGCCGTCATTCTCTCCGCTGTCTGCCTCGCGTGCCTGATGTTTGGGCTAGAAATCTCCAGCATTCCGACGATCCTGCCGACCCAGGAAGAGGTCCTGCACGCAGACTTCAAGCAGCTCCAGTGGGTGATGAACGCCTACACGATCGCGGTCACGACCGTGCTCATGGCGGTCGGCGCGTTGGCGGATCGCTACGGCCGAAAGCGCATCTTTCTGATTGCGATCGCCGCCTTCTGCATCACATCGCTGATCTGCGGCCTGGCTCCGAATGTCCAGACGCTCATCGTCGCGCGGTTTCTTCAGGGCATGAGCGGCGGCGCACTGCTGATCTGCCAGATCGCGGTGCTGTCCTATGAATTTCAGGGCGGTCGGGAGCGAGCGATCGCCTGGGGTTGGTGGGGCGTCATCTTTGGCATCGGCCTGGGCTTCGGGCCGATCATCGGCGGCGGGATCGTCGCTGTATCGAGCTGGAGGTGGGTGTTCCTCATCCACGTCGCGCTGGCTGTCCTCGCCTTCCTGCTTTCGGTAACCGGCGTGCATGAGTCGAAGGACCCGCAAGCTAGCCGCCTCGACACCGCCGGCATCCTGACGCTTTCAGTGGCTGTCTTCTGTCTCGCCTTCTACATCACACAGGGCCCGGATCTCGGCTTTGGCAGCACGACGGGCCTTGCGATCCTTGGCATCTCCGTCGCGGGCTTCATCGGGTTTGTCATTGCCGAGAAGGTCAATCCGCGGCCCATGTTCGACTTCTCAGTGTTCGGCATCCGCCCTTTTTCGGGCGCGATCGTCGGTTCGTCGGCGATGAACACCAGCTTTTGGCCGTTCATGATCTATCTGCCGATCTGGATGCAGGTCGGCCTGGGTTACGACAGCGTTTCGGCGGGCTTTTCTCTGCTCGCCTATACGGTTCCGACTTTGATCATGCCGCCGTTCGCCGAGCGCCTGTCGCTTCGCTATCAGCCCAATCTGGTCATTCCCGCCGGACTGTTCACGATCGGCGTCGGCTTCTTCCTGATGAAGTTCGGCAGCGCTGCAGCGCACCCGAGCTGGCTGACGATGCTGCCCGGATGCTTGCTCGCCGGCATCGGTCTCGGGATCGCGAACACGCCCGTCACCAACACGACGACAGGCTCGGTATCGAGCGACCGCGCAGGCATGGCCTCCGGGATCGACATGAGCGCGCGCATGGTCTCGCTTGCCGTTAACATTGCGGTCATGGGCTTCATCCTTGCGACCGGTGTGGCGGCACATCTCAAGGAAGCGCTGCCTGACCTGAAAGCGACCCAACTTCGTCCGCTCGCCGAGAGGATCGCCGCGGGCGACAGCGTGTCCGTCCCAGGGCTGACCCCTCCGATCGTGCATCAGGCGCTGGCGAACGGCTTCGGCTGGGTGATGCTCTACGGCGCGATCGGCGTCTGGATCATGTCCGTCATCAGCTTCCTCATTTTCAACGCCGGAGCGGCTCGGCGTGCCCAAATTCAGCCGTCGGAGTGAGCGGTGCTGCACCAGCGGTCCGGCCCCTGAACAGGCTTGATGAGCAATTGGACACGGATCTGGAGCCTGCGGCGAGCTTCATCACTCAGGCTCCCCTATGGAGCTGCGGGCATTCCGCTATTTGAAGGCCGTTGTCGAGACGGGAAGCTTCGCCGCCGCGGCAGCTCGACCAGGGATGAACAGCTCCAACCTCACGCGCCAGATATCGTCTCTAGAGGACGAGCTCGGGCTGTCACTGCTCGAGCGCAGCCGCGCGGGCATCCGGCTTACATCAGCCGGCGCCGCTGTAATGGTCGAGGTTCGGCGGATGCTCAGCTTTCTTCGCGGCATATGGCGTCTATCCAGATCTTGCGATTGCGCCTCTGATCCGAGAACGGATCTTCGCGGCCCTGCCACAAGACCACCGTCTTGCCACGCAAGAGACCATCTGTTGGCTCGACAAACAGGCCCGAGAGAGCCAAAATCGAACCACCGCGCGGAAGACGTCCATACCGGTACAGCGGTGACGGGGACTAAATTCGAACTTCGATGGAGTCGCTTACATGGTCCCTAATGTTGGGGCAGGTTCACTAGAAAAGCTGATCAGTGACAGCTGGGAATATCATGACAAAGACGGCGAGCGCGTCGCACGCGATCTCGAAGCCGCGGCGGAAAAGACAATCGCACCCAGCGACCTCGGCCCATTCCTCCACCTGTCGACGCACACGATCGGAGAACATATCGGCGATTGGACGCGCGCTCTCGGTTTAGGCAAGCGCGTCCTCGACGGCCACATACCCACGTTTGAAACGGCGAAAGCTTGTGGACAACTGTACGTTGCAGCGGTGCTCGCGGGTGACCTCATCACTGCCGCGGAATCGGAGCTTTCCTACCTCAAAGCCGCAAGCGACGATTTCGGCGCCGCTCTCTTGGACATGCGATTCATGCTGGCTGGCGCTCTCGTCGGCTCGAAGCGCCCGAGCGAAGCATCGCGCCTGCCTGGACCTCGTTGAGAACATCCGCCAAACGGCGGCCCTGTCCTGCCGCTGATCCTTCTTGATTATCACTATAACGTGGTGATCGGAGCGTATATCGGTCAGGAACGAATGGCGACGAGGATCGCTTTCGAAATGCTTCGGGGCTCGACTTCACGCGTGAAGTGGTGAGCGTCATGATTGCACGGGACGAGACCTTGGATTGCGGCACGCTTTCCACACCCGACCACCCCCTTGAATGTCAGAAAAAGATGCCTTATTTTCTGACACATGAAAGCGAACGTCACATCGGTTCCCGATCGGATCATGAAGCGCGCCCGCGCTATCGGGCGCGGCGGCGTTTTCACGCCCAGCGATTTCTTGGACATGGCGGCCCGAGCGGCCGTCGATCAGGCGCTTTCCAGACTGGTCAAGAACGGCAAGCTGCGCCGCCTTGCCCGCGGCCTTTACGACTTCCCCAAGGCTCATCCGAAGCTCGGCCTGCTTTCGCCGACGCCAGACGATGTCGCGCAGGCATTGGCACGTGAGACCGGGTCGCAGGTGCAGATCTCAGGCGCTCGCGCCGCAAACGCCCTCGGCCTCACAACTCAGGTGCCGGCAAGGAGCACTTATCTGACCGATGGTCCGTCGCGGCGCGTCGTGTTGGGAAAGCGCGTCGTCGATCTTCGCCACGCCTCGCCTAAGCACCTGATCGCCCCCGGAAGTGCAGTCGGTACGGTCGTGCAGGCTCTCCGTCACGTCGGCCCCGTGCGCGCGGCCGACGTTGCGCAGGTGGCCGCTCGTCGGCTTTCGGCCAACGACAAGAAGACCTTGGCCTCGACCGCCGTTCAGGCGCCGGCCTGGATGCGGCCGACGCTCGTCTCGATCGCCAACGCAGCGGTAGCCGATATCGATGGATAAGGTTGCCCGTCTCCCCATCGACGATCGCGCCGCCCTGTTCGGAGAGACGGGCGCCGGCCGGGGTGTCGCCGACACGATCATCGAAAAGGACTTCTGGGTCTGCTGGAGCCTGAAGCGTCTTTTCGATCTGCCGAAAGGGACCACGGCGAGCCTCGTCTTCAAAGGCGGCACGTCGCTCTCCAAAGCATTCGGCGCCATCCGACGCTTCTCCGAGGACATCGACCTTTCGTTCGACCGCGCCGAACTCGGATATACCGGCGATCGCGATCCCGAGAAGGAGGGGATAAGCAGGAAGCAGGCCGCACGGCTTATTGACGACCTGGTCGACGACGTTGAGCGCCACATCGCCGAGAAGCTTCTTCCGGCGCTCCGTGCTGCGATCGTCGAGCAGCTTGGAGAGCCGACCAACGGCGAATGGTCGCTCGAGATCGACGCCACCGACGCCCAGACAGTCAACTTCCATTATCCCACGGCGCTGCCCGCAGCCGAATATGAAGGCATGGCTTACATCACGCCGCGCGTGAAGTTCGAACTCGGCGCGCGCGGCGATCCCTGGCCAACCGAGGAGAAGGTCATCCGCCCCTATGCAGCTGACGACTATTCCGACTTCTTCGAGGCTCCTGACGCCAGCGTGACGGTCCTGTCAGCGCGGCGCACCTTCTGGGAGAAGGCGACCGCCCTTCATGCGGAAGCACATCGTCCGGCCGAGTCACCGACGCCGCAATATTTCTCGCGGCACTATTACGATCTCGCGATGCTGCTCGACACTGACGAAGGCAAAGCTGCAGCGACGGATGTCGATCTGCTAGCTCAGGTCGCCAAGCACAAGACGACGTTTTTTCGCTCCGGTTGGGCGAGCTATGACACCGCCAAGCCGGGCAGCCTGCGGCTGATGCCGAACGAAGGGCGGATCAAGGACTTGCGCGCGGATTATCGGACGATGGCACCGATGATGTTCGACGAGACCCCACCTTCGTTCGGCGACATACTTGCGAAGATTGCGGCACTTCAAGAAGCCATCAATAGATAGATCGGTGCAGTAGAACGGCAGAACCGGCCGTGACATTTCTCCGACGCAGGGACTTCCAGTTACGGTCTTAATATCCGGTCATCTCCAAATACCCAACGCCTGAGCGATTTCCGGAAATCCTGATCGGCCCTTCCCAATACGGAAACTGACTTCTAACCCAGGAATCGTTGTTCAACGCCGAAACGGTGAAATCCAGGTTTTTCTCCGGAAGCTCCAGCCGCCATTCCACTGGAACGTCTCTGCCCGCCGCCAAAGCGTTCTTGAGAGGCGTAACCTTGAGTTCGTTCGAAGCGATATCCGTTGGCTTGCCGTCAGGCGAAATCCATGTCCCGGACGTGAAGCCCCCTCCAGAGGTATCCCGAAGTCGAAACCCCATCATTTTCGAGCCGTCATCGAAATGCAGCGAAAACCAGTCCCATCCTTTCTGATCGACCGCCAACGGCTGGCTGGACCACTCACGGTCAAGCCAAGCCTTACCGGTGACTTCGACACTTTTGCCAGCCAGTCGAAGCGTTCCCGAAATCGAGTAAAACGGTTGGGAGTAATAGTAGCTCGCCTGGCCCTCTGCGGATTTGACCGAATACCCGTTGTCGCCTTGCGGCACCACCGGACCCTTGGCCTCAAGGTTAAGCTGATATCCGAAATCGGTTCCCGTCGCCGACATCGTCAGCTTGGAAAGCTCGTCGCTGCCGACAGCAACGCTTGTCGCCTTGAGCGCCCATTCATCGATCCAGGCATCGAACGGCGTTATGGTGACGCCCGCTTGCCCTATGCCGCCGCGCGCGGTGCGTTCTGCCGAAAACTGCCTGTCGGGGGTGGTTACGGCCGCATTTCCCATCCACACTTGAGGGCTGGACCATCCCGCTTTTTCACCGGGAGCAGCCGCGGAGCGGAACAGCGTCCACTGTGCACCATAGTCGAGGCCATCGGTACCCTTTAGATTGGCAGTCACATACCACCATTCGATCCTGAAATCCGGATGCGGAGCATGGTCGGCGGGGAAATGGAAATGCATTCCCGGCTTCGGGACCGCAAAGCCCTGTGCCGTCGATCCGAGGCCTGCGAAGCCCTGCGTATGGCCACCTGCGGCCGAACCGACCAGAAGACCAAGAGCGAGGATCGAGCAGATGCTAACGTTCATTGGCAAACACCTTCAGCAGCGTCGAAGGTGTGACCTTCGACAATCTCCGCAGGGGGACGGCCGCGGAGACAAGAGCGGCTACGACGGCAAGTCCGGCTAGGCGTATCCAATCGCTAGGAAATAGCCGCAAGGGCAACCGCCAACCGAAGGCCTCGACATTGACGACCGTCAGCAAAACCCACGCAAGAGCGATACCCACTGGAATCGCCAAAACCAGGGTTACGAGCGCCAGCAATAAAGTCCGCCATAACTCAAGTGCGACCAGTCGCCTCCTCGTCAGCCCCATCGCCCAGACCGGTGCAAGCTGTGGCAGTCGCATGCCCGCAAGCGTCGACATACTCGCAAATAATGCAACGCCCGCAACTCCTAATGTCAGGACGTTTAATGCGGCGGTGACCGAGAACGTTTGCTCGAAAATCTCGATAGATCGCTTCTTCAGACTGGCTTGATCAACGACGTTTTGGGCCGGAAGGCCAAACTGCCCGATCAGATCTTGTTTCAGCCGTTCGATCCTGTCACGAGGCACCCGCACGCCAAACCTTAAACGCGGGACGTCAGGGTAATGTCGCGTCAACGCCTCGATCCCGACAATGGCCTGCCCGGTCGGATTGCCGTAATCGGAATAAACGCCTCCGATGGGAAGCTGCCAACCGCCGGGCAGTGAGAGCACATCGCCAAGTCGGTGATGACCGCGCCGATAGAGCTGCTCGTTGACCAACGCGGCTTTTCCGCTTGCTATCTCGTCCCAGGCACCGGGGCGGCTTTCGAGCAAGGGCCAGTTGTCGCGGTAGGTTTTGTCGTCCACCACACCGAACACCTGCCCGGGTGCGCCATCCAGGTTTCCGTCGGTGTTCCAGACTGGCAAAACCACTTCGACGCGGGAGCGCAGCCACGTCGCAAGTTTGTCTCCCTCTTCGTCCGTTCTTGCGGTCAGATAGAGCTCCGAAGCCAGCCTCTGGTCCAACCAACCGGTGAAGGTGGTCCTGAAACTTGCAACCATGGTGCCGACACCGACGTTCGCCGATAGGGCGATCAGCAGCGCCATCAGTGCCAATGCCAAGCCCGGAACTTGTTGCCGGGTGTCGGCCCAGAACCACACGGCCAATGGTTTTGCGGATAAACGGGACATCAAAGAAAGGAAAAGGGTTAAAAGGCCCGGTAACAGCAGAGCGGCTCCCAATAGCAAACAGGCCAGCACGCCGAAGCCGACGATCAACCCAGAACCCCATCGCGCCAAGCCGAGCGAGGCAACAAGCAGAAATATCGAAATCACCGATTGTCCGATGATCAGCTTTTCCGACGCGAGTGCCCAAGCCCTGGGCTGTGCCGGAGCAAGAAGTGGCATGCGCGATATCTGCCAAAGGCTCTGCGCTGCTGACAAAGCAGTTCCCAATACGGCGATCACCATTCCGCTCAAGACCCAACCGCTTCGGAATGCCACGCTCCCCTCGACGCTCGCTCCATAAAGACTTCGAAGAGTGGCAGCGACGCCGGGCAGCAGGAATGATGCCAAGAGGTATCCCAGCCCAACGCCGACAACTCCCGAAATCGTCGCGAAGACCAACAGCTCGACAGCTAGGAGGCCCACCAGTGTGGTCGCGGGAACGCCAAGGGATCGCAGTGTCCTGAACGTTTGCCGCCGTTGCTCGAAGGCCAACCCGATCGTGGCGTAGACGATGAAGAGACCGACGGCGAAGGCAAGGAAGCTGAATGCTGTGAGGTTCAGGTGGAAGCTGTCCGTCAGGCGACTGATGTCCGCCTGTCCGCCCGGCTTTTTGAGAACAAGGTCTGGCGCAACGACGGAAAGTTCCTGCCTCCCAATCGGTTGATCCGGCGCGACGATGAGCCGCGAAATCCGCAATGGCTTAGCGAGGAGTTCTTGAGCGATGCCTATGTCGGCAACGGCCGTCTCAGGGAGCAGGTTTTTACTGATCACTAGCTTGGGAGTTGGAAACCCTCTCAACTCGTGGGCGGTTTCCGGAGAGACATAACGATGCCGGGCGGTGTGATGAAAGCGGCCAGCTCGGAGGTACTGCCCAGTGAACCAGCGGACGCGCCTTGGGGCAGGCTTACTGGCTCGATGCCGACAAGATGGATGTGGTGATTACCAAGCCTCCAATCGCCCTCTAAAACCGGAGAAACGTTCCAGCCAGCACGGCTAAGACGAACGAAGACATCCTGTTCGACCGTCTCCCCGCTGACCGGCACCAGCTGGTCAAATCTGTCTTGGCCGAGGATAGCCGCGGCTCTGTCGTAGCTCGCCCTTGCCTCGGAATTGATTGCCTGAACTCCCGACCACAGTGCCGTGGCCAGGCATAGCCCGAGAAGCAGCATTGCAAGCTGCATCGGTCTGCGCCACCAATGGGATAGAAGCGCGCGGAAAATTGCCCCGATCACGATGCAAACCGCCCGCTCGTTAGTGTGAGCTGTCTACCGAGCCGAGCTGCCAGCCTCATCGAATGGGTCACCAGCAGTAGCGCGGAATTTGTTTCTGCAATGAGCTCCAGCATCAGGCTCATCACGGCGTCGCCGTTCGCCTCGTCAAGGTTTCCCGTTGGCTCGTCCGCCAGAATAAGAGACGGACGCATGGCAAGGGTTCGCCCGATGGCGACACGCTGCTGTTGTCCGCCGGAGAGCTGCTCGGGATATCGCTTCATCAGCCCCGTAAGGCCAAGCCTGTCCGCCAGTCGGCTTTCCCAGGACGCGTCGGTGCGACCTGCCAGGCGTGCGTGGAAGGCCAAGTTGGCAGCGACGTCCAGCGATGGGATCAAATTAAACTGTTGGAAGACGATCCCAACGATACCGCGCCTAACAGCAGCCCTCCCCTTATCGTCCAGATCGGACAAGACGTGTCCCGCAACATCGACACTGCCGCTGTCAGGTTTATCCAAACCCGCAGCCAGATGAAGCAGAGTGCTTTTTCCGCTTCCGGACTCACCGGTCAGAGCGAGACTTTCACCCGCAGCCAGATCGAGATCGACGTCAACAAGGATATCGAGCCTGCCCTCGGCCGTATCGAAATGTTTGCTTACTTTCTTCAGCGACAAGACCATAAAACTCGACGCACCCATTCTTCGACTCTTGGGCAACAGCCTTGCCAATGTCCGTCCTGGCTGTCTAGCAACCGTATTAATCTAAGACGATTGGCCCAGGGAGTAACCAATCAGGCATCCGTTCCGAAAATACCGAGGCAATGCCTCCGGTCGCCGAGCGGACCAGGATCATCTGCAATCCGCGCGGATATGCGGCATGAGCCTAGCTGGTTGCGGCCTGCGCCGGCAGTTTCGCGAAACTGGCCCGCAGCGGCACGGCGGCCGGAGCGCGGCGTACCGGTGGCCGTCCGCACGACCCGGTTCCCATTGCCGGCACCAGTGCCTGCAGATGCAGGACCCGTGGCGATAGGGCGGCGAGATAGGCTTGGGACCCGCCGATATAGATCATCGTCGTGTCTTGCAGGCAGGCCAGCACTTCTACCAGACGCTGCTGGACACCTGGTTCCAGCCCTTCCAGCGTTTCGTCTAGTATCAGCCACCTCGGCCGGGCGAGCAGCGCATGTGCGAAGGCGACTGCCTTCTGCTCATCCGCATCGAGCAGGCGGTCCCAGCGGGCGCGAGTGCCGAGCTTGCCATTCAGGCGGCCGAGACCTACTTTCACCATCGCAGCTTGAAGAGTATCATCAGCATAGGCGCTGCGATCCTCGGGGAAAGCCAGTGCTTCGCGGAGCGTGCCGCCCGGCACGTAGGCGGCTTGCGGGATGAACACCATTTCCTCCGGCGGCGGAAGGTCGATCTGGCCTTTGCCGCAGCGCCACAGACCCGCGAGGGCCTGGAACAGAAGCTTGCGGTTCACTCTGTGGTCGCCGTTGATCATGATCCGCTCGCCGGCAGAGATCTTGACCGTACCCTCGCCGATCCCGAAGCCGTTTTCGACGATGCCGTCGGTCGTCCGGGTGAAGATTTTGATCTCCTTCAGCGTCAGGGCATCGCGTGATGCATGCTTTAGAACGATCGTGTTCGGCATGGACTTGTCGCTGTCCATATCAAGGAGCGCCTGGCGGAAATCGGTGACGCGCATCAACGTTGCGCGCCATTCGGCGATCGGCCCGAAATTGGCGACATACCAGTGCAGCGCGGTGTTGACCTGGTTGAACGCGCCGACCACCATCATGAGCTGACCGAAGGAGAGATTGTCGGTGAAATAGGCGGGTGCTGCCACGAGGATCGGTACGACGAGCACCGTCCAGCCGTAGCTTGCAGATACCCAGGTAAGATTGGTGTTGGCGACCGCCAGCTCGCGAAGGACGGCAAGGACTGCCGTTATGTCGGTGTGGATGCGCCGGCGTTCGTTCTCCTCGCCGCCGGCAATCGTGATCGCCGGCATGTTCTCGCTTGCATGCATCAGTGCGAAGCGAAGCTCGGCTTCTTGGGAATAGCGGTCGGCATTGAGCCGTACCAGCCTGCGTCCGACGAGTTGGCTGAGAACCGAGGCAGAGGCGGCATAGAGGATCGCGGCCCAGACCATGTAGCCAGGAATCGAAAAGGCGCTGCCATAGAATCGGAACACGAAGCCCGCCGACAGTTCCCACAGTACACCGACAAAGCTGAAAAGAAGGATCGTAGATTGTACCAGCCCTATCGCCAGATTTGTCGTACTTTCGGCAAGGTTTCGCGCATCTTCGTGCAGCCGCTGGTCGGGATTGACGCCAATCACGCCCCACGCGGAAAGCTTTAGCGCGCGCTTGCCCTTCAGCCACTGGTCCACGAGATCGCGCGCCAGGCCCTCGCGCATGAGGAGCGCGGTCATCTGGTTGAGCCAGGCCTGCACGACATTGAGGATCAGTAGCGCTCCGGCGATCATCCCGAAAACCCCGAGCTGACGGAAGAAGTCCGTCAGCTCGCGGCGGGCCAGGGAGTCGTAGAAAGGAGCGTTCCAATCATTGAGCAGTACTTGAACGTACGCCGTGACGAAAATTATCGTCAAGAGGCTGACGGCGAGGCAGATGAGTTTCAGGCGGCGACTCGAACTCCAGAAGGCGGCTAACATCATCATGAGACGATAAAAGAGCGAGAGATCGTAACCCGCTCGATCGTCGCCCTGAGTGCCTGGCGTGCTTTTGGTCTCAATCGCCATCAAAGCTCTCCTTCAAAACACCGCCGACCAGCCGGCAGTTGCCGAAACGACCCGTCATTCAAAGGTTCCTTTGACGACCGCCGGCTAGACGATCGACGCAATGACGCGGCTGCCGGCGCAGCTCATCCATTATGTGATTCCCGGCGACTTGCGGCCCAGGAACGGCGGGGCCGCCAGATTGGCAACAATTGCCGCGCATTGCGTCATGATTTGAGGTCGACGGCTTCGCGCTGGCTGGTAGCCGGTGGGGAACGCGTACTCTGTTCACACTCCTTCAGTGACCGGATTCCCTCGGCAATCAATGCGCCGAGGGCCGCCAGTCCCTGCAACATGTCGTCCCTGCCAGCCGCAACCTGATCTGCAATCCGCGCCGCTTCCTCGAGCGCTTGATCCCTAATCCCTGCCGTGGCATCTTCGCTCACGTATCGCCCGATCAGATGCGTCGACGGATCGACAGTGCTCCAGTCCGACCAGCCGCCAGTCGCCGAAACCGCTGCAACAGTATCGTTCGAACAGCCACGGCTGGATTGTGGAGAACCCGCCGATGCGGACCAGCATTTGGAAGCCATAGTCAATCTCAATCCGTGCATAACAACTCTCGCGTGCCTTGGGAGAGCATTCTCCCATAAAGATCTCATGCAGCGGAGAGTAATGCTTTGGGTTACGCCGAGCTATCGTGCGCGCCGGTAGTGGACTGACCGATAAGGCTCGCTTGCCTAGACCTAAGTTTATGCCTGACACAGCGGCTACTTTTATTTTCAGAAAAATATACTCGGTCGGCGAGCCTCGCTGACTATGGTTGACGCACGGTCGAAAGCATTGTGAGTGAGAATCACCACAAGTTAGGCGCGAGGGTTTCGGCTACAAAATGCCCCAAATAGACGGCAAGATCCGATCTTTTGTTGGTATTTCAAAAATTGGATGATCCGCGGCGATTAAGACGACGACTTCAGCGAATTTGTATCGATCGGCAGACTGCGCACACGCTTGTTTGTCGCCGCGAAGATCGCATTGGTCACCGCGGCACTCACAGTAGCTGTTGAAGCTTCGCCAATGCCACCCGGAGCCTCCGCGTTCTTAATCAAGTACGTCTCCACCACCGGCACCTCATCGATACGCATCGGCAGATAGTTGTCGAAATTGCTCTGCTCGACCCGTCCATCCTTGAAGGTGATCGAGCCATGGAGCACCGCGGTCAGTCCGAAAAGCGTTCCACCTTGAACCTGTGCCTCGATCGTGTCGGGATTGACGTACAGGCCGCAGTCGATCGCGCAGACGATACGCTTGATTTTGACTGAGCCATCGGTCCCCACTTCGACCTCGGCGACCTGCGAGGCGTAGCTTCCGTATGCGAATTGTACCGAAATCCCGCGGCCATGCCGTGCAGGGAGTGGTGATCCCCACCCTGCTTTTTCCGCGGCAAGGGACAGAACGGCAAGCGCTCGCGGATTGTGACCGAGCAATCCCTTGCGATAAGCGACGGGATCCTGGTTCGCGGCGCGCGCAAGCTCATCCATGAAGCTTTCGACCACGAAAACATTGTGCGTCGGTCCGACGCCGCGCCACCAGGATGTCCGGACACCAGGGGGCTCGACCTGGACAAAGTCGACGTGGATATTGGGCAATTCATAGGGCGGCTTGGCCGCCGCTTCCACCGCATCAGGGTCCAATCCGTCCTTGACGTAAGGGGGATAATAGCGAGCCATGACGGAGGAGCCGGCGATCCGATGCGTCCACGCAACCGGCTTGCCGGTCACATCAAGTCCGGCCGACAGCCGATCGAGATAGTACGGCCGATACATATCGTGCTGGATGTCCTCCTCGCGGCTCCAGATCACCTTCACCGGACCATCGACGTGCTTTGCTATCTTGACGGCGAGGATCGTCCCATCCGGCTCCAGCCTTCGGCCGAAGCCACCGCCAATCAGATGATTGTGAATTTTGATCGCATCCTTTGGCAGGCTGGTGAGGTCGGCCACCTGGGACTGCGTGATCGTCGGCGCCTGGGTCCCGACCCAGATGTCACAACAATCCTTCTGCAGATGAACGGTGCAATTCATCGGCTCCATCGCCGCATGGGCCAGGAAAGGCACCTGATAGATAGCGTCAACCCGCTGCGCCGACTCAGCAAGAGCCCTCTCTGCATCGCCGTCGCTACGCGCGATCGCGCCAGGCTTTTTGGATTCCTCCTCCAATTGCTTGATGATATCGGAATTGCTGACCATGCCGTTCGGCCCGTCATCCCACGTGACGGCGGCGGCCTCGAGCCCCTTCTTTGCGGCACCCGTGTGATCGGCCACTATGGCAACTGCTTCATCGATATTGACCACCTGCCGGACGCCCTTAACCGCCAACGCCGCCTTCTCGTGCACCGTCTTCACTCTGCCGCCGAGCACAGGTGAAATAGCAACGGACGCAACCTTCATGCGGGCAGTCGCGTATCGATGCCATAGAGTGCGCGCCCGTCGACCTTTATCGATGAATCCACGCGCTTGGCACGCGTGCCGATCAGCGTGAAATCCTTCGGATCCTTCAATTTGACGGTTGCCGCAGGCGGCACAGGCATCATCGCCGCCGCCTCCGCGAGTTCGCCGTAGCTCAGATGCTTCGAGCCTAACGCGTCGAACACGACGCCGTCCATGGCGCGGCAAGTCGCCGGATCGACATTCCAGCTCCTTGCGGCTGCCGCAATCAGCAGATTTCGACCCACTGCGCCTGCCTGACGCAGCGGTATCCAGAAGGCGCGGACAGAGGCGGAACCACCTGTATTTTGAATGCCAATGATCGAATTGACGTAAAGCGCATGATTTGGCGGCGCGTGCTGAACTTGAATCTGGTCAAGCTTCACTTCGAGTTCTTCAGCGAGAAGCATCGAGAGCGACGTGTAAACTCCCTGCCCCATCTCGACCATCGGCATGACCAGGGTCACGGCGCCGGTTGGATTGATCCGTATAGATCCGTTCGGCGCGAAAGTACCCGTGACCTCGTTCTCGACCACCTGTGAAGCTGGCGCCGCGAAGACGGGCTCTGTGCTTGCACCGGTCAGTGCAAAACCAAGCAGCAAACCTGTGCCTTGAAGAAAGAGCGGCGCGACATCGTGCGTTCCATCGGCAATCTGTTCTTTGGGACAAGCTCATCCATGATTTCAAGCCCCCGCAGCGTGTTTGATCGCGGCGCGGATGATGCGTGATAGGTGCCGCATCGGCAGACATTGCCCGACTGGCGGCATCGATGTCGTCATCGGTCGGCTTCGGCGTGTCTCTCAGTAGCGCTGCCGCCGACATGATCTGGCGGACTGGCAATAGCCGCATTGCACTACCTCGAGCTCCACCCACGCCTTCTGTAAGGTCGCGCCCTGTGGTGACTCGCCGATTGCTTCGATCGTGGTGACCGCGCTGTTGCCGACGCTGTCGACTGGCGTCTGACACGAGCGGACCGGCTGACCGTCGAGATGGACGGTGCAGGCGCCCGCCAGCCCTGGCCGCAGCCGAACTTGGTCCCGGTCATGCGAGTATGTCGCGCAGCACCCACAAAAGCTGGATGTCGCCGTCGACGTCGACCTCATGGGTGTGCCGTTGATCTTTAACGTGAAAAGCCATGGACGCTCTCGGTAGCTAGGACTAATGCTAAGAGGGACGCAGCCGGCCGATCCGGACAGCGCCGGCCGACTGCATGCGCCCATGGGCGCGCATCCCTACGGACGAACCCGAATGATTGTCTTCCCCTTGCGTCGCTCGTCGGATTTAAGGCGGCGACGGCTTCCTCGAGGGTCGAGACGGTACGATGTTCGTCCGCAAGCGTCTGTCCCGCACCCGCTGAACGATCTCACCCAGTTGGGCGCAATGGACTCGACAACGAAGTCGATCGTCAGACCATCGCCGGGCCGCGCTCGGTCGGCCCGGCGATGGTCACCAGTGTTCCTCCGGGCCGAATCAGGCCTGCCGATCTCTTCGCAATGTCGCCGCCGAAGACGTCGAAAACCAGATCGACCGAGCCGACGTCTTTCAGGGCGTCGTTCTCGAGGTCGACGAACTCCTGAGCGCCGAAATCAAGCACCGCCTGACGGTCGGCGGCACGTCCGGTGCCGATGACGTATGCGCCGGCCTGTCGTGCGAGCTGGGTAACCATTGAACCGACCACACCGGCCGCGCCGTGCGCGATTACGCTCTGCCCCGCCCGTAGGTGGCCATGTTCGAATAGTCCCTGCCACGCGGTCAGGCCCGGCATCGGCGGGCTGGCGCCCACGGTGAAGTCGACGTCGCCCGGCAGCGGCGCGAGATTGCGTGCCTCGACCGCCACATACTCCGCCAAGCTTCCGTCGCGATACCAATCCGTGAGGCCGAATACCCGTTGTCCGACCGACAGCCCCGTCGTACCATAACCGAGGGCCGTGACCACCCCGGCCAGTTCGTGCCCAGGGATCGACGGTGCTCGGTCACGATTGAGGCGGTCAGTCCAGGTCGGCGGCCACGTCAGCTCATCCCAGGTGAATCCCGACGCATGAACCTGAACGACGACGTCGTTTATCGCTGCCTGCGGCTGGGGCCGCTCCGTCAGCTTCATGCCGGCCGTTCCCGCAGCCTGATCCGTTACTACGATTGCCTTCATGATAATTGTCTCCTCGGTTCGTTCGTCTCGGATGCGGCAACGCCCGTCATTCGGCCGGACATGGAACCTTTCCCACGACCGTCAGGTCGATCGCTGCCAGCGTTTTCTCCCTCGCTAATGCGGCTTGGTCCCGGTCGAGAAACGCGGTGGCCTGCACGGAGAAGAATTGCTGGGTTTTCAGGCCAATGCTGCCCAGTAAGGCCGCCAGATACGGCGTGAGAAAATCGGGCTGGTTGGCTCGCTCGCCGCTAAAGACGCCACCGGAAGCAATGCCAATAAAGACCGGACGATCCGGCAGCATTCCCACCTTCCCGGTCGGCGTCGACCTGAAGGTGCGACCGGCGCGCACGATTTGGTCGATCCACGCCTTGAGGACCGAGGGAACGGTCAAGTTGTGCATGGGCGTCCCGATGACGACCGCGTCGGCCGCCTCGACTTCATGAATGAGCGCTTCGGCGAGATCCAGAGCGCCTTTCAGCGGTGCCGCCAACGTGGCCGGAGACGACAGCGTGGTCGCGTAATCGGATGTGGCGTGCGGCAGGGGGGAAGCGCCAAGGTCGCGCCGGTTGATGTGAGCGCCGGGCGCGACCTCGAGGAGCTTTTTGACAATCGCCGCCGAAAGCTCGCGGCTGTGCGATTGAGGACGCGGGCTGCAATCAATATGAAGGATGTTCATGCGAACCACCTCAACGGCTTGACGAAGCCAATCGTAGCGCCAACCGGTCCTTCGCGTTTGTAGGAGCGCCGCGCGCTCCTATTCGTCGCCGCGGCGTCGAATACCGGACACTTGCGATATTCATCGATACTGATCACGGACAGTCCTTTCAAGCGAGCCGCGCCAATCTCTTTTCCCTTCTCGCCCGCAGGCGTTATCCCGATTGTTTTCATGGGAATTGTCTCCTTGATCGTGTGTTTCTTTGGTGGAAATGTCGCAGAAACGGAAATCCCGTTCGACATCTCATGTCAGCGGTCATGGGGAGCTTCCGAAAGTCGAGGGAGAACCGCCCGTCCATGCGGCGACCCGGTTATCGATTGAAAATCGGATAGCCTTGCCTGTAGATCCAGTCCGACTGTCGGGCCGGCTCGTGACAGGCCTGACAGTCCGCCGTGTAGTCGGTGGATGTGGTCTTCTTCGGATTCGTTGCGTCGAACCAGGACCAACCCCAGCCGTCGCCCCAAAGCTTGTTTCCTGGAAATCGGCCGGCGCCGTCTTTTACCATGACGAACCAGCCGGCGAGCGTGCCGGCACTGCTTACGGTTCCGGTTGTCATCTCGTTGGTCGTCGCATTGAAGACTTCCTTTACGAGAACGGCGCCGTCGGGAAAGCGACCGTCCTTTTGATATGCGGCGACGGTTCCGGGCGATGCATAGACCACGTGCAACTGTTTTGACCCTGGACCATCATCTTTCGCGACTGCCCAACTGCCCAGCACCTGATAAGCGGTCCGATAGTCGGAAGGCACCTGCAGATTTCCGTTGTCGTCGACAACGGCCGCGGCAGCACCGTCGTACTGCGAATGTGTCTTGGCTTGGCCGTAGGCAGTGACTGCGCCGATCACGGACAACCCTGCAAGGACGACACCCAAGGCACTGATGATTCTCATGGCGTTGCTTCCTGTGTTTGCGAACCGGTAGCGTTCGTTGACCATTTCAGTTGTCGCAGTGGGAGACGAAGTTTTCCAATAATTGGCTCGTATCGATTCCATAACGGTGGGGAATGCGGCAGCACCGGTCCTCGTCCATCCTTGTTACGGCGGCTTCAGCGGTATCGATTTCAGAGGGCTCCCTGGCGTGGGAATTAGCCGATCAAGACACCGGTGAAATCGATCTTCAGAGCGTCCCCCGCCGGCGAGGCGGCAAGGCCCGCGGTGCGTGCTTTCATCAAGTCCCTGATGTCCTGAACTACGCCTGCGGCGATCGTGCGCGCTAACGCCATCCCAATTACAACAAGCTATCGACTTGATGGCGAGAGGTGATTTCCCTTTGCGGGCACTGGGATCCATTCTGCTGTTCGACGCCACGCCGAACAGGAATTCGTTGTCCAAGCGGATGGCTTCGGACCACGGACCAGGAGGTTGATATGCAAAAACCAGATGGACTTGGGGCGACCACCCCATGCTCGAAAGCCGCTCCCGCCCTTGAGGTTCTTCCGCAAGACATCGTCGTACTGGCGGACGGTGCGGGCGTGGCAAGCGGAGACGGGCGCCTCTTCGCTGCCACGGTTGCTCCGACGCGCGCGTGTGGACAACAAAGACCGGCGCCTGTGCTCCGGTCTGTCGACATCCCGTTAACGGGCCCCGATGGAGAGGTTTCGGGAATCTTGTGCCGCTTCCAGCCCGCGGCCGGGATCGGCGACCTCCCGGTGCACATCGATCCCGGAACGCGCGGATCCGGCGACGAGGTTTCAAAATCTGTGGTGCATGATATGAACAATCTCCTGGCCGTGATCGATGGCGGCCTTCGCCTTCTGGAGCACCAAAACGACGCCGATGCCCGAAAGACGATCTTCACCCGCTTGCGTGGCGCGATCGAAAAAGGCGCGATTTTGACGCGGAGGCTACTGGACCATGGAAGTCCAGCCCGTCGCTGCTATGCCGGCACGACGCAAGCGCAATTGTCCATCGCCGTTGAGGCCTTGCGACCGTCGTTAAGCCGGGACACGGTGATGGAAATAGAGATCGAATCCGACCTGTGGCCGGTGAAGGCTGATCCCGATGAACTCTATTTCGCGTTGCTGAACTTGTGTCGAAACGCTGATGCAGCCACACGCAAAGGCGGCCTGATCGTCATCTCCGCCGCGAATGTTGCCGAGCGACCGGATGGGTACGGTGGAATGGTCGCGATCACGGTCGGCGACAACGGCTCAGGGATGACCGAGGAGGTGATGGGCCGGGTCTTCGAACCCTATTTCACGACGAAGGAGGTTGGCGTCGGAACCGGCCTCGGACTTGCCCAGGTTCGCGCATTTGTCGAGCGGCAAGGGGGATGGATTCAATTGCAGTCCGAGTTAGGCGTCGGAACCGCGGTCCAGTTGATTTTCCCCCGCCTACCGGACGAGGAGTCTGCTGCTCCCGTCCGGGAGCCGAATGGTGACGACAGTTTCTCGCACTCGGCGCCCTCCACTATCGCCTATACCCCGTCCTCGACGGGGGGCATTTTCCACGTCGTACCCGCAAGGGGGCAACGGCCTTGTTTGCAACAGGCCCTGCGGACTCCCGTTGATGGATCCGTCAACGCTTGCGGCGGGCTTGATCAGTCCGATGACCTGGATCGCGAGCACTTGCTCCGCCCGCCGAGCGTTGAGTAGCGCGAGTCGAATAGCGCCCCGCCCTTTTTCCGCCCAACTGATCGGGCTTGGTTGCATAAGCCTTTAGAGGAGAAGAGCACTTAGCCGAACCGCTCGGTGTGTTCGAGCACCGACGGCAACAAATGCCGTTCGCTGTATGCGAAAGTTTCGTGTTTCACCGGGGTCCTGTCATATGGCGCAGCGATTGGCCCGCACTGTCATTCCGCTCATCGCAGCTTTGGCGGCAACCCCCTATGCCGCACTTGCTGCGCCTCCGGCGGCGCGCCTAGCTCCGCAGGTGAAGTACACCAGCGATTACCGCACTCCTGTTATGCGGCAGGTCCACATTGTACCGACCATCAGCGGACCAGGCTTGTTGACTCTCTTCGGAGCCGATGGATTGCAGGCGCAAACACTACGGGAGATGGGAAACGCGTCGATCTTCGCCACGGATGACATCGCGCGAGCAATTGAGGGCTTCTACGGACAGCCAAAGGCTAAAACAATTTGGGTTGATGCAGGCGGGCCAACGTCGAAGGCAATCCAGGCACTGAGCTTTCTCAAACAAGCGGATGACTGGGGCCTCAATGCTGGCGACTACACAGTTAAGCAGACCTACGACCGATATCCCAAGGGTTCGACTGAGAGAACTCAGGCGCTTGCACAGTTCGAGGCCAGTCTGAGCACCAAGTTCCTCATGTTCCTGCAAGACAATTATCGTGGACGTATCGATCCGAACGCGCTCTCGAACTATTACGATTTCAAGCGCAAAAGTCTGGATCTAGCGGCCACCCTGAGTGAGCTTGGCTTAGCTCCAAACCTGTCGCTCGTAATCAAGCATGTGGTGCCAGACAACGCCAAATTTGCGCAGCTCGCGATCGAACTCCAATTTCTTCGCAGCTCGTCCGCTTCGAGCAATACATTGGCCGATATCAACAAGGTTGTCGTCGCGATGGAAGAACTGCGGTGGCTTCCGCGGGAGTTTCCGGATCGATACGTCTTCATCAATCAGCCTGCGTACATGGCCTATTATCAGGAAAACGGGCAACTGGCTCTTTCGATGAAGGCGGTGATTGGGCAGCAGGATCATCAAACAAACTTTTTCGATGCAACCATCAAAACGGTCGAGTTCAACCCTGATTGGGGCGTTCCGCAATCGATCATCAAGAACGAAATGCTACCCAAACTGCGGCGCGATCCCAACTACCTTGACCGGGAAGGCTATAAGGTTTCCGTTAAAGGCAAAATGATGCCGTCGGCAAAAGTCGACTGGTCGCAACCCCTGGACAACATCTCGGTGGTGCAGCCACCGGGGCCGGAGAACGCGCTTGGTCGTTTGAAGATTCTGTTTCCTAATCCGCATGCCATCTACATGCACGACACCCCGGCTAGGGGAAAATTTGCGTCACAGGATCGTATGTTTAGCCACGGATGCATCCGCCTTCAAAACCCTCAGGCGATGGCGGCAGCCGTGTTGAAAACCTCGATTGATTTCGTTGATGGTCAGATCGCAGACGGAGCAACAAAGGACATGCCCGTCCCCGAGGAGGTGCCGGTATATGTCGCTTACTTCACCGCCTGGCCGACAACTGACGGAACCGTGCACTACTACGAAGATATTTACGGTCGTGATGCCGAAACGCTAAACGCAATTGCGGCGATCACCGCGAGCCGTTCGAACACCTAACGGAAGCGAGCGCGATGTGGATTGGCGTGGCTCTTGTGAATATTGATTTTGCCGCGTGAACGGTTCTGCGTCCATGGTGCCCCTCTCTTTTACCAGCTCCGACCCAACGGCTTGCCGACC
Organism: Rhizobium jaguaris; assembly: GCF_003627755.1. Lineage (NCBI taxonomy): Bacteria > Pseudomonadati > Pseudomonadota > Alphaproteobacteria > Hyphomicrobiales > Rhizobiaceae > Martinezella > Martinezella jaguaris. The sequence continues at coordinate 785,224 of NZ_CP032695.1, read as the reverse complement.
GGCGGCCGAAAAACATTTTATAATGTGTGAGTTCATGGCGAACCGCGACTAGCGGAACTGCAGAAGCTAACCCGCATGTCTCACCTGAGCGAGCAGTTTCTTGCGGAAGACTTCGGCTGGCGTTCGCTAGCCAAGACATTTGCGCGGTGTGGCGTTGAGCCGGTTGCAGATATCGATCAGATCGGCCTCTGTGATCGACAATGGATCGACCTCTCTCGTAAGCCATTTCCCTACCCGGCCGTTCTCATTCTCGACCGTGCCCTTCCACCAAGGTGATTGTGGATTACAGAACAACGTTTGCGCGCGTATATTTGCCTGAAGATAGGGCGGGTCTGTATCAACGCAATTTCGACGGGGTGCTCACAATGGCAATCGACTCGACGTGCAGATCGCGCCTACTATTGATGGCAATTCCCACGGTGGCGGTGTTCATTGCAGTCACCCTCTCCTCTTGCACTACCAATAAATATGGAACGCCCGGGCAAGGCATTCCTCTCAGCCATCACGGTCCGGGCTCAAATCGTTAGGGTGCTGGAACGACGTCGCCGTGAGCACGGCCATGCCGATGAAGCGGACCCGGTGCCCAGTTTGCCCGGCCAGCCATAACGCGGGGCTTCTGGTGTTCTGGCTTTGGGGAGAGCAAATCGGGTTTTCAATGGCTGGTCGTTGGCGCGTTTGGACACGGCTAATGGGCAAGATAATGTCTCGTCCCGCCGTACGGCGCGTCATGCTAATTGAAGGGTTGGATTGACCGGCCGCTCCAACGCATGATGCTCGTAGTTTGCAGTCGCCTTATCGGCTTGACGTCGATTTTCATGATGGATGGCACGGCAGCTTTGAACAATTGAAATCCGGAACAGGGAGTCTCACAAAATTCTTGGAGATGGCTGTCGCCGAATGTGGACTTCAATCGTCACGGCGGTCATCAGACGACCTTCGAGCATCCAGAATTTCCCGCATTTTTTCAGAAAGTTGTCGGCGCGTGTACGGTTTGCCGATAAAATGCAGATCGTCGGATTTATACTCGGCCAAGTCGGCAAAGCCCGTTGTCAGGAGGACGGGCAGGTCCGGATGGAGACGGCGGATTTCCTGTTCAAGTTGGCTACCGTTCATGGCCCCCGGCATGACAATGTCGGTGAAGACCAAGTCAAAGGGTTCCTCGATGCTGAGGATCTTGATCGCCTCATCAGCATCGCTGGCGCAGTCGACGTGGTATCCGTATGTCTTTAGGAACTGTTCCGTAAAGTCCCTGACCCTTTGATCGTCTTCTACAATCAGAACACGTTCTGAGCCCCTGGAAACGCCTGTAGACAATCGTTCGGATCCGAATTCAGGATCGTCGGCTCTCGGCAGATAGATTGATACCGTTGTGCCAACGGCCGGTCGGGAATCAATCTCCACATGACCGCCTGACTGTTTGACGAACCCGTAGACCATGCTGAGGCCAAGACCACTTCCCTTGCCGAATTCCTTGGTGGTGAAGAAAGGTTCGAAAGCCTGTTCTCGGGCCTCGGCATCCATGCCCTCGCCATCGTCGGCTATGCTGAGAACAACATATTGACCGGCGGAGACAAGATGGCGGTGCCGGCCGGATCTTTCCACTTCGATATTTTCCGTTCGCACCATCAACTGGCCACCTGACGACATGGCATCCCTGGCGTTCAGGCACAGGTTCAGAATGGAAGATTCGAGCTGCGCCGCATCGGCCTTCACGCTCCAAAGCTTCGCGCCCGGCAGAATCGTCATGTCGATCGCCCCGCCGACAGCGCGTAATAAAAGTTCCTCAATGCCTGCGATGAGATTGTTGAGATCCAAAACCTTCGGCTCCAGCGGCTGCCGACCGGCGAACGTCAGAAGCTGGCGCGTCAGGGCGGCTCCGTGCTCCGAGGCTCTCCGGTTGAGTTCCGCCGTCTTCCATAACCAATCGTCTTTGGGCAGCTCGTCGGTCAGGGTTTCCGCCGTTCCGATGATCACGGTGAGAAGATTGTTAAAATCGTGCGCGACACCGCCGGTCAATTTCCCGATGGCCTCAAGCCTCTGCGTCTGCAGGCGCTTTGCTTCGATCGCGCGACTCTCGGTAATGTCTCGGATGCCGCCAACCACCCTTGTAGCGGCACCTGAACCATTGCGAATAATGTGGCCTTGATCCAACACGTTGGCAAAACTTCCGTCGCCGCGTTGGAACCGGTACTCCATTTGCCAGCATTCCTCCGACCCGGCAATTGCGGCGCGGACATTGGCGAGCACTTCGGTCCGATCATCCGGATGAACATTGGCTTCCCATTGTGCGAACGCCTGCTCAGGCGTCGCCGGGTCATGGCCGAAAAGCGACGAGATGTTGTCGTTCCACCGCACGGTATTACTAGCCATATCCCAGTCCCAAACAGCGTCGGTCGTCACCATTGCGATGATCCTGAAACGCTCCTCGCTTTCTGCCAGTACCTCTTCGGCCTTCCTCCGCTCAGAGATGTCCCTCCCCGTCGCAACGAAATGCGTCGGCTTTCCCTGCGTGTCGAGGATGGGAGCAATACTCAGCTCAACCCAGTATTCATGTCCGTCCTTCGCATAGTTTATGAGCTCGGCACGGATCGGCTTGGCTTGCCGAAGGGATGCGTCTATTCGTTCGACGATGGACTCCTGCGTTTTGTCGCCTTGCAGAAAGCTTGGCGACCGGCCGATTGCTTCTTCGCGCGAATAGCCGGTGATCTCCACAAAAGCATCATTCACATAGAGAATGGTTTGACGATGAGGCGGCCCTGAGGATGCGTCAGTCATGATGACAAAGTCCTTGATCTTGGACACCGCCATCTCGAGCAGCTTAAGTTGCTGTTCGAACGCTCGCCGCTCCGTAACATCGTGAAAGAAAACTGTCAGGCCGGCGACCGACGGATAGGCGGCTATCGAGAACCAGGTTTCAACTCGTCCATAGAATACCTCGAAAACTCTCTTCTGCTGGCTGGCGACCGCCTTCCGGTATTCCTCGCCGATAATGCCATCTGCGGCTTCCGGGAACTCATCCCAAAGGAGCTTTCCGAGCAAAGCTTCGCGCTTTCTTTCCAGAAGCCTCTCCGCTTCGCGGTTCAGATAGGTGAAGCGCCAGTCGCAATCGACGTGAAAGAATGCGTCGGAAATGCCCTCCAGAGACTCAGCAAATTTAAACTCCAGCTTGAGTGCGGAAAGCGTCAGTCGTTTGCGCTCGTCAATATCCTGAACGGTACCCTGTACCCTGTTAATCCTGCCCTTCTCACCGCGCTGGGCCGTGCCTGTTAGCCGCACCCATTTTCGCGGCCCGTCCCGTGTCGCGACTTCGACTTCGATGTCATAGGGCCTTCCGTCGCGGGCGCAGGTTTCAAAGGCGTCCCTGATGCATTCCCTCCATTCCGGCGCGAAGAGCTGGAGCCCCTCTTCAAGCGAAATCGTCCCACGGGGATGGACGTCGTGGATCGCCCAGGCCTCGTCACACAGCGAAAGCTTGCGGCTTGGCAGGTGCGCCATCCAGCCGCCTGCATGGGATGGGCCTGGTGCGGGTCCGGTGATAGGTGCCGTGTCGTGCTGCCGGGCGCAGGCCCTAATCTGATAGATGAGAGCCGATCCCAACATGCCCGCGATAAAGAATGTCCCGCCGGACAGCGACGAGCGCCCGAAGGGGTTGTTCGTGATCACGATCGCCAGAACGATACTTCCAGCGAACGCGCAAAATTGCGAGACAATTGAAACCACCGCAATTCTCTTGCGAAAATCCACGGCACCATTCTTAGTTTGCAATGTTCATGAACTCCGGCGCGAGCGCCCTGCTAGTCCCGTGAAACCTCGATTGGCCAGCCATCCGTTTGCTCGCTCAATACGTCCGAGGTTGCGAGAATCAACAAGCATTTAGTATCGCGCCACGTTGCGGCAATCCATAAGCATTGTCGTATTAACCTTTTTTAAATTTCGCGTTGTGATCCCTTAACGCCGCGCTGATCTATTCGTTGCCTTGCAGTTCAAGTGTTTGGGAGGCCGAGCACCCCCGGGGAGGACTGCCAAAGTATGCAGTGGGTCAAGCAATCGATGTCCGCAAAGCGAAGCACATATCTGTCGAGGGTGGAGTCCAGCTACTTCAGCCGCAAATGGTATCGCCGCGAGGTGCGCCTGTTCTGCAGCCTGCTATTCACGGCGAAATGGATGCGACAGGCGCAGATCCAAAGATGTTTGATGACGGATATCAGTGAAGGTGGGGCATCGCTGCGTATCGGCAAATCGAGGGTGCCGGATCACGTCTATCTCGTTCTCGGAAGCTTTGACTATGTGATCGGCGGCGTGGTCGTCGAAAGGCAAGGAGGAACCCTCCATGTTTGCTTCGTCAAGGAATTGACACCATATTTCGTCAATCGACTGTCGCGGATTCAATCTCCCTTCGCCACTCTGGGAAGCCTGACAAGGAGATCCACATTCCCTGAAACCCCGCAATCGCAATCGCCGTTGTCGGTCGTTCCGGAAAAGGAATGAGCCGCGAGAACGGCAAGACATTCGAGCATTTGTGAATGCCATGAACATACTGGTTGTTGAAGACCAACAGGATATTATTGAAATGCTGCGACTGACGTGGTCGGATTCGCGTGACAAGTTGGAGTACATCTCGTCGGTCAGACAGGCGAGGCGCTACATCCATTCCAACGAACTTTCCGCATATGATTGCATCATCATCGACATCAATTTGCCGGACGGCAGCGGCCTGGAACTGTTGCGGGAAGGCAGGCTGCGCTCAGACATTCCGGTGATTATGATTTCGGGCGCAGGTGACGCAGATAGCCGGGCGGACGCGATCAGCGTCGGCGCAGATGACTACGTCATGAAGCCGTTCAGCGTGAAGGAATTGCGAGCGCGCGCGCACCGTCTCTATGAAACGCGTCGCAGCACCCGGTCGTCGCCACATGCCGCGTCATTTTCGGTAGGTTGCGTCGTATGCGATCTTCAGCGGCTCTTGCTCGAATGTTCCGACATGACAGTCTCCATTACCGCCCTCGAAGGGCGAATCCTTCAAGTCCTGCATAATTGCGAAGGTGCGGATTGCCCGAAATCGCTAATTGCCAGGCAGGCGTTGTTTCGCGAGTACGATCCCCGCGACAAAACGATCGATGTCTACATCAATCGCTTGCGCGGCAAGCTCGCCGAACTTGATGGCGGCAGCGCCGACGCGATCAAAACTGTGCGTGGTGTCGGGTACCGCCTGAGTGGACGCTGAGAACCAGCAGAGAAGAATGGTGTTCCACCACCTTACGGTTCATTTCAAAGGCGATTCACGGGCTCGTCCTGACGACCAATGAGGATACTTGGCCTTGGCTTACCAACTTCCCCCGAACGAACGTGCACGTCTCGACAAGCTTCATAGCCTCGCGGTGCTGACATCCGGGAGCGATCCCATCCTCGACACGATCGTGGAAATTGGCTGCATCGCCGCGAAAATGCCAATCGGGTTGATAACGCTACTGGATGCCGAGTGGCAGTGGTTCAAGGCAAATCGAGGGCTTTCAAAGAACAGGATCCCCCGTGAGCATGCATTCTGCAACTACACGATTCTGAACGACAGACCTCTCATTGTCCCCGATGCTGAAAAGGACAGCAGGTTTTCGGACAATCCCTTTGTCCGCGGGAAGGAACACATCCGGTTCTATGCCGGTGTGCCCATCGAGGTCGAGCCTGGCATCCGTATCGGGTGTCTTTGCGTTGTCGATCGCGAACCGAGAAAGCTTGGTCGCGATGCGATACAGATCTTGAGACGATTGGCCGATTGTGCCGCCGAGAGATTGCGTCAGCGGGGAAACGCGCGTTTGCTGGAGTTTTTCTCTGCTGAACGGCGCGATCAGCTGAAAGCCAGCCTCAAAATGATCGATGCCGCGAAGGTGGCGCTGGCCCAAAATGCGTTTACGCTGTTCTATCAGCCCAAGTTTGAACTTCGAACACGGACACGAGTGGGTTTTGAGGCGCTGTTGCGTTGGCGTCAAGCCGACGGCTCCGTCCTCGCACCTGCGGCCTTTGCCGAGGCTCTAGACGATCCGGAATTCTCGTGCCGCATCGGCAGCTACGTGTTGGGGACAGCCATATCACAGGCGAAAACTTGGGAGCAGGCAGGCTTCGAATTCGGACACATCGCCATCAACGTTTCGTCCAGCCAATTTGCGGATACGGAGGGAAAAATGGCTTTTGCCGATGAGGTGCTAGCGGCTACGAAAAGCGCTTCACTCGACCCTTCCAGGCTGCATATCGAGGTTACAGAAGGAGTGCTCTTATCCGGTCGCGAAAACCAGGTCGCTAGGCAATTGGCGCAGCTCAGGGCGACAGGTTTCAAAGTCGCGTTCGACGATTTCGGCACCGGTTTCGCATCGCTGGTTCACCTGAAAGAGCTGCCGTACGATCAGATCAAGGTCGACGGCTCTTTCGTGCGTGCGATGGTCAACTCCGAGGAAGACATGGCCATTGTCAAGGCAATCGTTGGACTGGCGCAGAATCTCGGAAAGGAAGTTGTCGCCGAAGGCATCGAGACGGAAGCGGAGCTTAGCGCGCTGATAGAGATGGGCTGTGGCTATGGTCAGGGGTATCTCTTCGGCCGGCCGGCTGCGGCGAGCGACGTGACGAAAGTTGAGGGCAATGCCACTTAAGCGATATGGCAACGGCGACAGGAATGCCCGGTCCCGCAGTTCAAACAGGCAGACTTTGGAGAATAACCGGGCTAGGCAATCGCCTTCGTCTTTAGAATTTTTGATCTTGGCCAGGGCAGAGGAAGAGACGTTTCTTTCCCAGCTTGGACGCAAGGCCGCGTGGAAGATATCTTGACCATAAAAGCCTGCATACTCACGGAGAGCCACCTCAAGACCGCCCTCGAAATAGTCCGGGACAACCCCGAATTTCGATCGGTTATGCCGCTGTTGGAGGAGGCGTTGATTGAGGTGGAAGTCGTGCGTCGCACCCGGATGTCCTCTTTGGCTTTGAAAACAGCCCGAGATGGCAACTCGAATGATTGAAGCTAGTCGCTACTGACCTCTTTCAGAAGATCGGCTGCCTTGGCGCCCAGGATCTTTGCAAGATTATCGACAATGTCGATCGTCGGTATCGGAAGCTATGTGCCATGAGCGGTAACCGCCCGTGCGTTGTTGCAGGCGCTAGTGCTGCCGGTGGGCGGGCACCGTGAAGTGAAAAATGGCTCCCCGGGGTAGATTGGCGGTCACCCACAACTGCCCCCCATGGGCCTCGATGATCGACCGGCAAATCGACAACCCCATCCCCATCCCGTTCGCCTTGGTCGTAAACTGCGGTTTGAATATCAGATCGATCGCGCTCGGCTCGACACCCTTCCCCACGTCTTCCACCGACACCATCAGACAGCTGGAGTCGTAGACTTTAGATCTTAAGGAAAGTACCCGGTCCCCATCTTCAGTGGCCATTGAATCGATCGCGTTCGTGATCAAATTCACGAGCACCTGCTGCAGCTGAACCTCGTTGCCCTCTATCGGTGGGAGCGATTGGTTGTAGTCGGTTTGAACCGCTACCCGATGGGTCTGTAGATCGTAGCGGACGAGCGCCAGAGCTTCGCGGATCAGATTGTTGACGTCGAGCGAAGTCCGGATTCGTGCGTCGGTCTTGAAGAGCGTCCGAATATTATCGATCATCGCGCCCATACGGTGGCCGTTGTTCACGATTTGCTGTAATGCGGCTTTGGCCTCATCGATGTTGGGCGTCGCGCGATCAAGCCAGCGCAGGCTCGCACTGGCGTCCATAGTCATCGCCGACAATGGCTGCTTGATCTCGTGCGCCACGGTGGCTGCGACCGCGTCCCCCGTCAGCAGACGCACCTCGCGCTCGCGGCGTTGGCCGACGACTGCGCGCAGCAGTTCACCGTATAGCATCGTCACTTCCTTCATCAGGGTGACCAGCACAAAGCTGCCGGAAAACACGCCGTAAACTCGCCCGGCATACCAACCGACGCTAAAGCGGTACGGGATAGGAAAGGCGGTGAGGGAGATCTCGATGATGTATGCGAACAAGACCAACATCAGCCAGAGATCGAGAACCGAGCGGTGCCGCAGCCATAGCAAGACAAGCGCGACGACGAACAATCCCGCCATCGGTCCGACCACGTAATACCAGAGATAAGAAACCTCCGCCGTGTCGAGCATGATGCGCGGGAGGAACGCATGGCCTGCTGTAACGAAAACTGTTGCGCAACAGCCGAGGGCAGTAACTGATCCGACAGTCGTAAGGACCCTCGCACGAATGGAGCGTGGCGACAGCGCCTCCATCGGATCGGCATCCTTCAACAGTGTATAGACGATCGCGAACAGGGCGAAGCCCGCGTGGGACAGGACATAGAGCCAAACCGTACTCTGGAGGCCGCCGCCAAGGCCGCCCTCCGGCGCCAATACGCCTGGAAATGTGAGCGTCCAAGGAATTGCGAGGAGCGCCGTCAGGAAATAGCCATTCGCTAGTGCGAGGAGCGCATGCGAGCGTAGGACGGAAAACTGCGCGAAGAGCAGGGCTGCGGTGATAGAGTCGATGAGGAAAATCGCAGTGCCGTAAGCGGGTACAAAGGCGTCAACCCGCCTCAGTGGCATGCTAGAGAGTGGGCCCGCCACGATGATAAAGACAACGAGCAGCACTAACACAACGCCAAGCGCGAACCGCCTTTGAGCGACGCTGGGCGAAAGATTCGAGAGCACAAACTCATCCGCCCGTAATCCGGCCGCTGACCCTTCCACAAACATATTCGCCTCACGTCGAAAGCCCGCGATGGACGGCAATTTCAAGTTCGCCAGTCTCCAATTCGAAATCAGACTTCCAGAATGTGGTGCCTTTCCTACTTGCGCGACGAGATCGTCCGATCTCAGTAGCCCGAAGCTGCAGCGCGCCCCGACCACAGTCTAATGCAAGCGATCACTTTCGCCAATGCCGGCACAAGGCGAGTGCAATTGAGCGATAGGGACGTTTCTCTGACCTAACCCCGCCGAAAGATGCGCAGCCCGCTAAGCCTAGCTTATCCCAGCTTTATGCCGCGTTAGCGGCTTCGTTCAATCCCAAATTTCCGATTTTCCAAACGGGTCTCTGACGACATCAAAGAACAACCTCCGGCTATGAAAGATGGCCGGTAATCGAAGCGGCTCAATCCAATCCTAGGTTGACTACCGTCCACGAGAGCTTGCCTGTCCCGGCTAGCCGCATCTCTCTGCGTGCCTGTCTACACCTCGAGACTCGTCGTCTCAATCACGTCCGAAACGCCACAGGGCTACGCCGGTCATCGGATTGACGATTGGTCGCTCCCTTGCTGCCGGCGGGCTGGACGGTCGGCGACGCGAGCGCGATTCTTTGTCCGCCTTTTCGGGTTTTGCCGGTACTGGATTCTCATCCTTGGGGCGTCGCGTTCGTGTCGTTGATGCTCATCGTGTTCTCCATCGGGCTTGGCGTCCGCCTCAAAGAACGAGGATTGTCGGCACCACGCTTCAATCGAATTGTTCACCGTGCCCGATCTGCTCGCGAACTGCATCGCCAATTGGCGGATCATCAGCAGGATCCGGGTCCGCACTGTTGGCGTCCTCCAGAGAGTGAGCCGCCTCGACCAGTGCGGCGAGTACCTCTCGCGCGCCCCACCCCGCTTCGTTCGCTGAAGCGACAACCTCTTCCAGGGCGTATCCGGCCGCCACCTTCAATTCCTCGAAGCGCTGGTGCAAATCCTGAGATCGTGGTGGTGGAAACGGCATGGTCGGCTCCTTTCGTCGACGAGGTAACCCGCAGGATATCGGTCCGCTCCGCCTTCTCGACGGGCCCTAAATAATCGCAGAAAAACCTCCCGTTAACCAATGGATTACTCGACGCGTTTTGGCGCCGCCCGTGGTCAACAAGCTGGCGTGTCGACGAAACCTATGCGCAGCGCGCTGTTGCCTACCTGCATGGTCTTCAGCCGGCGGCCGATGAAGAGCGGGAGGCAGCGTGATGGCGTCCCTCTCCCCGTCTGCTGATCCTTTTCTACTCCGCAACGAAACGCGACCTTTGGGAAAACTTGCTGGTGATCGACCATTATGACAGGGAGGCCGGGAACGAATGCGAGGGCATGTGCGGCGTCTGATTGCTTGTAAAATAGTCAAATAAATCGTATAAGTCGATTTATCTGTAGGAGGCTTACCGTGCAGAAATTTACGACCGTCGATCTGCTGCGCGATATCAAGACCGTCACCATGGCGGCCGATCGTCAGCCGGTTGCGATTACCCAGCACCGCAAACCGCGATACGTCCTCATGACCTACGACGAGTTCGAGGCCATGAAAAGCAGGAGCGACCCTCGAAGGGTTTTCGGCCCCAACGAAGCCCCGAAGGAACTGGTCGATATCATCATGCCAGAGTTGGATCGCTTGATCGAGGAAGGGCGGGAAGCCGATGGCTGATATTCCGGCCAACGGTTCGGTTCTTCGATATCCGTACCTTTGGGCGTGGCAGCGCGACAAGGGCGAAACGGAAGGCCGCAAGTCCCGCCCCGTCTGCATGGTGCTGGCGATCCACAAGGACACGCAGACCCATCTCGTCATTCTGGCGATTTCCGGCACGCCACCGCGTTCTGACCAGACGGCGCTCGAAATCCCGCAGCTTGAATGCCGACGCGCAGGGATTCGCGACTGGAAAGACGCGTGGATCACCGTATCGGAGTTCAACCACGACATCGCTGAGGTGTCGTTCTACTACGACCCCAACGCCGAAATATCGGGCGCTTTCAGTAAGGGGTTCCTGGCCAAAGTTTCCGCCGCCTTCAAACCGTTCCTCGCAACGCCTGCCGCGCGGGTGAGCAGGGGCGGAATAGGGCGCGCTAAGGCCGGCCCCAGCCACTCCAATATGCGCTGGCCGCTCTCAGGAAACTCGCCGAACCCTTTCTCAACTTTCAAAAGATGGACCTGCACCATGGATGGGACGACCTTGTCGATGCCGAGAATCTTCAAATAGGTATAATAGCCGAAGGGCTTCTTCTTGACCGTGCCTATAACGCCGGCCTCTTCCCAGGCTTCCCGTTCCGCAACTTCATGGGCCTTGAGCCCCTTGATCGGCCATCCCTTCGGAATGCTCCAGCGTTGTGTTTCGCGTGTGGTAATCAGGAGCACCTCGATGGAGCGCGCCTTCCCGCGACGAAAACAGATGGCACCGACCTGTCGCGCCATTTCACCATTCATCATTGCCTCCACATGGTCGGCGATGCGTGCTTGGTCATTGTCCCTCACTGAAGCTTTGCGAGCACTATGTCAGGCGATCTGACTTTCTCGAACACGACGCTCGGCGTCGACTGATGGGACAAGGTTCCATCACAGATAATGCCAGGCCCACGTCAGCCACATCGAATTCCCGGATCCTCGCAGCTGCAGCTATGCCCCGATGGGTTTCACAGCGTACTTCTGATAGTAAGTGTTCCTGATCTCGTCCTGACTTCGAGGAGGGCGGGCAAAGACGTGGGCTGGAGACAGCAACGGGATGATCGAGGTAGTTTCGATTTTGACTACGTGATCGACAGGATACTCCGGTCCGTTGGTCGCCCGAACCCAGTTGGCGATCATCAAATACTCGTCATCGCCTGGCGGCAGTATCAACGCACGGCCCTTGAAGCGATAACCGCGCCTCTGGAAGATGTCGACTACGTTAATTTCGACGGCGGGATTGCGCTTCAAATTCACTATCGTCTGGGGCGATGCGATATCAGCGAAATAGAGAACGCCGTTCACGACCATCAAGGACGCCTTCGGCGAAAGATTGGGCGTCCCGTCCTCGTTGATTGTCGCCACGAACGACAGTATTGCCTGCTCGATGATCGCCTTCATATCGGCGGTGATTTCAATCATAGGCATCCTCGCTTGGAAAGATTGGGGCGGCTCCATGCATCGCCCGCTGGAACTCATCAAATGTTGATCTCGGCATCCCGTCTGCGATCGCTCAATGGACGCCCCTTTCACCCGTACACGCGGGCGAGCGACGGAGGCTCCAATATTGGATCTGTGACGGTAAAAAAGAAAATCACCTCTCGCCATGGAGTCGATAGCCGGCCGTTATCGGAATGGCTGAGAGGCGCTTATACGATCGTGATCCTCCGTGAGAGCTCCCCGCAGCATCTTGCTTTCCTTTGACGTTCGCGCCGTTGCGGTCTCCATCTCCGTGCCTCTAGTCGCGACGCGGAACACTGATTCCTTTTTGAACGGCTGAGCGCACGAGGAAGGTGTCGAATGCTCGCAGCACCTGACGAAACTCTGATATCCACACCAAATCGCCCGCCTCATAAAGACCGATCAAGTTTCGAATCCACGGAAACGTTGCCATGTCCCAATCGTGTACCGGTCGCCCATGATCCACGGACGATCGGCAAGCCGCTCACTGAGCGCATTGAGGAGACGACGCGACTCTGCAATGTATCGGTCCCGCGGACGCTTGTTCTCATAGTCCTTACCAGTAAACTTATTGAAGAATCCGACTTGACCAAACATTGGCCCGACACCACCCATCTGAAACATCAGCCAGTGGATAGTCTGATAGCGGCCAACGGGATCCTGCGGAATGAACCGGCCGCTTTTGTCAGCCAGGTATAGCAGGATCGCGCCCGATTCGAAGAGACCGAACGGCCGACCGTCTGGGCCAAGCGGATCGATGATGGCGGGAATCTTGCGTAACGGTGGCCCGACGGCGTTCTCAGCCGACGGGCCAACCATGCGCTTTGATTACTCGGCTGCCTGCTGCAGATCCTCGTCATCCTCTTCGTCATGTTTGCGCGGCTTGTAGCCCGCACGGAGCAGCACATAGAAGACGGGCGTCAGGAGGAGACCGAAGATGGTCACCCCGAGCATCCCGCTGAACACGGCAGTGCCGAGCGACTGGCGCATCTCGGCACCTGGTCCCTCAGCCACCGCCAGGGGGAGCACGCCGAAGATGAATGCAAACGCCGTCATGAGGATCGGACGCAAGCGCAGATGGCTTGCCTCGATCGCGGCCTCAATGGCTGTCTTGCCTTCATCCTGCGCTTGGCGGGCGAACTCAACGATCAGGATCGCGTTCTTGGCCGCCAGGCCGATCAGGACGACGAAGCCGATCTGTGTCAGGACATTGTTGTCCATGCCCCGGAGGTTGACGCCGATGAGCGCGCCGAGAACTGCGAGGGGAACGATGAGGATGATTGCCAGCGGCAGTATCCAGCTCTCATATTGGGCCGCAAGTGCTAGGAAGACGAAGACAACCGACAGCGCGAAGATCCACACCGCGCTGCCGCCCGTATGCGTTTCCTGGTAGGCGATATCCGTCCATTCGAATGTCATGCCCGGCGGTAACATCTTGGTGGCGAGTGCTTCCATCTTCTTGATGGCGTCGCCGGTCGAAACGCCGGGCGCAGCATTGCCCTGCAGCGGTACCGATACATACATGTTGTAGCGCTGGAGGAGGGTCGGGCCGCTGGTGTCGCGGATATCGGCAAGTGTGCCGAGTGGGACAAGCGCGCCGGTGGCGGACCTGACCTTGAGATTCAGCATGTCGTCCTTCTCCATCCTGAACTGCTTGTCGGCCTGCGCGCGCACCTGGTAGACGCGCCCGAAGGCGTTGAAGTCGTTCACGTAGGAAATGCCGAGGTTCGTCGACAGCGTGTCGAAGATGTTCGGGATCGGCACGTTGAGGTACTCGGCCTTCTCACGGTCGATGTCGAGATAGAACTCGGGAGTGGACTCCGAGAACGTCGTGAACACTCCGGACAGACCCGGCGTCTGATTAGCCGCCGCCATCAGCCGTCGCGCTACGTCGAGCGCGCGTGTCATGCTGGAATTGTTCTGGTCCATGATCTGGATTTTGAAGCCGCCGGAATTGCCGATACCCCGAACAGGTGGTGGCGGGACCGCGATGATGAAAGCTTCATCGACGCTCCGGAGGTTTTTTGAAAGCGATCCGATGATCTTGGTGGCATTGTCACCCGTCTTTAGGCGTTCGGCAAACGGCTTGAACGATGTGAACACGACGCCCGCATTGGAGGCATTGGTGAATGTCGCTCCGCTGAAGCCTGCAAATTCCACCGCATCCTGAACGCCAGGCGTCTTCCTGGCGATGTCGGCGACCTTGCGTACGACGGAGTCCGTCCTTTCCAGCGACGAGCCGTCTGGAAGCTGGACGACCACAATGGCGTAGCCCTGGTCCATCACGGGGATGAAGCCGCTCGGGACCCGCGTGCTCATGAACCATGTTGCACCCAGAAGGCCGACGAAGACGACCATGGCGCAACCGACCCCGATCCAGGATCGGACGATGAACCGCACGACGGACGAGTAGCCACGGCTGAGCGCGTCAAATCCCTGATTGAAGCCGCTCGCAGCACCGTGCCCGATCCTAGCAAAAATGTTCCTTCTTTCCTTCGCGTGATCGTGCTTCTTCAGGACGACTGCCGCGAGCGCCGGCGATAGGGTAAGCGAGTTCAATGCCGAAATCGCAGTCGCGATCGAGATGGTGACGGCGAACTGCCTGTAGAACTGCCCCGAGATTCCCGGGATGAAGGCCGTCGGTGCGAAGACGGCGATCAGCACAAGGGAGATTGCGACGACGGCGGTGCCGACTTCGTTCATCGTGACATGCGCGGCCCTGCGCGGACTCATTCCCTTTGCAAGGTTACGTTCGACATTTTCAACGACGACGATCGCATCATCGACGACGATGCCGATCGCCAGGACGAGACCGAAAAGCGTCAGCATGTTCAGCGACATGCCGAAGGCAGCGAGGAAGGCGAAAGTACCGATCAGCGATACCGGGATGGCAACAATCGGAATAATCGCTGTGCGCCATGACTGCAGGAACACGAGGACCACGATGGCGACCAGCACGGCCGCCTCTCCGATCGTTCGATAGACCTCAGAGATGGATTCGGCAACGAACTGCGTCGGGTCGTACACGATGCTGTACTCAAGACCGGGTGGGAAGTTCTTTGACAAATCCGCCATTATCGACTTGATTTGCCCGGTCGTCTCGAGCGCATTCGTGCCCGGTCGGGCGTTGATAACGAGCGCGACGGCCGTTTTGTTGTTCAGATAGCTGTTCGTGACATAGTCCTGCGCACCGAGTTCGACACGCGCGACGTCCTGAAGCTTCACCAGCCGGCCGTCGGCGGCAGCCTTGACGATCACGTACCGGAACTGACGGGTGTCGGAAAATCGGCCATCCGTCCTCACCGTATACTGGAAGGAGTTGCCGCTACCCGCGGGAGGCGCTCCGATGGAGCCGCCCGTGACCTGAACGTTCTGGTCCCTGAGCGCATTGACTACATCGGCGGATGTCATGCCGTAGGCCGACAGTTTCTCCGGGTCGAGCCAGACGCGCATGGAATATTGACGCTCACCGAACATCTGGACGTCGCCGACGCCTTGCAGACGCACGAGAACGTCGCGAATGCGGGTCCGTGCATAGTTGGACGTATAGAGCTGGTCGTAACGGCCGGTCGGGGACAGGATATGGACGACCATCAGCAGATTCGGCGAGGTCTTGTCGGTGGTGACGCCGAGACGTTGCACCTCCTGCGGAAGGCGGGGCAACGCAATGGCGACGCGGTTCTGGACGAGCACCTGTGCTTTATTAAGGTCGGTTCCGAGCTTGAAGGTGATTGTCAGCGCCATCGAGCCGTCGCCACTGGAGTAGGATGACATGTAGAGCATGTCCTCCACGCCGTTTACCTGCTGCTCGATCGGCGTCGATACCGCGTCTGCGATTGTCTGCGGATCCGCACCCGGATAGGACGTGCGCACGACGATCGTCGGTGGCGCGATTTCCGGATACTGCGCGACGGGGAGCTGGAGATAGGCAACGCTGCCGATAATGATGAGAACGACTGAGATAACCGACGCAAAGATCGGCCGGTCGACAAAGAAATGAGCGAACCTCATTGGCCTGCTCCCGCCTCTGAGGCCGCTTGTTGGGCCGTCTCGGGCACATCGTTCGGGTTCTCCCTGGGCAGCTCCACGGTGACTGGAGTAACCTTCGAGCCGGGCCGGACACGGACGGCGCCCTTCACGACGATTTGCTCATCGCCCGTGAGGCCCGAGCGGATAACGCGGTAGCCGTAAAGCTTGGGACCCGGGCGAACGGATTTCGTCGTAACAGTGTTGTCGCGATTGAGCACGTAGACCACGCGCTCGTTCTGGTCCGCGGAAATTGCTTCATCGGGTATGAGGATCGCCGTGTAGGAATTTGAACCTTCGATCTCGACGCGGCCAAAGAGACCGGGCTGAAGGACGAAGTCGGGATTGGCAAAACGAGCGCGCACACGCAGCGTGCCCGTGGCCTGATCGATGGTATTTTCCGCGAAGTTCAGCGTGCCCGCGAACTTCGTCTGGTCGCGGTCCCCGAGACGAACGCTGACCTTCAGACCACCGCCCCCCTCCTGGAGGACATTTCCGTTCTTCCGCGCCGTCTCGGCATAGTTGAGCAGACGACGCTCATCGATATCGAAATAGAAGTCGATAGGATCGAGCGCGACGATCGTCGTCAGCTCGGTCTGGTCGGCCTGCACGAGGTTGCCGACAGAAATCAGATGACGGTTGATACGTCCGCTCAATGGGGCCGTGATCTTGCTGTAGGTGAGATCGAGCTGCGCCCGTTCAACACTTGCCTCGGATCCCTGGAGGTTGGCCTGTGCGGACTGCAGCTCCCTGCGCCGGTCATCGAGTGTCGACACCGTCTGGCTGCCGGACTTTACCAGAGTGTTCACGCGGTCGAATTCCGACTGCGCGTAGGTCAGGGTCGAGCGGGCGACCGCAAGCTGGGCGGTAGCCTCGTTGTATGCGGTGATGAAGGGGCGCTGGTCGATCTCGAAAAGCTCGTCACCCTGCTTGACCAACTGGCCATCCTTGAAGTTGACGCTCTGAAGGTAGCCGCCTACCCTGGAGCGGATGGAAACCTGCTCGGAGGGCTGGAAGCGGCCGATGAAGTCGTCGTCGTCGACGACGTCTCTGACGACCGGCTTCGCCACGGACACCTGCGGTGGCGGAGGCGTTTCCTGGGCCTGCGCAGCTCCCGCCGAGAGAGCTGCGAAGACCAGCACAAGATGTTTCAAAGTTGAATGGCGGAACTGCATCGATTACCTCCGACGTTTTCGATCGAGAAGCCACAGTGGCTCCGGTCTTTTTCGTCGTTCTGCTGAGATTGAACGTTCGTTTGGGGATTGAATGCTTGTTGCGTCCGGCGAGCTCTTGAAGACTGCTTGCTCTCACGTCAGCAGCGAGGCGGCCTCGGGATTTTTGTTGTATTTCTTCATCTTCCGACCTCCTTTGCCGGCAGGCAAAAATAGTAGGATGGCGAAACTCTGTGGTCCAATGACCTGTGGCTATGGAATCGATGCCAGCGGCGCGGCGCAAAAATCATCGATGCGGTCCAGACGCCGCACGCAGAAATTCGATGACGGCGCGATTCGCTTCTTGGAGATTCGAGGCAGGCGTTTTCGGGAGCGATATCGAGGCGCGCCATTTCGGTGATCGCGAGATCCTTTGGGCCTCGTCGCGGCATCCTTGTCGCTATGTCCACGCTGGAGGACGCTGATGCTGTACGGAGATATCGAACACCTCGGCAGTGTCGGCCTCCCGGACCGCGCGCAGAGCCTAGAGCTATGCCCCGACGGGTTTCACAACGTACTTTTGATAATCGGTGTTCTGATCTCGTCCTGACTTCGAAGAGGGCGGGCAAAGACGTGGGCTGGAGACACCAGCTGGATGACCGAAGTGGTTTCGATTTTGACTGCACGATCGACAGGATACTCCGAGCCGCTCGTCGCCCGAACCCAGTCAGTGATCATCAAATACTCGTCATCGCCTGGCGGCAGTATCAACGCACGGCCCTTGAAGCGATAACCACGCCTCTGAAAGATGTCGACTACGTTAATTTCGACGGCGGGATTGCGCCTCAAGTTCAGTATTGTCCGGTGTGTTGCGATATCGGCGAAATAGAGAACGCCGTTCACGACCGTCAAGGACGCCTTCGGCGAAAGGTTGGGCGTTCCGTCTTCGTTGACCGTCGCCACGAACGACAGTATCGCCTGCTCGATAATCGCCTCCATGTCGGTGGTAATTTCAATCATAGACATCCTCGTATGACAAGATTGAAGCAGCTCCATGCATTCGCTCGGCGGAACTCATCAAATATGGATCTCGGCATCCCGCCTGCGATCGCTCGACGGACGCCCACTTTGACCCGCGCACCGGGGGCGAGCAACGGATGCTCGAAGATTGGGTCTGTGACGGTAATAATGAAAATCACCTCTCGCCATGGAGTCGATAGCCGACCGTTATGGGAATGATGAGATCATGATTGTGACGGTCCCGGCGGCAATCCCATACCGGGAACGTCGAAGCTGATCGCTATGCGGTCGTAGGCATTCATTAGGCCGATCGCGATCGTGAGATCGACCGGTTCCTTCTCGCCGAAAACAGCGCGTGCCGCCTGGTAGGCGTCCTCCGGCGCACCGGTCTGTGCCACACGCATCACCGTCTCGGCCCAGGCCAGGCGCTGCACGCTCGGTCTCGCTGAAGAAGGCGCCCCCTTCCTCCCAGGCCTGAACCAGGGCTAGTTTCTCGATCGAGACGCGCCTCTTCGTGAGATCGTTTATGTGCACGTCGAACCAACAGGCGCGGTTGTTAGTCTGCGAAACGGGGAGAAAGACAAGATCGATCACCTCGGCGGTCAGGTCACACTACATGATATAGTATTACACACTACCGAGGACCTTCGCTCCGTTCGGAGCGATTTGGCTTTAGTCCAGACGGCTGGTCATCGGCGTCCTGCCTTTAGGATTATTTAATGGGCGTGGTCAGAGGGCTGTCATTGGTGTCGAGGACAAAGACGGCGAGCAGCTTTGCCGGTTCGGTCTTGCTCGCGTTGCGGCTGATCGAATGGGTCGCACCTGGCGCTTCGGACCAGCTTTCGCCCGCCCGATAGATGCGCGTCTCGCCGTCATTGACCTTCGACTCGATCGCACCGGAAATTACATACGCGTAGATGAAGGCCGACTTCGCATGCGCGTGGGACGGGGAGGCCGCGCCGGGCGCGTAGTCGACCTCCACCGCAATCAGCGACTTGCCTGGAATATTGGGAATGGCCGCTTCGAAGTTCTTCTTGACGGTTTCCGCTTTGCTGTCATGGGCGGAAACAGGTCCGGCCATCGAAAGTGCGAGGGCAGCGCAGATGGCGGTGATGATGGTTCGGGTCTTCATGGCTTTCTCCTTCATCCAAGTGAGGCTGGCATCCAAGTGAGGCTGGCCTTCTAATAGCCTCTGGCCGAAATGTAGCAGTCATCGACTGGGCTTGTTGATCGCCGGCAGCCGTATTGCAGAGTGTCGACGTGGCGCGTGACGGCTTAATTAAGCTTCTTTCCGAGAGAGACGTAACCACTCCTCTAGATTGAATCGGCCAAGACGTGTTTCGCCCATGGGTACGAGCGACTTTTCCTCGAGTCGACCTCCAAAATATCGGGCCTCAGGATCGCGCCGAACCTCGCGCGGATCGCCGAGAGCCTTCAGATAGCGGCCGATGATTTCGCTGAACGGTGCTCGTTCCGGGCCTGCGATCTCGACGATCCCGTTTCGCGGATTAGCGAACGCAACTTCGGCGACAAAGGCGGCGACGTCGTCAGCCGCGATAGGCTGCAGCAGCGCTGGCGCAAGCCTGACGACGCCTCCGTCCGTACTCGCATCGGCGATGCTGCCGAGGAATTCCAGGAACTGGGTCGAGCGGATGATCGTGTAGGGGATACCGGAAGCCTCGATCAGTTTCTCTTGCGCCACTTTGGCACGGTAATAGCCTTGGTCTGGTACGCGGTCAGTCCCGACGATGGATAGCGTGACATGATGCCGGACGCCCGCCGCGGCCTCTGCCGCTACAAGGTTGCGGCCGGAGGTCTCGAAGAATTTCAACACTACCTGGGGGTCGAATGAGGGCGCGTTGGAGAGGTCGATCACCACCTGGGCGCCGGCCATGGCTTCTCTGAGCCCCTCTCCCGTGATGGTGTTGACGCCACCTTTGGGCGACGCCGCAACGACGTACTGACCGCCTCGGCGCAGAATGGCAACAGTCTTCGAGCCAATCAAACCAGTGCCGCCGATCACGACTATCTTCATGGTTACTCTCCTTCGTCGGACACCGGATGCCGCTGATCATTGTTTCGATGCGCTGTGAGATGAGGCGCGGACTTCTTTCCTGAGACGTCCGATGCCAGGGAAGAAAACTTCTCAGGCCCCGCGCCCTCGGGAGTCAGATCGTCGCGTGCCACGTGCGTAGAAGGTCGCGTGATGTGTTTTCCCCGGAGGTGCCAGCAGAGACGGGAAACATCTGGGCCCATCTTTGCCGGTGGGACATCCAGCGGGACATATTGCATGCATCGGCTTTCAATTTGTTGGCGAGGACCGGACTATATGGGCGACGATGCGGACATTAAACGTCGATATCGCCGACTTATGTGTCCGCGCGTCCAAAATGCGTGATCCTCCGTCTGATACCATCGGAGCCATGCGCATCACCGGCTCCTTAGACTTGATGGCGCCACGGCTGGTGGCCGGATATGGCGCGGCGGACCTGAGAGATTGTTGTCGTGAACCCGCGACGCCAACGTGCCGAGAGCATCGTTACTGATGGAAAAAATGGCGCGTCGCTGCGGCAGGCTGGCCGCAACGGTCTCAACAAGGACGCCGGGGGCAACGCATCTATTTTCTATTCTCGGACATTGCGTTTCGTCGGCGCCGTCGCGTTCGGGGCGGCTACGGTCTGGATGCTGACCAGGCGGCTACCCTCAATTGGTTCATCGAAGGCGCCGTGCCTATCGTGCGCCGTCAGGTGGTCAACTTCGGTGCCGAAATAGAGTCAAGATTGGAACGCGATGCCCTGGCCATGACGGCCGAGCGCGTTCAGTTGAGACAGGTACTCTTCAATTTGATCAGACCACGGTTGGATCAGTCGACCTCAAATGTCCCGGCTAGAGCGCCCCGGTGCGACGCGAAAACGAGCTGTCCCATACCCACGTATAATTTTCGCGAGCGTGCAAAGTCGGTATGACTTCCCTTGCCTTGCTTTCCCAAGACCGAGGCCACAGCGGTTGCCCGACGGCCCGTTGCTGATCGCGAGTGCTTCCCCCTGCCCCGAACGCGGAGCGACTCGCACTAAAACCGTCTCCCCTTCCGGAGACGGTCTTTTCCGCCACAGCGCTGGAGTTTGTAAAATGACTACAAAAAAGGTCCTCATCGTCCATGAGCAGATCGGGTTCGTTGCCGCTGCGTCGAACCGTAGTGACGCGGTACAACGCGACCGTCCATGATCATCCGTAACTAAACGGTCTCGCCGCCGCGACCGCAGCTCGCTTGCCGCTATCGCAGGCCGCCGAATTCGTGAGGAGAGCATATTCGTATCGTCATGAGAGCTTCACGCGAGTTGAACGGAACTATCGGATAGCGGCGTAAGCGCCGTCTCCGCCCCATTGGATTGGCTGTATTTTGAGGCTTGCTGCGTGTGCGAGAAGGTTTCCAGGACTATCTGGAGATTGGCATGGCAGATGATGGATTTGTTGGCCGCTACGAAATTGTCGAGCCGCGCCGCGGAAACCGGCGCTGGCCGGATGATGTGAAGGCGCGGATCGTGGCGGAAAGCCTTGAGCCTGGTGTTCGTGTTGTTGATGTCGCGCGCCGTCATGACGTTGTGCCGCACCAGCTTTCCTTGTGGCGCCGGCAAGTGCGCGAGGGCATTCTGGCCCTGCCTTTTGAGGCTATGTCGGGCCTGTCGGAGAGCGGCGATGCCGCGCCTGCATTTGTGCCTTTGGCGGTTGCGGCAGAGCCGAGCGAGGCGGTGAATGTTTTGGCGCCGCCGCTGCCGGAGGCGGGTTGGCCGGTCTTGACGTTGGAGATCGGCCCGGATGTTGTGATGCGGGTTCCCGGCGATGTGCCGGTTGAACGTGTGGCGGCTCTGGTACGAGCCATGCGAGGGACGGCATGATCGTCGCGGGCCAACGACTGCCGATCCTGATTGCAACGCGTCCGGTGGACTTCCGCTGTGGGCATCAGGCGCTGGCCTTGATGGTGCAGACCGAGTTGAAGCTCGACCCGCATTCCGGGGTGACGGTGATCTTCCGGTCGAAGCGCGGGGATCGCCTGAAGATCCTGGTGTGGGATGGCACCGGAATGGTGCTAACCTACAAAATTCTTGAACATGGAAACTTTGCCTGGCCCAAGGTTCAGGATGGGACGATGCGTCTTTCCAGGGGTCAATATGAGGCTTTGTTCGAAGGTCTTGACTGGCGACGGGTCATGGCACAGCGGGTGACCGCGCCGTCGGCGGCAGGGTAAATATCCGGCCGTCTTTGCATTGTTTTATTTGGCTTTTTTGTGCTGCCTTGCTATAAGGCCGCATGTCGTCGCGCCTTGATCTCAGCCTGTTTCCGGACCTTCCGCCAGAGGTTATCAAAGCCTTTGCGGCGATGCAGTTCGAGCTGTCGGTCGAGCGTGCTGCGCGTCAGCATGAGCAGGCTGTGGTGGCCGAAAAGGACGCCTTCATCGCCGAGCTGAAGGAACTGATCGAGAAGCTTGAGGGGCAGGTTCACGACTATCGGCGCACCAAGTTCGGGCCGAAATCGGAAAAGCTCGATCCGGCGCAGATGGAACTGGCGCTGGAAGACCTTGAAACGGCGATTGCCGAAACACAGGCGCGGATCGCCGCCGTCGAGAAAAAGATCGAAGCCAGCGCATCCGATCCGGAAAAGGCCGCTCCTCGCAAGGAGCGTAAGGCCCGTGCACTGCCCGAACACCTGCCGCGGGTCGAGAAGGTGATTGAGCCCGACAGTATTGTCTGCCCCTGTGGTTGCGGCAACATGGTCCGGATCGGCGAAGATCGGACGGAACGGCTCGACCGGATTCCGGCACGCTACGAGGTGATCGTCACGATCCGCCCGAAATACGCATGCCCCAAGGGTCGAACGGGCGTCGTCCAAGCCAGAGCGCCGGCGCATCTCTTGGAAGGGAGCTGGCCGACGGAAGCCCTTCTGGCTGAGATTGCCGTCTCCAAGCATTCCGAACATATGCCGCTCAACCGGCAGGCCGAAGTCATGGCGCGACACGGGGTGCCGATAGACCGCACGGTCCTGGCCGATTGGCTTGGGCGCACGGGCAGCGAAATCGCACCGGTGGTCGACCACATGGCCGAACGGCTGCTGTCGGAAAGCGCGCGGCTCTATGTCGACGAGACCACGGCTCCGGTGTTGGATCCGGGGCGCGGCAAGACGAAGACCGGTTATCTATGGGCCGTGTTGCGTGACGATCGCGGCTGGAATGGCTCCGCGCCGTCGGGCGTGGTGTTCCATTATCGACCTGGGCGTAAAGGCGAATATGCCGCTGAAATCCTCGACGGCTTCAACGGGACAATCCAGGTGGATGCCTACGGTGGTTACTCTCACCTCGCCACGTCGGACCGGATGGGTGGCGACCCCTTGAAGCTGGCTTTCTGTTGGGCGCACGGACGCAGGAAGCTGATCAAGGCCACGCCAAAGAGTGGATCGCCCATCGTCGACGAGGCGCTGGTGCGGATCGCCGCGCTCTACAAGATCGAAGACAGTATCCGGGGCTCAGATCCCAAACATCGCCGGGCAGTTCGACAGGACCTGTCCCTCCCGCTGGTGGACGAGTTCTTCACCTGGCTGGCAGCGCAAGCCAAGCGCATCTCACGCAAGTCTGACCTCGGAAAAGCCCTGGCTTATATGCTAACGCGGCAGGACGGCTTCCGGCTGTTCCTGGACGACGGCCACGTCGATATCGACTCCAACCTGGTGGAAAACGCGATCCGCCGACCCGCCATGAACCGCCGCAATGCGCTCTTTGCGGGGCACGATGAAGGGGGCCGCAATTGGGCCCGGTTTGCCAGCCTGATCGGCACTTGTAAAATGAACGGCGTTGAGCCCTACGCCTATCTGTGCGACCTCTTCACCCGCCTCGCAAACGGCCACCTCGCCAAAGACATCGACGCCCTGATGCCATGGGCTTATGCGCAACGGATCAGAGCCTCACAATGAGCTCGTCAGGTACTCTTCGGTGAGCTCATTTGACGGCCCGTAGATCAACCTCAGACCGCTGCAACTGAAAATTCGATGGGGCGTGGACGCCGCATACATAGCGGCGCCGGCACATTTCAAAGCAAAATTGGTTGGGCGCGAGCGCTTGCCGGCATTTCGATCATCCTTTCCGCAGATACAAAAATTGCATCGACCTCTGAAAGCGAGACAAGAATGAGTTTGGAAGACGCGAAAGGTTTTCGCATGCACCTTGTCAAGCAACTGGCCGATCCCGGCTGCCCTCGGTCCCCGGAGAGGATCAGCGTTGAGGAATTCGGCAGGTGTCATAACCTGGACATCAGCCAGATCCGGCAGTTGCAGTTGCTATTCGGCCCTTTCGCAGACAGGGACGAGTTGTGGGCGAACGTCCGCTGGCCTTCCCGCTTCAGGTAACGACCGCCGCCAATTCGTCAAACCCAGGGCCGATGGCTTCCGGGGGTAATCGCACAACCCTTTGGGCGAAAGCGTTACCGCCGTACAAGGAAGGTAACCTCGCGATGACGCAGCGCGTGCGCGAAACCTAACGTGTCTGTGGTGACTTTCTACACCAAGCGGCAACGTCGCGGGTGGTCTACTTAAAATGCCGCTCGCATCAAGATCGTGCCGCACCTGGTGTTTCACCATTTCGAGTATCGGTGAAGGTTTACCAAGGACGTTAAAACTCAAGTGCACGAAGTTACCAACGAACCGAGACAAGAGATGCGTGGCTGCAGTGCGAGTCGCCCGGACGTTGGCCGGGTTCGGTGTGCTTTGAAATGAAGTAACAACCGGTGCAGTTCGGCGCGCGCACGCCTTCAGAAATAGTCGCCTCCGCCATGCGGCGTGAGATGCCCCAGATAGTCCTTCTTGCCCGCCGGAGCTCCAAGATGCCGCAGAATCGCGTGCGCCACCGCGATATGGAAAAAGAAATCCGCTAGCACGACGTGTCGAATGTAATCGTCTCCGCCGATCCAGTCCTTTGCAACCGATGGGGCCAGTTGGTAAATGTGGCTCTGAGCGTTGGCTAGGTCTTCCGGCTGGATTGTCCGCAAGAAGCTGCGCGTCTCTAGCAGACGTCCTTGAAGAGCGGGATAGATCATCGCGACGTTAGGCGGAGCCGCCTGGTTTCGATTCATAAGCTTGGTCATGTGCAGCTCGACCTTGTTGCAGTTGACCACGAATTGTTCGCCGAACGTCAGCATGTCGGGAGCGAGCCTGGATGTCAGTACGGATCCCGGATCCAGGGAATTGGAGCGTTCCAGGTTTTGGGCATGAAGGAGATAATCATCCATAACCACGAGTCCATGCAGCATCACGGGGACGGTGATGTCGTATATCGAAAAGGACATGTACCCTCCATCATGCCCGATACCGCCATGCACTGGGCTTGCCAGTGCCGAAAGAAGCTCCCTCTCCAGCCGAACTTTCGGCAATCCGTCCAAATTTCCCTGGTGTGTTTTACACTGCGCGCATTGCGAAAGGAGTAGCATCGCCTTTACCGGCGGGAATTGCAAATTCCGTTTGGTGATGCTTTCGATAGGCAATGGATATCGTCGGCGCGGCTCCGTAATCGTGCCCACGGCCGCGAATTTTTAGGCGAAAAAGTTCCTCTTCTCCAACCACAATCACACCGGGATGGAACGCAGACGGAGGGTAGCGTCGTCCAAATGGACGATCGGAATCGCATTGTAGACTTGCTGTGCGGGGCAAGAATCTACGGTGACGCACTTGGCCGACGCGCTATTCGAGCTGTTCGGACTGGTTCGCTACTGAACCCGCCGATCGTCAGATCATGATTCATCCAACACGTCTGACGAAATAGGCCTATTTGCCACCCATTCATGTCGTGACTGAAATTATCATATTCGGGCGTAGAGACTACACTAAACCCTACAGCTGAGCGATTGTGTGCGGGCCTTCATTTGAGGTGATGGTGTTTACTGATGCTCAGTCGAGCCGGAGTGCATGAAACCGTTCACATGACGTGCTGCGCGGAGCGTTCGCGTCAAACAGCGGCGTCAGCAGCCTCCGATCGTCGAGCTGATGTAAGCTAACGCAGCATGAGGTTTTCTGGGTATGGCATGCGAACCGCTTTGGCGAATATCGCGAGCTGATCTCGACAAGCTAATGGGGACGATCGAAGTTGAGTCGGCCCGATTGTCCGAGTGCCGGTTCGCCGCGGGAGCCCGCCTCGGCATCGAGAGAGTCGATCGACCGACCATACATTATGGTCTTACCGGTTCCGGCAAGATCATTGTCGATGGCGAAGTGGCGATCGAGCTCGTCCCGCACATGCTGGTCGTGACGCCGCCGAACAAGTCGATCGAGATCGTCGCGAACGGTTCGTCATTCGGGTGCCCCGGTCCGGTCGCCGGCGGCATCCAGAAAAGCACCTTCGTTCCCGGCTCGGTGACCCGCTACGAGATCGGCGAAGGCGAGCCATCGTTCTCGCTTGTCTGCGGTTGCTTTCGTGCGGTTTACGGTCCGGGACTGGGTCTCTTTGCTTCGCTCGCTTCGCCGGTCGTTGAAACCTTTGACGCGTATGATCAGCTCGACCAGGTCATGAGCTATGCGATGGCTGAACTCACCGCGCGCGAGATCGGTCGCGGGCCGATGGCGTCAGCGCTGTTCAAGCTCGTGCTGCTGACCCTGCTTCGCCGCAGTCTGACTTCATCAAACGCTTGGGTCGAACGCTTTTCGCTTTTGAACGACCCGCCGATAGCGCGCGCGTTCGCCGAAATGGCGTCAAGTCCCGCAGCGGACTTCAGCGTTCAAACCCTGTGCAGATCGGTTGGGTTGAGCCGCTCGGCGTTCATGGCGAGATTCACGGCCGCGTTTGGTGAATCGGCGATGTCTGTCCTGAGACGTCTTCGCATGCGGCATGCGGCGAGCCTGCTCGCCGCCAATGCGCTATCCGTCGAACAAGTCGCACTTCAAGCGGGATATCAGAGCCGTAGCAGCTTCACTCGCACCTTCCGGCAGCACTACGGGACCGACCCGTCAGACTATCGCTCAGAAGCGAAAAACGCATCTTAGAGACGCATGAGACCGAAGATGGCGGCGCCCCGAGCGAATTAGCTGCCGCCGGCCGTTTGTCTTAGTGATACTCAGTTCTTATCAAATAAAGTCAGGTGACGGCAGCGGTCAGTCGATCACCTAACATCGACACCTTTCCAGAATGCGATATAACCGCTTATGGCCGCTGCCGCATCGGTGGGATCGGCATAGTACCATGCCGCGTCTTCATTGGTTTTGCCATCGACGAAAAGCGAGTAGTAATTCGCAAGGCCCTTCCATGGGCAACGGCTGGTGGTGGTGCTCTGCGCAAGATATTGTGTCTTGACCGACTGAGGCGGAAAGTAGTGGTTGCCTTCGACGACAACGGTCTTGTCCGATTGCGCTATCACCGTCCCATTCCACGTCGCCACTGCCATTTCTCATTCCTCTCTATGCGATAAAAGCCGATCCAGCCCTGGCTGGAACCGTTCGATCGGGCCGGTCGTCGCCCCGTAGATCAGCCTGAAGTTGGCTATTGGAGCCGCCTGCCAATTCGCGTCCGCAGTTCCTGCAGGTCCCTCGCGAATACGCGGATGCCCTCGGCCAATTTCTCGGTTGCCATCGCGTCTTCGTTCATGATCCAGCGGAAAGTCACTTCATCGATCGGACCACCGGGCGCCGGATGCTTGATGTCGACCGCGTCCTCGCTCACAAACCAGTGGCAAATGGCATCGGCCGGCCGCCGCAGCGGTTGCTCGGGATGCGTACCGGGTGAAAGTGCTCTCTCAAGTTGATCGCTGTTTGATTCCAAGGCATCCAGGAGACTGGGCGCGATGGTAAGTCGATCGCAGCCGGCCAACGCCTCGATTTGACCGGTATTTCTGAACGATGCGGCCATGACGATCGTCTCAATGCCTTCGGTCTTGAAGTGGTTGTAGATGTCACGAACGGATCGGACACCAGGGTCTTCCTTGGCTGTGAAATCCCTGCCTTCGACTTTCTTGTACCAATCATAAATGCGCCCTACGAACGGCGAGATCAGGAATGCCCCCGCATCGGCGCTTGCAATGGCCTGCGCGCGGTTCAACAAGAGCGTCATGTTGCACGACACGCCCTCGCTCTGCAGGATCTCGGCCGCGCGTATCCCTTCCCACGTCGCCGCGAGTTTGATGAGCACCCGGTCGCGCTGGACACCGCGCTGCTCGTATTCGGCTATGATTTGACGAGCCTTAGCGGTTGAGGCCGCGACATTGAAGGAGAGGTTGGCGTCAACTTCCGTCGAGACATATCCAGGCACGCGGCGCAAAAGCTCGATCCCAACAGAAATCGCCAAGCGATCTGCGGTAGCTGCCGCAATGTGTAACGGGTCACCGCTACACTTACGCCCCCATGACAGCGCTTCCTGGACGACCTCCTTGTAAGGTTCGCTTTCTATGGCCTTGAGAACGATCGTCGGGTTCGTAGTGCAATCCACTGGCTTCAGCCGCTCCACGGCCGCCAGATCACCGGTATCGGCGACAATCGTCGACATCCTGCGCAACTGTTCAAGTTTTGTCGTCATGTTCATTTCCTTTCGGTGCCGGCGGTGATGCGCCGCCCAGCGGGCAAGGACCAACTCCCCTATGCCGCGAGCTCCTGGACGGACCTGGATCCCGTGGTTGGCGAACGCGCGGTCAAATCGGGTTGCGTGATTCCTCTTCTTCGAAGGTGACGGCCACAGCCGCGTTCGCCGAAAGGCGAACTTGCCTGCCATGCACGATAGAGACCAGGCTGAGGTCGACAAAATGATGGTGCCCCTTGTGACTGCCCTCACCACTATCGCGCTTCGACAGTTTGATGCGGCCATCAACTATAGAGTCGACGGTTCCGACATGGACGCCGTCGGCGCCGATCACTTCCATGGCAGGAACGATCTGATATTTGCTCATGGGTTCTCCATCACATTGAGATCAACACATCTTGGCCCGCCGGCCTCTTAAGCGTCCTCAGCGAGCCTCAGCCCCGAAAACTGCCATCGAGCATGCCCGGGAAAGAAATTTCGGTAGCTTGCGCGAATATGTCCTGGCGGGGTTACGCAGGAGCCCCCGCGAAGCACGTATTGGCCTGACATGAATTTGCCGTTGTACTCGCCAACTGCGCCCTCGACCGCGCGAAACCGCGGATATGGCAGGAAGGCGCTGCGGGTCCACTCCCAGACATCCCCAAACATCTGCTGAAGGCCTCTGACGTGAGGTGATGCCGGTTTGGGACGGAGACGATGCGTGTCGAGGAAGTTGCCCTGGATTGCGATCCCCTGGGCTGCTGCTTCCCACTCGACCTCCGTTGGAAGGCGCTTTCCGGCCCATGTCGCGAATGCGTCCGCCTCGAAATAGCTTATGTGAGTGACCGGCGCGGCAGGATCGAGGGGTTGGAAACCTCTCAGTGTCATCGTCCAGTTTTGTCCATCGCACTCCTGCCAGTACAGAGGATGGGACCATCCTTCGGCCTGCACTTTTGCCCAACCCTCTGACAGCCACAGGAGCGATTTCTTGTAGCCGCCGTCATCGACGAAGGCCGCCCACTCGGCATTGGTGACAAGGCGGTTGGCGAGCCGGAAAGGTTCGATCAGGGCGCGGTGTCGCGGACCTTCGCTATCGTATGCGAATCCAACGCCTCCATGCCCAATCTCAACGATTGTCTCGTCGAAGTCGGTAAAGGAGAGCGGAGGTGGATCAGCGGTGTCCACGGTGACGGGCGTGGGATCACGATAAGCGGGACGAAGTGGATTCTGCGCGAAGAGATGCAAGATGTCGGTGAGCAGGAGTTCCTGATGTTGCTGCTCATGGTGGCAGCCGAGCTCGACGAGCTCATTAATGTGCTTTCCGGGGCTCGTGCGCAGTAGCGCGTCGAGGGCATCGTCGACATGCTTCCGATAATCCAGGATGTGGCTCAACGCTGGCCGTGTGATCATCCCACGTCGCGGCCGCGGCTGACGCGACCCGAGCGATTCATAATACGAGTTGAAGAGAAAGTTGAAATCCTCATCAAAGGTTTTGTAAGCCGGGACAAATGGTTTGAGCACCATCGCCTCGAAGAACCAGGTCGTATGTGCGAGGTGCCATTTAGCGGGGCTCGCGTCCGGCATGGACTGCACCGTCGCATCGGCATCGGAAAGTGGTTGACCCAATCTTTCGCTGGTCTGACGAACGTCGTGAAAGAACGTGTGAAGGTCATCCGGCTCAAGCGCCGTCTGGAAAAGCTGCGAAGTTTTCATTGCAAGGCCTCTGAACAGTTTTTGCGCCGGCTATCGAAGACTGAAGTTGGCGTCCAACACGAAGTTAAAGCAAGCTCGCCTCAGAAGAATCAAAACCGTGTCCATGCATGCCGTTGGACGCGTTTACGATCGTTTTCCGAAAGCGCTCAGGAGTCTGTTAGCGTCGATCGAGAAGCCTTTCCGGATTGCCGCTCCTGTAGGATTGCTCCGTGCCATGCCGCTGTGTGACGCGGTACTGTTCTGGCGTCAGCCGCGACACCGCCTCGGGATTTTTGTTGTGTGTTTTCATCTTCCGATCCCTTTGCAGACAAGCGAAGAATAGGGTGGCGAAAATCCACGGTCCAATGACTGGTGGCTATGGAATCAATGCCATCGAAGCAGCGTCCTATGACCAGGCCGACCCGAACGGACTATCATCGACGGCAGCCGGACCAACCGGGCGGCGATCGTTGTCTGCGATGGTAAAGCCCGCTCACGTTGCCGCCTACGACGAACGCTGAATGTGATTCGCATCCCTGGGTCAGCGTCTGAACCATCGCATCGCGCAAGACCATCGGCGTACCGAGAGCGCCGGATCCGGTCCTCGGTCGGTTTCAAATCTATGAACTGCCGGCATCGAGACGACCCGAGCGATGCGCAAAGGACAAGCGAGATAGACTTGCGCTCGGGTACCATTGCTCGACGAGCAGTTCGATACCCTCGCTGCCTGAAGCCTTCCACGAGCCAACTGTTCTCGCGATAATTTTGCGACAGAATCGATGCCCGGCCTAGTCGCTTTCATGTCGCGCCACTTCACTGGCTCGGGAAAAATCGGTCCATTACCGCGTTCGTAATGCGCTCGGACCGGCGATCACCAAGCTGATAGACGCTACCGAAGGCGGGACCGAGTCGGCGCATAAGCACTCCACCCAGCAAGCGTTGAGAGCCGCGCAGACGGGCCCCTATCGTCTCCGGTGCGAGTGCAAACAGCTCGGCAAACTGCCCCGCGGTCATGCCGTCGACGACGCAAGCCACAAACACGATGCGCAGCTTATCGGGCAAGTCATCTATCGACCTTTCCAGGACGTCTCGAATCACACCGTCGGCCATCTAGCGTTCCTTCTTGCGATAACGGCTCGCAGCGCCGGACTACCTGAGCGCCGGCGCATTTAGCGAAATCGTCCGATCGGGCCACAAGGCCCCGGCTCGCCAGGCGGCGCTGCCCTCGCTGCCGGTGTCCACGGACGCAACGAGGACGGCCGAAGACCACCTGAGTGCCCGGTGTACCGGACGGTTTCCTGCAATTTCGACGACCTATGGCCGTACTTGCCCGTTGATTTCTAGCGCATCGCCGATGACGAGCTAATCCAAGCAGGTCGCAAAGGCGAGAATGGTCAGGCAAGCGACATGGTCTAAAACGCGACAATGTTCGGCGAGGAGCCCAGAGTCGCTCGCCCTCCCCGAGTTGTCAGGGACGAACGCGGATGATCGTCTTCCCGGTGCGTCGCTCGGTCGGATTTAAGGCGGCGACGGCTTCGTCGAAGGTCGCGATGTTGCCGATGTTCGTCCGCAGGCGTCCGTCACGCACGCGCTGGATGATCTCACCCAGTTGGGCGCGATCGGACTCGACAACAAAGTCGATTGCCAGGCCGTTGGCGGGGCGCGCCTCGGCTGGCCCGACGATAGATACCAGTGTTCCTCCGGCCCGGATCAGGCCTGCGGACCGCTTCTGGATGTCACCGCCAATGACGTCGAAGACCAGATCGACTGCGCCGACGTCTTCGAGGAGGTCCTTGTCGAGGTCGACGAATTCCTGCGCGCCGAAGTCGAGCGCCTTCTGACGGTCTGCGGCACGGCCGGTGCCGATGACATAGGCGCCGGCTTCACGTGCGAGTTGCGTCACCATCGTCCCGACTGCGCCGGCCGCGCCGTGTGCGAGGATGGTTTGCCCTGCCTGAAGGCGACCATGCTGGAACAGTCCTTGCCACGCGGTCAGTCCCGAGATCGGCAGGCTGGCGCCCACCGAGAAGTCGATGTCGCCCCGCAGCGGCGCGAGGTTGCGTGCCTCGATCGCCACGTACTCGGCGAGCGTGCCGTCGCGATACCAGTCCGAGAGACCGAACACCCGCTGTCCCACCGACAGACCCGTCGTACCGTAGCCGAGGGCGATGACCACTCCGGCCAGTTCGTGGCCGGGGATTGACGGTCTACGGTCACGGCCGCTGCGATCGGTCCAGGTGGAGGGCCAAGTCAGCTCGGTCGGGACGAATCCCGACGCATGAATCCGAACGACGACATCGTTTATCGCTGCCTGCGGCTCGGGCCGCTCCGTCAGCGTCATCCCAGCCGCTCCCGCAGCCTGGTCCGTTACTACGATCGCCTTCATCGTCCGTCTCCAATGAAAGAACACAAGGGACAAAACACCTTCAAGTGGCGGCTTTTCCTTGGGTTCGGTTATGTTTTGACCGGCGTTTTGACCGATCGGCTAAATCTCTTCCTTCCGCTGGACAGGTTGTTCCCGTCCTTCGGTCTTGAACCATGCTCCAATACGTGACCCTGATGCGTTAGCTTCGGTCACAGAATGGCGTTCGGCTCCCGGTTTCCCATTCTCCTTTAAGAGCGCAGCCCAGTTCTACCGGGCTCGCTAGCTTGCCATCAGGACAACCGGGATATCGTCGATGCGCCTTCCGTGGTGCTGCGCGGCTCGTAAGCGCGCTGGTCACGCAGAATCTGGAAGGCGATCGTCAAAAGCTTGCGCGCGATGGCAACCCGCGCCTTGTTGGTTCCTCTGATCTTCAGGTGTTCGTATTGGGCGCGAAGCTGGGCATCGCTGGCGATGGCGGGCGTGACCGCTTCGACGAACGCCCAGCGCAGCCACTTGTTGCCCTGCCGGATGATCTTGCCGTGGAAGGTCTTCCCGCCGCTCGAATAGGTCGACGGCACAAGCCCGGCATAGGCGGCAAGCTTCTTCGGATTGCGGAACCGCGATATGTCGTCGATCTCAGCATCGATCAGTCGGGCGAAGAACTCACCGATGCCGGGGATCGTCTTCAACAGCTTCACATTGGTGTTCGCTTTCGTCATCGCCCGGATCGTTGCTTCCGATTGCTTGACCCGCACGTCGATGTCGGCGATGAAGGCGAGGCCGCGGTCGATCTGGATGCGGTCGATCTCTGAGACCTTCACCTGAGCCAGCTGGATGCGGCCGGCCTTGCCGAACAGGTCGCCAAGCGTCTTCAACTGCGCCGTCTGCTCCGGGTAACGATCAAAGACCGTCACAATCCGGTTCTTGGTCATCGTGCGCAGCCGCACGTAAAACATCCGTTCGCGAAGGGCGACGCGAAGGTCTCGCGATTTCTCGCTTGGTGCCCAGGCCTCCGGCACCAGGTCGGCTCTGAGCAGATGCGCCAGCACCGTCGCATCGATCTTGTCGGTCTTGATCTTGGCGTCGGCGATCGCCTTGACCTTCAACGGATGGGCGAGAACGACATCATCACAAATGTCGTCGAGCCAGTCGTACATCACCATCCAGTTGCGGGTCGCCTCGACAACCGCATGCGAGTTCTCGCGGTAGCGTTCCAAAAACCCGCCCAGCGACTGGCGATCGTTCTTCACCCGGCCGGAGCGTAGCGTCTTGCCGGCCGAATCCTGCACCACCAGGTGACTGTAGGATTTGTGGTAGTCGACCCCGATATGGTATTCATAAGAGGCAGTCATGCTTCCAACTCCCTTGTTGAGATTTGCAAAACCCCAACAGGATAAGCCGAAAGGCTGGAAGTGTGACTGTCCCTCCATCATCACCTGCATCTCAGTGATCCGTTCTCTCAACGGGCGCGGCATCTTTCATGCCATCTCCTTGTCCGTGGTCATCTTCCAAATTTTTTGCAGAAGTTGAAAATAGGGCGGCAAAACTCGATGGTCCAATGACCTGCGGCTATGGAATCGATGCCATCGACGAGGCGCGTGAAAATCAACGAACGGCGCAAACATATGCGTCGCACGTAGAGAGGGAACATTCGTTTCAGCCTTCCCGGCGCGACGGGTCGGTCCGGCTGATAGGTCGGGGAAGTGCTCGACACGATGCCCGCCAGAATTCGATCGAGCTGGTCTCCTCGCAAAAACTCGGCTGATAAGCCTGTCACCGTGGCAGACGCCTTTGCAGCGTTGTGGGTGTGTCGAACAATACGGTTCGTTCTTTGAGCCCGCGGCTCGCCATCAAGCGAACCTGATCTTATGCATAAAATAGCGCAAGTGGCTGGCTGCGGCGGTGCCGAAGTGCCCGCTATGGAGTGGCATCCTGTTGTTCGACGGCTCCGGCCAGGTCTGTTCGGCCGGAGCGCCTCGACTGCGGAAATAGATCAGCCAAGGAGTTAACTGCCTCGAACAGTCGAAGCACTTCCTGCGCTCGAAGCTCGTCTATCTTCTCATGCAGGAGCTCGATTTCCAGTTCGGCCTTTATGTTGATTTTATAGTCGTTTTCTGCCGCTCTTCGGTCGATATCTTGCTGCCTGTTCTGGCTCATCATGATGATCGGCGCTGCATAGGCAGCTTGAAATGAAAGCGCCAGGTTCAACAGGATGAACGGATAGGGATCCCAACTTCTCCCCGCCGCAACGAGGTTGATCGAAATCCACGCCACGAGGAGGAGGGTCTGGATAATGATAAACTTCCATGAGCCCATGACGCTTGCAACCGAATCCGCCACGCGTTGACCGACCGAGATCGGCTCCATCGGATCGCGCACGTCCACCGGATGAAAACGCGACGACCGGCGCAGCCGCCGCAATTCGCCGAGCAGTTCGCGCTCAGTGGGCTCCATGCTGTCGATTTCCGGCTCTACGGCTTTCATGGCTCTGCTCCTCGCCCGCGCGGCGGACGCGTCGCTGGCGCAAAATAAGACTTGGTGTTCGTGGGAAATCTCGGCGCCGCATCCGCCCAGCTCGTGGGTTCCGTAATTAAATTCGACGACCATCCGGGTAAAGCTATCGTATCCATAACCGATCGGAATGCTCGGCGGCGAAGCTAGCGGCGCAGCTCCGCGGCGAGGAAATCCGCCATGGCGCACGGCGGCCCGACTGCGCCATCCTAGAACCCGCGAGTCTCCGATCGATCTTCAGTGAGCCGAACTGGCCGCGTCCGCTGCCTGTTTCGTGAAGTCACCACCGTCGCTGCGCCGGCGAAAGCTCGGATCGCTATCAAAGCAAGGCGCGAAGGCAGCTTCAGCCTAACCGATGGCGTAGGCTCGATTTAAGTGGGGCTCACGATCAACGAAGCGGACCGCATTCCGGACGCTTTTCGGTCCAGCGCACGAATTCGTTAGGATAGTGATCGTGCGGAACAAATCTCTCGCAACAAACGGATCGGTTCGCCTGGACGCGTGACGGGTTACATGTAACCGGGCACCGCCTCGGACATGGCGGCTTCTTCCTGCCTGATACGGACCACCAATGGTATGCAATACAGCGGCAGACCGACGATGAGGGTCCAGTATGCATTCAGGGCAAGCCCGAACCCAATAAGCTCTGGAATGATGTTCAGAAAGTAGTTCGGGTGTCTGACCCAGCTGAAAAGACCAGTCCTGATGAAAGGCTGGCGTTCGTTGATAATAATTTTGACCGTCCATAGCCGCCCCAAGGAGCGCAGCACAGAAATCAGGGCAAGGGCGGAGACCAGATAGATGACGACTCCTATTGCAGACAGGGTGAAATTGAGTTTCGGCAATTTCGCGCCTTCTACTGTCGCAACGATATAGAATGCCAGATGCGCGAGGGCGAGGAAGATGCTGTTGGCAGCCCCGACCTCGTGCGCCCCGGAAGCCTTGAGCGCCCGTTCATTTAGAGTCGAAATGACGACAGTGGAAATGCGCCAGACGAACGCGATGATGACGAAAATGAAGAGAGGTGCAGGCATGATTTCTCCGGGTCAATGCTTCGTGATGCGATTAGATTGAAGTCTATTCTCGAGAGTTTGATCCGATCCGCCCTCGCATAGCGAAACCTTCGGGCGCTCCCCTTCCCTCCTTGCAGATCGCCATAACGTCGCCACTAGCTCCCTCACGAAACGAGCTGGGTTCTCCGCGGGGTAAAGATGCAACCCCGATTTCACCGTGCCAAAAATAACACGGAATCTTTCATCGTAGTGTCACTCGACGGACGTGTTCAAAAGCCGGTCTCTCCGCAAGTCCACAAGATAGTACCGATGCGAACGCCTGCCGCAACATAGTTTGGGTATTGGTCGCCTATACCTCCGTACAGTTGCCGGCCTTCTGCCGAAAACCGCCTTGGATGCGCGCGGCGCCCATTAGCGCCTTCAGAAAAATCGAACTGTGCGCAGAATAAGTTCCCGTTACCGATCTCGATCCTTTGAACGCAGGGACATCGGACCTAAACGACGACGCACTCTACTGGATCATTCGCGCATCAGCGCCAGCCTTGGTGCATGCACGCCTGCGGGAGAGCCAAAAGCTCGTCAATTTTGTCGCGCCGCGGTCGGATCAGTCGACCTCAAGTGTCCCGGCTAGAGCGCCCCGGAACTACCCGAAAACGAGCTGTCCCATACCCACGTATAATTTTCGCGAGTGTGCAAAGTCGGTATGACTTCCCTTGCCTTGCTTTCCCAAGACCGAGGCCACAGCGGTTGCCCGACGGCCCGTTGCTGATCGCGAGTGCTTCCCCCTGCCCCGAACGCGGAGCGACTCGCACTAAAACCGTCTCCCCTTCCGGAGACGGTCTTTTCCGCCACAGCGCTGGAGTTTGTAAAATGACTACAAAAAAGGTCCTCATCGTCCATGAGCAGATCGGGTTCGTTGCCGATAGACTTCCCGCGACATTTGACGTCCTCAAGGCGTGGGAACCCCTGACGCCCGCCGAACGCGATAGCGTCACCGCAATGGTGGTCTCGGGTGACATCCAACTACAGAACACTTACCTCTCCGAATTCCCGAACGTCGGGCTGATTGCGTGCCTTACGAGCGGCTATGACGGTGTCGATGTTTCCTTTGCTGCCGATCGCGGGATCAAGGTGACACGAGCAGTAGAGGTGAATCATGAAGACGTCGCGGATCATGCCATGGGTTTGCTCATTGCTTGGACGCGGGGATTGGTGACGGGTGACAAGCTCGTTCACTCGGGAAAATGGAACGGTGCCGCGAAGGTTGTGACCCGATCGCTAAGCGAGCTATCTGTCGAGATTGTCGGTATGGGCGCGATAGGCAAGGCAGTGGCCCGCCGATGTCTCTCTTTTGGAGTGCCGGTGTTGTGGTGGGGCCCGCGGGAAAAGGATGGTCTCCCGTTTCGTCGCGTGCCAGACCTCGAAACCCTGGCCCACGAAAACAATGTCCTCATCGTCGCAAGCAGCGCCGACAGATCAAACCGGCACATGATTTCCGGAAAGGTCTTAGATGCATTGGGACCTGATGGTCTCCTTGTTAACGTCGCACGCGGAAGCCTTGTCGATGAAAGTGCTTTGATTGAACGCCTGCGATCGGGAAAACTGGCGGGCGCGACGCTCGATGTCTTCGAGCAAGAACCAACCGACCCCGCGAGATGGCGTGACGTTCCCAATGTGATCCTGACGCCGCATTCAGCTGGGGCTACGCGCGCTGTCCTGCCGAAATTAGTGAAACAATTGATTTCGAATCTTGAGGCTTACTTCGGCGGCCGGGATTTGCTGACGCCGATCGCCGCCTGACCGACCGCGTCTGACGGTCGTGAGAAACCATACCTTAGGAGTGCCGGCTTGATCGTGGAGATGTGGCAGCCGAGAGCCGTTTGGCATTCTTACGACCGTCACCGCCGGTGACGCTCATATGGACGGGCAACGGTACTGGGCCTCCATGAGCAAAGACCGGCCTACTGCGATCTGGAGACAGGACGATCCCTTGTTCCTGCGCCCGGGACGCGGAAGCCTGCAAGCGCGACATCGGCACTGGAGAAGTTCGCTTCCCCAATCCGGGATGCTTCGCGCTTCAGACACGCCGCGAGCAAATCGCGGATGCGATCGCCGAACTTCTGGCCGTCTGGATCATTTGCCCCGGGCAGCACACGGTCGTTTCGGCCCTGGGCGGCAAGAGAGCACGGAACCGATCGTCGGGGGCGACACCCTCGACACTGAAACAGGTGGGAATGGAAACCATAACCCTTGGCCATTTCCCAGTGAAAAGGCACGGACGTAGTTTCGCCCCGAGCTCAGCCCGCGAGGATACGGATTATGGTCCTTTGCACACCTTCCAGGTCGTGAGGAGGTGTCGTACCCACCGCATATCACCCGCCTCGTGCCAGCTTCAGGGCCATTCAAGCAATAACTTGCGGAGAAGAGAATGTTGCTGCCTCGTCGACCAGTTCCCGAACTGCGCGTTCCGACCATTGCTCATGGCGAGTTTGATCTTGCTGCCGACGCACCGGAACAATTTACGTTGATATCCTTTTATCGCGGTCTCCATTGTCCGGTCTGCCTCAAGTATCTGCGTGATCTAGATTCGCTGATCCCTGAATATGAGCGTCGCGGCACAAAGGTCATCGCCATCAGCTCCGACCTTCACGAGCGCGCTCAGGACATGGCGAGCAAGGTCGGCACCAACCTGCGATTCGGATATTCGCTGCCACTGACGGTTGCCCGGCAATGGGGACTCTATATTTCTTCGTCGCGTGGAAAGTCATCGATTAAGATCGAAGAGCCGCCGCTATTTTCGGAGCCGGGCGTGTTCCTCGTCCGACCCGACGGTACTTTGTATTACAGTGCGGTTCAAACAATGCCGTTCGCGCGTCCGCTTTTCTCTGAATTGCTTCAGGCGATCGACTTCGCGATCGTCAATGATTATCCGGCGCGTGGCGAGTATGACGGCCCGCTCTAAGCGACCGGCGGCGTAGCTGCGGCCCAGGCCTGTTGCGAGGAACGAAGGCTCTCGAGGAGGTAACGATGGACAAGAATATTATCAAAGAGACAATGCTTTCACTTGAGGACGTGGCCCTTCAAAGCGCTCGCGAAAAATACTTCGACTACGTCGCTGATGCCCGGCTCGATCGAAGCGAACCGGTCGAAAGTGATGAGCAGGCCCAGGCCGAAATCGCCAGTGATCTTTCCGAAGCCCTGGACGATACCCTCCACGATCAGACTGACAAGCTCGAAAAGTTGAGGGAGATCGACTTCGGACCGAAGTCGACCGTTAGCGAAGGGGCGCTCGTGCAGCTTTCCGGTCGATTCTTCGTCATTGCCGTCTCCACCGGCAAATTCACATGCGACGGTCGAGAGGTCATGGGGATTTCCACGATGGCTCCGATTTTCGAGGCGATCGAAGGAGCACACGCTGGCGAGACCGTGGAGTTCAACGGAAGGAAGCTGGTGATAGAAGACGTCGTGTAGCGAGGCTCTTTGTATCGCCGGGGAACCCGGAGAGCGCATGACGGAACTGCCGCGCCAAAGTGCGGCAGCAGTGACCACCGCGTTGTTCGTCTTTGACGCACCGGCTACTTGGCACCGGTGGGGCCCGAGTGAAGCTCTTGCATAGCGCGCGAGAGGGGTAAAAAGAGCACTTCGGATCAGTCATGCTCCGCGTGAATAACTCAAACGCATTTTCACGATCTAGCGCCTCGTGGATGAATTGGTCATTTTAGGTGCCGAACAATTCGAAAATCGTTCAGGAGATACAAGCTTTTTGCGGAAGCCTCCGTTGAAACTGCTCTCGCGCGTTGCTTTGTCACGATCGGAGCCTTCACTGGTTCAACGACGATTGTGGCCGTCAAGAATGAGGCAGCGAACACGGCCAGCTTCCATTGACGCCGTCGGATCGCCACCCTTTTGGCGTCCCGCCCGCAGCTCACGCAGCAACGCGACGCGCGGGCATCGAAATCCAAAGTAACCCGAGTGGGAGTTCGCACCGAAATTGCGGTGCTTTCCTTCCAAACCTGCCGAAATCGAGTTCGCGATGACAAGTGATTCCACGCCGGCTGGCGCGAGAGAAACTCTATCGGACATGGGTGAACCGCCAACCGCGTTGGCGAGCGGTTCTCCCGATGTCAGCTTTGGGTGCGACAGCGTCCCGGCTTTAATCTGCGAGATCGATCTCGAGCGCGGCGGGCGCAGATTCAATCGCGCCTGGGAGCTCTTCACTGGGATCGCCCCCCCAGGCCTTGTCGGCGACGCGTGGCTGAATGCGGTGCATGAGGAGGATCGCGAGACCCTCGGCCATGCCGCCGACACCGAGGGCAGCCCGCGGTCGGTCGACATCCGGATTCGGGACCGAAATGGTCAGTATCATTGGTTCCTGACCAACATCGCTCGACCCATCGCGGCCGATCTCCCTTGGTCATCGAGGACTCTGGTCGCGCTTCCGATTGACGAACGTAAGGCTTGCGAAGCCGCACGAGATGCGGAGTCCGCTGACGTCCGCATGATGCTCCAAAACATGCCAACCATGATTTGGCGCACGACAGCAGCCGGCGAGATGGATTATGCGAACGAACGATATCTTGCGCGCTGGGGTCAAACACACGACACCATCAATGGTTTCGGATGGAAGGACTCGGTTCATCCCGACGACCGCGATGGAATCGTAAGCTACTGGGCCAACCACGTCGGAACCGACGTTGACGGAATGTATGAGTTCCGCGCAGGCTCTCCCTCGACCGGATATCGTTGGTATCTCTCTATTGCCACGCCTCGCCGTGACGACAACGGGAATGTCGTTCAGTGGTATGGCGCAACCTTTGACATCGAGGACAGAAAGCGCGCTGAATACCAGCTCCGGCGGAATGAAGCATTTCTTCGCCAGGGCCAGCTCATCAACAAATCAGGCAGCGTCGGCGCGAACCTTCGAACCGGCGAACATCATTGGTCAGATGAAACCTATCGGATCTTGGAATTCGACCAGGGAGTGACGCCGGGGTTTGGGCCGTATCTCCAGCGTGTTCATCCCGACGATATCGACCTTGTTCGGGAGAAGCTTGAACACGTAAAGCGCAACGAAATCGAGGTGGAGTTTGAGCATCGACTTTCCTTCCCGGACGGTCGGATCAAGCACTTGCGCGTGTTGGTCAATCCGGCGCCCGCGGGTTTGGATGATTTGAACACGGTCGGCGTTATCATGGACGTCACCTCAGCGAAGATGGCCGAACGGGAAATGCACCGCGCCCAGGCTGAACTCACTCGCGTCACCCGCATCGCGACAATGGCGGAGTTGACCGCGTCGATCGCGCACGAGATCAATCAACCGCTTTCCGGAATCCTGACCAACGGCGAGGCAGGTCTGCGCTGGCTCAACCGCGACGAACCGGACATCACGGAAGCAACGGAGGCCATAGAGCGAGTCGTCGTTGGTGCCCGCCGCGTCAGCGATGTTGTTCGGCAGCTTCGAGCGATATTCACCCGCAAGGACCCGGCCCCTACCAAGTTCGACCTGAACGACTTGGTGAGGGGCACACTGCCGCTACTGCGTTCGCATATCAATCATCATCAGGGCGCAGTCAGTCTCAGCTTGGCAGGCAACATTCCGGCAATTTTCGCGGATCCCGTGCAGATTCAGCAGGTCGTCATCAATCTTCTGACCAACGGACTGCAAGCACCGAGGAAATCGGATACGCATGAACGCCGGCTCACGATCGAAACCGCGCGCGATGAAGTCAGCGTTACGCTTCGTGTCAGCGACGACGGGCTTGGGATCGATGACGCGCATCTGACGAACATCTTCGAACCATTCTTCACAACGAAAAACGACGGCATGGGAATGGGACTGTCGATCTGCCGGTCGATCGTGGAATCGCATGGTGGCCGAATGTTCGCCCAAGCAAATCCTGCCGGTGGGGCGACTGTAGGCTTCGCGC
The DNA here is from genome assembly GCF_003627755.1 of Rhizobium jaguaris. Lineage (NCBI taxonomy): Bacteria > Pseudomonadati > Pseudomonadota > Alphaproteobacteria > Hyphomicrobiales > Rhizobiaceae > Martinezella > Martinezella jaguaris. The sequence continues at coordinate 743,121 of NZ_CP032695.1, read as the reverse complement.
TACCAATCGAGCCCAATTTATGAGCCGTGGAGACCGTCATGACCAAGACCTTCGTATATGATCCTATACAAACGTTCAGTAGGCGGCGCCTCAAGCCTAGGCTAAATCCAAAGTGCCCTTGGATTGGCGAACTCAAAGATAACGACACTGCGAGCGATGGGGCTGAAATTGCGCCTAATGTCGTACACTGCAAATCCGTCCGCCATGCAACCGACCTCTAGCGGCGCGCCGATCGTACTCATCGTTGACGACGATGAGCTGGTCTTAAAATCCGTGGATGGTCTTGTCAGATCCGCGGGATATCGGTCTGCTCTTTACCCAAGTGCGGTCGAGCTCTTGTCCAAGCCTCTGCCTGAGGGGGTGCGATGCCTGGTTGCGGACGTGCGCCTGCCGCTTGTGAGCGGGCTCGACCTTCAAGCCGAACTTGCCAAGCGCGGAGAGCGCGTGCCCATCCTGTTCATAACGGGCCACGGCGACATACCGATGTCGGTGCGCGCGATGAAGGCCGGTGCGGTCGACTTCCTATCGAAACCCTTCCGCGACCAGGACATACTGGACGCGATCGCATGCGCGCTGGCCGAGGACATCCGGTTAAAGGAACTGGAGGGCGAACTCGAATCGTTGCGTGCGCGATACGAATCGCTGACGTCGCGCGAGCGCGAGGTTCTGCAAATGGTCTCGTCCGGGCTCCTCAACAAACAAGTGGCATGCGAACTCGGATTGAGCGAGATAACCGTCAAGCTGCATCGCGGGAGCGCAATGCGCAAAATGGGGGCTCTGACGCTCGCACAGGTCGTCAGGATGATGGAGGCGATCGAGCGAGGCACCCTCCAAGGCCATACACCAGTATAGGCTGGGCGACCACATGTTGGATTGTCCTGGCTCTCAATGGCGTTAAACTGCAATCCGAATTTGTGTGTTTCCCCGAAAGGAACCCCTTGGGCGCGAATATCGCCATCGCGATCGTCGACGACGACGAGCTTGTCCGGACCTCGATAGCCGGCTTGCTGCGTTCGTTCGGCATTCGGACTGCGGCATTTGAGTCCGCTGATGCGCTGCTCCTGGCCGGTGCAAACAGGTTCGACTGCGTCGTTTCTGATCTCCAAATGCCCGGGACGAGCGGCCTCGAGCTGAGGCGCATCTTGAATGACCAGGCAGATGTCGTGCCCGTGATCATTATGACGGCCTTCCCCGAGCGCGCCAGCGATGCGCGCCGCCACGGCGAACACTTCCTTTTGATCGAGAAGCCGATCGATAGCGGGCAGCTGATCGCATATATCGAGGATGTCGTTGGATGCCGGATCGGCTGATCCGAGAAGCGTTAGGCGGCGCGATGCTGAGCCATATTTTAGTCGGGTTCGAAGGTGCCGGGGACGCCGTAAGGACCGACGTCGAAGGAGGTGCCGGCGTTCCGCGCCGCGTCGAACACGATGGCATCAGCCCGATCACTCGCTGCTGATCAGCAGTCCCCACTACCGGCGGGGCCGGCTCTTGGAGCCGATCGAAGCGAGATACTTCTTTAACCCCATGACCGTCCATATCGCCTCGCGCAAGGGTAAACTCTCGGCGGATTTGAATCCGATCCTGATCATTTTCGCGGCCGGCATCATCTGGATCCCTATGGCGAAATTAATCTCGGTGTGCCTGCGAAGCCGAGACTGGAGTTGCGAGGCCCGTTGGTGCGATGCGGGGTGGACGGCGCCTGAGCCCGGTACTCATCATTTTCCGTATCGGCTTGGCTCGTCCAATTTCTAAGATTGCGCCAGCGTTCGACGACCTCCCTTGCGCGAGCGAATAACAGCCGTTTTGTGGTCCCGTGGAGCAGCAGAATTCCGCGACCGAGTCCGTCGGAACACCGTATCGAGATACCCAGGGCGGGAGTGGAAGATCTACTCCCGCTATCTGCCATCGAATGCGGCGATCCGGGTTCACCGGGGTGCGTGCCGTAACAAACACTTTCCAACGGGTAGTTAAAACAAACCACTGTATGATTTTCTACCGGCAAGATTTCATGAATAAAGGACTTCGTCGCAAGGCGGAGGTCCCAAATGGTAGTCGACAAGACATGTATTTCGGTCGGCGGAAAAACGGTCGCGGCGGATCGTGTTATTGGCCATCGAGAGGTCGGTCGCTGGGTCGCGAACGGTCTCAAGTTAGTCTCAGCGCTTCCGGGCTTTCAAGCGAGGCGATCGTCAAAACCTGGGGCCCCTAATGCGCTCGCCGCCGCCACCGATCGCATCTTTGCAGTCGCGGGCGTTCCCCGCCAGCTCTGGCGCGAAGGGTCCCAGCATGCCGCCGACATCGCCTCTTATTCTCTCAATCTCGCCGCGGCTCTCGAGCAGGGCGGCCACGCAGCGATCGCCATTACGCCGAGTATCAGCTCGCGCGTTATCGGGGCCATGAGCCGAGAGAGGAACGCCGTTTACGGGTACGCCCTGGATGCGGAAGGGCACGGATTCGCGATTGTCGCGCGGTCAGTGGCGATATCGCTATCGGATCTAGCGCCCTGCGGCTGGCGTGATGCTGCATCGCCATCGCCCGGGCTCAGTAGTCACGGAAATAGTTGACGGTGAACACCATGGAACTCCATCAGGTTCGGTATTTTCTAGCTGTCGCAAGCACGCTGAACTTCACGCGTGCCGCGGAGATGTGTAACGTTACGCAACCGTCACTGACCAAGGGCGTGCAAAAGCTCGAGCAGGAACTTGGGGGCGAGCTCATCTACCGGGAACGTCAGCTCACCCATCTCACCGACTTGGGCAAAGCTGTGCTGCCCATGCTCGAGCGCGCCCTTGCATCGACCGAGGCCGTTCGACGCCGGGCGCGTGAGTTTCGGCAAAAGGAAGTCGCTCCATTAACGATCGGTCTCGCCCCATCGATTTCCGCGTCGCTCATTGTCGAGCCGATTGCGGAAATTCGCAAATTCGTCCCCGGCCTCTATGTCGAGCTTCGAGAAGAGCCGCCAAGCCGCCTTGTCGAACTCCTGCTGGAGGGCGAAGTCAATGTCGCCCTGGTCGGCGATCTTGACGATACGCCAGAACGGATCGACGATTGGGCGCTGTTCGAAGAGCGCTGTGTCGCCGTCCTCGCTCCGTCGCATGAACTTGCAGACCTTCCAGAGATCGGAATGGACGCGCTTCGCGAAGCCACTATCCTGGATCGCTCCTACTGTGACATGGCTCCAAAGTTTCATCGTCTCTACTTTCCCGACGCGCCGCCGCATCACAATCATCGCAGTTGCCGGGACTTGCACCTGCAGCATTTGGCAGCCGCCGGGTTTGGAATAGTCCTCGCTCCCGAGCATATGCCCCTGCTACCCTCACTGAAGGCGCTTCCGATCGAAGGGGATCCGGTATGGCGAGAGGTCCGGCTTCTTGCGGTACAGGGCCGCCGCTACTCACCGGCGCTTGATGCCTTCATAAAGGTGGTGCGGTTGCGCGACTGGTCGCTTCACACAGAAGCGCCCCGCCAACGCGCGGAGGCAGAAGAAGAGATCCGTCTTCCGCGTGCCAGGCACGCGCCTCAAGGGTGAGGCCTGGCACAGGTTGCAGCATTGTGCTGATCCGTGCCGGCCGGCACGACATGATGCTGACGAGCTTCGTGAGGGAATACCCTCACTAGATCTCCATAGTCGCAACTCAAGATGGTCGCGTCTGTTATTGATTTAATAGGCAACGGTAATCTCGAGAAAAAGCTAAGTTGATTCCGACATTTAACGGGATCTCGCCGCTTGGGAGCGAGGGGGGTTCCAGCATTTCCAGACGCTAGTCGGCCTGCTAATTTTACCTGAATATTGAATTGGAAAACGCGAATGCCGACCAGGCCCGACTACATTAACGGTGACGTCTGCCGTGTCATGACAGGTTATCCAGAAGATCGCACGACAACAGAGGCAATACGCTACGTCTCCTCGCACAGCTCGCTCGGAGCGCTGCTGCTCGCTACGAGTGAGAAGGGGGTCGTTACGGTCCTGCTGGGTGCCGACGCTGTTCCACTGACCAAGCTTCTGCTGGAGCGGTTTCCCCTGGCCGACGTACGGCCAGGGCACTGGTCGGAGGATGAACTCGCGATGCGTGTCGTGCATTTCATCGAACGTCCGTCTCGTGGGCTGAACGTGCCGCTTGACCTGCGTGGTACTCGATTCCAGCACCGTGTCTGGGAGATCATCAGGGATATTCCCGTCGGCGAGACCTCAACCTACTCCGCCATCGCACGTCAAATCGGCGCGCCATCCGACGAGAGTGCAGTTGGTTTGGCGTGCGCAGCGAACGAGCTGGCCCTTGTCGTGCCCTGCCATCGGGTCGTTGACGACAATGCACGGACGGGATCACGATACAGGTGGGGCCGTGCAAGGCAGACGGCGTTGCTGGCGCGCGAAAAAGCGAGCTTTGCCGCCAACGCGGCCGACTGAGAGGTTCCCAATGACATGTGGCTTCCTTAATGTCTTGTCGAGGCCCAGCGTCAGGGCCGAGCGGGCTCGAAACGGGTTTGGCGATTTCTGGAGAGAATTCCCGGAGCACCGGGAATTTGATAGGTTGACGACGACGGAACGGCAATTTGTCGAAACCCGCGACCGCATCTTCATCGATAGCGCGGCCGAAAACGGTTGGCCCTACGTTTGGCAACGCTAAGGCTCTTCCGGGGTCGGGAACCTGCGAGCCGACGAGAAGCCGGCGCTCACCCGAAATTATCCCCGGCGCCCGAGTCGCAAGGTTCTGAAGGGTGCGGGAATCACACATCCCGCCGCTGACATTGAGCTGACACGCCCGGACAGCTCCGGCGATCTCGTCGGGACTCCTCAGATTGCGCGCAAGATCGGACCGGCCAATTCATCGCGCAGTTTATGACGCGTTCGCGAGGACAGCAGTCCCGGTAAGCTCCGGGTGATGACGTCGAGCCCTCCAACCGTGCCGCCGCGAGCGAGGCCAAAGATGGATGATCTTGGCGCGACGGCGTTTGCAAGCGACCCCGTCCCTCGCCAGCGTAGAGCCGTATGAAACGTCGAGGATGAAGCACTGGCATTGTGTAGGGACGTACCGATTGCTCGAGCGGCGAGAAATCAGCGCGTTCTCCAGGATCAACTCCGCATGCTCCAAATAGAGGTCTCGATTCTGGCCATGGCACACACTGTCGCGAGAAGCATAGTTCAGGTTGCCGCTCCGCGATGCATGGAACACTTACAGCTCGTGTTCCGAGATGCCGTGGCGAGCCATTCGCACAATGGCTTCCGTCGTGATGCCGAACTTCTCGAAAACGTCTGCCGCCTTGCCTGACGCACCGAATTCGGTGAGACCGACGAAGTAGCCGCTTTCGCCGAGATATCTGTCCCAGGAGTCCCGTATTCCCGCCTCTACCGCCACCCTAATCCCGGAACTTCCCAGGACAGTGCGCCGATATTCCTCGGGTTGCTGCTCGAACAGGAGCCTGCAGGGCATGGAGATTACGCGCGTAGGCACTCCCTCCTGTCGAAGGATCTCGTGGGCTTCCATTGCCAGATGCAGCTCCGACCCCGCAGCAAGGAACGTTACGATGGGTTCGTCGCTTTCCGCTTCCAAAACCACGTACGCCCCTTTTGCCGACTTGTTGCCCGGGGAGTGGTCATGGCGGACCGGCGGCAGAGCCTGCCTGGAGAGTGCGATCAGCGATGGGCCCTCGTTGCGCTCGAGGATCGCTTGCCAGCACTCAGCCGTTTCGACGCCGTCGGCGGGCCGGAACACTGCAAGGTGGGGAATGGCTCTGAGAGCGCTCAGTTGTTCGACAGGCTGGTGCGTCGGGCCGTCCTCGCCGAGGCCAATCGAGTCGTGCGTCATCACGAATACGGTCAGTGCGCGCATCATCGCGGCCAACCGGATGCTGGGTCTGCAATAGTCCGAAAACGCCAGAAACGTCCCACCATAAGGCCGCAGGCCGCCATGCAGGGCCATCCCGTTCATGGCCGCAGCCATGCCGTGCTCGCGCACACCATAGTGGAGGTACGACCCCGAGAATTTCCCCGGTGCGATTTCCTTCTGGATGTCCGTCTTCACGTTGTTGGATGGGGTCAAGTCGGCTGATCCGCCAATGAGTTCAGGCATCGCGACGGTCAAATGCTCGAGGACCAAGCCGCTCGCCTTGCGGGTCGCCATCGGGGTATCCGTACCGCTCATCTCGTTGATGGCTCGCGCGATCGCCTTCCGCCACTGCGCTGGCAACACCCCTCGCATTCGTCGCTCGAACTCGATCTTGACTGGAATGGGGGAGGCGTCCAATCGGTTCAGCCATTGCCGGCGCGTGGCCTCACCCCTCGATCCCACACCGCGCCACGCGTCAATCAGCGGTTCCGGAATCTCGAAAGGCTTGGAATTCCATTCGAGAAGTTCACGGGCACCGGAGACTTCGTCCTCTCCCGGCGTGTCGCTGTGCGCCTTGCGCGTCCCGGAGATTGTCGGGAACCCGAAGCCGATGACGGTCTTGCATGAAATAAGCGAGGGACGGTCCGTAACCGCCTGAGCATTGTGTATGGCCTCCCTGATCGCATCGGTATCGTGCCCGTCAATTTCCTGGACGTGCCAGTTTGACGCGGCAAACCTCGCCGCCTGGTCGTCGGAGACGGCAAGCGACGTGGGGCCGTCGATGGTGATAGCGTTGTTGTCGAAGAACGCGATCAGCTTGCCGAGCTTCAGGTGACCCGCAAGCGAAATGACCTCGTGACTGATGCCTTCCATCAGACAGCCGTCCCCCATGAAGACGTAGGTAAAATGGTCTTGCAGGTCATCCCCGAAGGTCGCGTTGAGGACGCGCTCGGCGATCGCGAACCCGACAGCATTCCCTACCCCCTGACCGAGTGGCCCCGTCGTCGTTTCGATGCCCGGGATGTGCCAATACTCGGGGTGTCCCGCAGTGTTACTGCCGACCTGTCGGAACCTTCGAATGTCGTCCATTGTGATGCCCTCGTATCCCGTCAGGTTGAGGACGCTGTACAGCAGAAGGCAGCCGTGGCCATTGGAGATGACGAATCTGTCCCGGTCTGGCCAGGAAGGGTCCTTGGGGTCAAACTTCATGAAGTCGCGGAACAGCACGGTCGCGATGTCCGCCATTCCCATTGGCATGCCCGGGTGTCCACTCGTCGCGTTCTGGACGGCGTCGGCTGCGATGAACCGAATGCAGTTAGCCATATCGCGCAGAACCGGATCGCGTGGGGCCGGAAATTTTCTGGGCTGTCCACTCGTCATATCAGTCGGCATAGTCTGGGCCTTTTTTAAGATAGTGCTCGGTAATGCAAGCTCCGGCATTCGTTTGGCTTGTCGTCGACGCAGCCACAAAAGTGGCTTCACGCTCTCACCCGATCGCGATGTCGACGATACGCCCAACACCGAAGCTGGCAGCATTTCCAGCAAAGCCAATCCGGCATAGCAGTACCAATGAAACGTCGGAATAGAATCGATAACCAATTCGCTGCCTGTACTTCATGCGCCGATCTTTCCCCGCGGGAAGGCCCGACGAACACTTTCGAGCTGCCGCCCCGGGATCTCCTCTCCGGGCGCTTCCGACCGATTCCGAGACATTATCGATCCTGACTCTCGTATAGCCTCGCCGCGGTCAGTTACCGGCAGGAATGGAAACCATCTCTAGCGGTTATTGGCGTGGCCCAAAAGTCGATCCTACACTGAGTGCTCGAACACATCGCGGCGCCGTCTAGAGCCACCCGGAGGATTTTTCGATGTTTCACCGTTTCGACACCACGCAAGCGAAAGAGGATCGCCGGTTGGATCGTTGCGACATCTACGTTTTGCGGGGGCCGACGGCGATGGCGACAACTTCAGAAGGAATGAGGCAGTGAGTTTCAGCGTCTACGACACCATCATCCCCGGTATGACGCACGGATTTGCCGTGCTGGATACTTATCTCGACCACGGCAAGGCGTTCGAGAAAGAAAAGGGCCTCCAGTCCGGCGACGTGTTGCGCGCCCGGCTTGCGCCCGACATGCTGACCTTCGGAGAGCAGTTTAGCGTCGCCGCCAACAAAGCGGAACGACACCTGTCGTTCCTCATCGGCCGGGATCCAACTGCTCCCCCTGCCGTTGAGCAGACTTATGCCGCCCTTAAAACCCGCGTGACAAGCGTTCGCGCGTTCCTGCAATCGATAACGCCCGAGCAGCTCAGCGGAGCGGAATCTCGGACATACCAGCTCACGCCTCCTATTGTGCGCGGCTGGTTCGGCGGCGCCGACTACATTTTTTACCTGGTGATCCCTGACTTCTACTTTCACCTCGCGACGGCGCACGACATCCTCCGACACCTCGGCGCGAACGTGGGCAAGCGAGACTACCTCGGATGGCTCAATATGGAAAATCCGTTGGGATACTCATGAGCGTCAACTCCGTTCAACGGCGTCGCATGGCCGCGGAACGAACGGCCGGTCCCAGCAAAGCTTGCGGCGACGAGACACGTGGCACAAGGAAGTCTTCGCTTAAACGTGCCGCCGGCTGCGCAATAATAACCCGCTCGCAGATGGCTGCAAATTAGACAGGGTGCCAGAACAAACGGCCTTACCAAAGGAGGCGTCAAATGCGTCCACCGCATAATGAGAAGACAACCTTCCTTGTCTTGTTCCAGACCGATATCAATCGGGGATACATGTGCAACTACAGTGACATCCAACGAGAGCTCGAGCGGCTCGGCGAGGACGTCGTCGAGTGTCGGACCGACACTTGGTTCGTCGAATCGCAATTGAGCGCTGGCGAGATCAGCACGCAGTTGCGGCGTAACCTCAGCGGCGCCGAGAGCCTGTTTGTCGCGGCGCTCGGGTCGGACATCGCGTTTTTTGGTATCCTGCCCGAGAAGATCGCCGCGGTTGCGCGCCACTCCGCCGAGCCCAAGCCGAGCGTCTAGGCGCAGCCCGCCGCGAGGCGCCTTCTATTCCAGTATTCGATCGGGCCTGCCTCAGCCCGGTGATTCCGGAGCCTGTCGGGCTCGATACGGAAAATCCGGAATGTGATGGCGCAAGCCCGAAACCCCTACCGCCAACGCCGGCGCGACCCCTGAAGCTCCAAGAACGTGACCTGTCTCTTCATCCATGGACGGGGCGCTGCTGGAATGGTTGGCCGGCACTTGATACGAACCGATTGGAACCAACGTGAACAACTTAGATTCCGAACTGGGACTCGTCGCCGTCCCCTCACCGCCTGCAGAGAATTCCGTGTCGAAAGAAGGAGAGTCGCCCGAATTCGACGTTGACCTTTTCGTGATCGGCGGAGGATCCGGCGGAATTCGCGCGGCGCGCGTCGCCGCAGGCCACGGTGCGCGCGTGATGCTGGCAGAGGAGTCCCGCCTGGGCGGGACATGCGTCATCAGGGGCTGCGTGCCGAAGAAGCTTTTTGTCTATGCGAGCCGTTTTGCCGATGCCCTCGACGAGGCGGCAAACTTCGGCTGGAAGATATCGCTTCCCCGTTTCGATTGGCCTTCGCTGGTGGCAGCCAAGGACAGGGAAATCGCTCGCCTCGAGGGCTTGTACGCGCAGGGGCAATCCGAGGCGGGCGTGGAGGTAGTCCATTCGCGTGCGATGCTGGAGGACGCACACACGGTACGCCTCGCTGACGGGCGCAGCCTCCGCGCCGACATCATCTTGATTGCGACTGGCGCGAAGCCCGAGCTTCCGCCATTCGAAGGCATCGAGTTGGGCATCACCTCTGATGCAGCCTTCGACCTCAAGGAGTTCCCGCGACGCCTTGTCATCGGTGGTGCCGGCTACATTGCAATGGAGTTCGCGGGACTGTTCGACGCACTTGGCAGTGACGTCACAGTCGTGTGCCGCGGAAGCAATGTCCTGCGCGGCTTCGACGAAGACATGCGTCAAGCCATTACCGCTTCCTACACGAATCGCGGGATCAAGGTGTTGCTCGGCGACAGCATCAAGCGCCTGGCGTCCGGGAAGGTCGGCGGAGGCGGACAGAGGCCAGCCGCGATCGATGTCGTCACTGAGCAGGGCGCGCGCCTTACTGCCGATCAGGTGCTACTGGCCTTCGGGCGGACGCCCAACACCATCGGACTTGGGCTGGAGCGCGCTGGAGTAAAGACCGATGAGAAAGGTGCAATCATCGTCGACGCCAGCTCGCGCACCAGCGTCCCCAACATCTTCGCCGTCGGTGATGTTTCCAACCAGTTCAAACTGACACCGGTGGCAATCCGCGAAGGCCACGCCTTCGCGGACAGCGTCTTTGGGGACAAGCCGTGGCGGGTCGACTACGCCAACGTGCCGACGTCCGTGTTCTCGAGCCCGGAGATTGGAACGGTCGGACTAACGGAACTAGAGGCGCGCGCCGGATACGCAGTCGTCGACGTCTACAAAGCGCGCGTCCGCCCGCTGGCGGCGGGTGTCACCGGAAACTGCGAAACCGCGCTGCTCAAGCTCGTGGTCGACGGTGAGAGTGATCGAATTCTCGGCACACATCTCTTCGCCGAAGACGCAAGCGAGATGATCCAAGCCCTGTCGATCGCATTGGCGAGCGGCGCGACAAGGGCGGGCTTCATGTCGACGATGGCCGTGCATCCCACGTTCAGCGAGGAACTCCTTGCAATGCAGACACCGACGATCCGGTACGATCGCCGATAGTCGACTTCGGCTCCTTCGGAGCGCTCGGCAGATCGGCGATCGACGCGGGCTTCGTCGCCTTCGCGACGGTCTCCTGATTGACCCCGTAACGCGTCAAAACCGCCCTCAGCAAATCATGTTTATCCACCCCAAGTAATAAAGGAACCAGATATGAAAAACCTCAGTGTCACCGTGCTTTTGGCGCTCTCGATCCTTACTCCCGTAGGAGCCCGGGCCGCCGAGTACGAGGTCAGAATGTTGAACAAGGGCACTGACGGACAGGCGATGACGTTCGAGCCGGCCTTCCTGCATATTCAGCCGGGGGATACGGTGCATTTCAAGCCGGTTGATAAGGGACACAATGTCGATACGATACCCGGCATGCTGCCGGATGGGGCGGCGGCGATGAAAGGCGCCATTTCCCACGCCGTGGATATGACTTTCCAGGCGCCCGGCCTCTACGGCTATCGCTGTGTGCCTCATTTCGGAATGGGAATGGTCGGCCTAATCGAGGTCGGCAACACGCCGGCGAACCAGGCTGCTGCGCTGCAGGCGAAAATGCCACCGTTGGCGAAAAAGCGGATGGATACCTTGGTTTCGCAGCTGCAGTGACATTTGCGGATACCACCTGGGTGCCGGCGCTGCGATCCGCCGCCGCGTCGGCCAGCTAAACCGGCCGCCAACCACCCCGGCGCTTTGCAAGGTGGGTATTGTGGGCCGGCGGTCACCATACTCCTCGCGCGCCGGACCACAGTCACCGAAGTAGCGCCGACATATTTGGAGTTCGCGCGCGATGACATCATCACATCAATAACGATGAGCAATATCTCGGGAAGGACCCTTTCGGATCCCGTTGCCAGGGGATGAAATTGATAACTTGTGGCCATTCTCAAAATAAACGGGAGAACCGCGGCCTGTCTGCCGCTAATATATTCAACTGAAGGACCGACGATGAGCGACGTGACCGATGCGATAAGTGAAATCGAGGAGCGAATCTCCATTGCGCGAGACGGCTTGCGAGAATTGAGGGAACAAGCAACGGCTGCGCGAGACGAGACTCTCGTCGCGGAACGGGTGGCGGAACACGAGGATGAAATCGCGCGACTGACATTGCTACTCGCTGAATTGCAGAGTGGAGCCGCCCCCTTTCTCGCATAGCAACGGGAGCGATCCATCGACCCGTTTTCCTAGCGATGGATGTCTCCCGCTTTCCACTTCACGGGTCCCGTTTATACGGCTTCTTCAGATCTGCGGAAGCGCCTCTGCTCCATCTTCAGGGGTCGACGGCAATTTATCACTGGCGCCTTCCTTCGCTGTGGCATCGACAAGGCGCGTCCAGCGCGCCTTGTCGATGCCGTGCATACGCCGCCGTTCGCGAGCTTCTCAGTTGTGCCGTCCTATCACGCGACGCTCCGACCAGGGCCGTTAAAAGCCGTGTCGGGCAGCGCGCTACTGCGTTTGAGACACGCCTTTTGGATTTCCGGACGCGCCGCGCTGTGCCGCGGCTGTGTTTTGTGGCGGGGGAACAGATTATCATCGATGTGAGGAAAGGATTTTGGTGTGGCAACAGTCGAACTGAAGCAACTGTCTGGTGAATACACGATCGCCAAGCTCCCTGTGCTGGCGTCGATCCCCTCATGGGGCGACGGTGAGGGCTTTGTCAGCATAAGCCGTGGCGACGACGAGTTGTCGGTGATCTGCTTGAGGGACCGCGTGCCCACATCCGTGAAGAGCGAAGGTAATTGGGCCTGCTTCAAGGTTGAAGGCCCGTTCGTGTTCGGCGAGATGAGCATCGTGCTCTCAGTCGTGGAATCGGTGCCGGAACACGGCGTTGGCGTGCTCGCTGTCTCAACTTTCAACGGGAACTATCTCCTGGTGCGGAGCCAAGACGCCGCGGCCGCGATCGACTTTTTCATCGCCGCCGGGCACCGCGTTGAATAGGTGATTGCAGCAGCGCGAGAGACCGATGATCTGACACTCGGGAGGGGGCCTATAGCGACCGGACCAATCTGGTACCGCGTTCGCAGATTTGCCTGGGCATGCTCTAACGAACAGCTTCAAGACACTTATCGTGTTCGATCTGTCGTTCGCGTGTGATGCGATGCTGGCCAATCTTAATCGGCGAGTTGTTCCGGGTCGAAGTCGTTTCGCCAGATGGATATACACGGACATTTTTGATTGAATACGCCATCAGCTTACGGAGGTTGGCGTGACATGCCGCGCCTGAAATCGCAGTCCATGGGGCCATTGGTTTCAATGACACTCTAGAACCGCATCGGATGCTGCTTGACCTCGGTCATCGACCGAAAGCCATCGCCGCACATTTCGCGAGCGACGAGCTTATCAGCCTGTCGGGCGAAAGGCGGGCCTGGGCTCCCGACCGGATTGACCCATGCATTTTCCGGTCCGGGGTGTCACGGGTTGATGGAATGAATATGATAACAAGCGGGCATTTCTAAACCATTCGGCGGAGGACTAGATTCAACGGGTACCGCACTCAATACGTCTGGCGCCAGCTTCATCTGCGCTCGACAACTGCCAGTATTTTAGCGGTGCGAATTCGATCACGACCTGTCAACCGAGTCTGGAGAACCCGCAATGCCGTTCCGCTTCGTCACCAAATCTATCCACGCCTATCTCATCGACTATCCCGTAGCGATTGTCCTGCTCGCTGCGCCTTTCGTTTTGAAGCTTGGTCATAGTGGCCCGGTCGCCATGTGGCTTTCGGTAATCACGGGCGTCGCGGCGCTAATATTGCCCATCTTGACCGATCATCAGACCGGCCTCATTAGGATAATTCCCTATTCGATCCACCTCTGGATCGATCGGGCAGTTGGAATAGTATTCCTTGCCGCGGTCTTCGCGTTCGGTTTCACCGGCATCGACGGATGGTACTACGGCGTCCTCGGCATCGCTGTTCTCCTCACCACTTCGGTTCTTAACGCCCCTGAGCCATCGATCTCGGTGCATGGTGCAATGGGCGCCCGCGACACATTCTGAATCGGCTGCTGCGCCCCGGCGACCGTTGAGAGCTCGCCGGGGCGTTTTTCCATTGGCCACTTCGGCGAACCACTCCGCAGAGTGGGAACAGCGTAGGCTAGCCTCATTTCTAAAGCCTCGGGCGGGGACAAGCTTCCCCTGCACCTCACCGAAGAAGGCCCGTGCAGCGCGAGCGCAGCCATTTCACCGGCTTGGAAAACCTGGAACGCGGCGCAATCGCCCGCTGTTGTTGACGACCTAACCTCAACCCAACACGGAGGATTCGAGCCTTGCCAATGCACTTTGCAGACCTCGTCCAACCCGACTGTGCACAGGAAACCAATAAGATTGGGGAGGTCAAGCGACGGGTCATCGCACTCGGCAAATACGATCTCGATGCCGTGGGTAATTGTATCTCCCGGCTCTCCATCGACGTGCGAACAAATTCGGCGGTGACATTCGATTGGTCGACCCGACAGCGAGGCTTGGGACCGGTCGGGGGCACAGAGCTGAAGGGGGAGACGACATGCCCGGACTGACGGCCCTGGAACTCGCGCGCATCCAGTTTGGTTTCACGATTTCCTTTCACATCATCTTTCCGGCGATCTCCATCGGGCTCGCGAGCTATCTGGCGGTACTCGAAGGCCTGTGGCTATGGAGGCAGGAGCCGGTGTACCGTGACCTCTATCATTTCTGGTCGGAGATCTTCGCCGTCAACTTCGCGATGGGCGTCGTCTCCGGCCTCGTCATGGCCTATCAGTTCGGTACCAACTGGAGCTATTTCTCGGCCTTCGCCGGCAGCATCACCGGGCCGCTTTTGACTTATGAGGTGTTGACGGCCTTCTTCCTGGAGGCCGGCTTCCTTGGCGTCATGCTGTTTGGCTGGAACAAGGTCGGACCTGGCTTGCACTTCTTCGCGACGATCATGGTGGCGCTCGGTACCTTAATTTCTTCGACCTGGATCCTGGCCTCCAACAGTTGGATGCAGACGCCACAGGGCTTCGAGGTCATCGACGGCCGCGTCGTACCGGTCGACTGGCTGAAGGTGATCTTCAATCCTTCCTTCCCCTACCGTCTGGCGCATATGACGATCGCCGCCTATCTTGCGACGGCGCTCTTCGTTGGGGCGTCCGGTGCCTGGCATGTGCTGCGCGGGCGGGCGACGCCGCCGGTGCGCACCATGCTCTCGATGGCGATGTGGATGGTCCTTGTCGTGGCGCCGATCCAAATTTTCGTCGGCGACCAGCACGGACTCAATACGCTTCGGCACCAGCCGGCCAAGATCGCAGCCATCGAGGGGCACTGGGAGAAGGCGTCGGGCGAAAGTGTGCCGCTCATCCTCTTCGGCATCCCTGACATGACGGCGGAGAAGACCCGCTATGCGATCGAGATCCCCTATCTCGGCAGCCTGATCCTCACCCACGACATCAATGGCCATGTTCCCGGTCTCAAGGAATTCGCGCCAGAGGATCGGCCGAACTCCACCGTCGTCTTCTGGACCTTTCGATTGATGGTCGGGGTCGGGATGCTGATGCTGCTACTCGGCCTCTGGAGCCTTTATCTTCGCTGGCGTGGCGACCTGTACGACTCGAAGCTCTTCCTGCGCTTTGCAACAGCAATGGGCCCAGCCGGGCTGATCGCGATCCTCGCGGGCTGGCTGACGACCGAAATCGGCCGCCAGCCGTGGGTCGTTTATGGCGTCATGCGCACAAAGGACGCGGTCTCCAACCATTCGGCGCTGGCGCTCTCCACGACACTGATCGTCTTCATTGTGATGTATTTCGCGGTCTTCGGCACAGGAGTCAGCTACATGCTGAAGCTGGTCGCCAAGGGGCCGCAACCCTTCGATGATCTTCCGCCGCACGATAAGGGGCAATCTCGGAGGCCGGCGCGTCCGCTCTCGGCGGTCTCCGGCAACATCACTCCATCGGTCAATCTTTCCCGGCAGAAGGAGGCCTGAAACCATGGGCATCGATCTTCCTCTCATATGGGCGATCATCATCGGTTTTGGCCTCATGATGTATGTCATCATGGATGGTTTCGATCTCGGCATCGGCATCCTCTTTCCCTTCATCGGAAACCGCGAGGATCGCGACACCATGGTCAATACCGTCGCTCCGGTCTGGGACGGAAACGAGACCTGGCTTGTATTCGGGGGAGCGGCGTTGTTGGCGGCCTTCCCCCTTGCCTATTCAGTTATCCTTAGCGCGCTTTACCTGCCGTTGTTGCTGATGCTGGCTGGCTTGATCTGGCGCGGCGTCGCCTTCGAGTTCCGTTTCAAGGCAGAGGAAGCTCACAGGCCTTTCTGGGACAAAGCCTTCGCTTGGGGCTCCTATATCGCCACCTTCTCGCAAGGTGTAGTGCTCGGCGCCTTCCTCAACGGGTTCAACGTCGTCGACGGCGCCTACGCGGGCGGCTCCTTTGACTGGCTGACGCCGTTCAGCCTGTTCACCGGCCTCAGCCTTCTCGTCTCCTATGCGCTGCTCGGCTCGACATGGCTGATTATGAAGACGGAAGGAGCGCTTCAGCTGTGCATGAAGAAACTGGCACGGCCGGTGACGCTCGCCCTGCTCGCCATCATCATCATCGTCAGCCTGTGGACCCCTTTTTCCCATCCAGATGTCGCGAGCCGCTGGTTCTCGCTACCGAACATAGTCTTCTTCGCGCCGGTGCCGATCCTCGTTGTGCTCGCTACATGGGCAATAATCCTCAGCCTTGGTCAAGACGCTCAGGCCGCCCCGTTTGTCCTCGCCCTCTTCCTGCTCTTTCTCGGTTACAGCGGGCTCGCGATCAGCCTCTGGCCGAACATCATCCCGCCGTCGATCTCGATCTGGGATGCCGCTGCACCGTCGCAGAGCATGGGCTTCACGCTGGTCGGCGCGCTCTTCATCATCCCCGTCATCCTCGCCTATACCGCCTGGTCCTATTACGTATTCCGCGGCAAGGTGAAATCCGGCGAAGGCTATCACTAATGCCGGCCGCGACGACCCGCGAGGAATGGCTGCGCCGACTTGGCTGGCTGGTCCTTATCTGGGCGGCGAGCGTCGCAGCGCTTGCGGTTGTTGCCATGCTATTCAGATTGCTGATGGAGTTTGTCGGACTTGCACTGTAGCAATTCCACGAGGGAGTCGTTTGAGGTGGCGCCTGCGTTGCCAAGACGCGCTCTAGGAGACCTTTCGGGACCTGGTGCGAGCTGAGACTTCCGCCGGTTGGTTGGAGGACGAGGGGTCCTGGCAACCTGAAACTGATGCGAAAGCTGCTGAAAGGCCAGGGCATGACGCGGCGTGTCATGATCACCGACAAGCTCAGGTCCTACGATGCAGCCAAGAGGCAAATCATGCCCGGTGTCGAGCATCGTCGCCCGCAAGACCTTTGCCATGCACCGTTGTGACGGATGGCGGCGAACAATGACCTAGTGTATCTGATTGACAGGAATAGTGCCTCGCCGAACGCTGTACAGCTCACGAGCGTTGCGGCTTGTCGGGCACCAGCTTGAGCTTCTCCGCCATTCGGCCCAGCTCGGGAAGCGAACCGGCCTTCATCTTCTGCATAGCCCTGCTCCGATGCACCTTCACGGTGGCTTCGGCGATGCCGATATCATAGGCAATCTGTTTGCTCAGGCGGCCGCGAGCGACCTCAATCATGATCTCGCGCTCCCTCGGACTGAGCGAGCCGAAGCGCGCCCTAAGGTCGACCAGGTCCTTCTCGTTTTCCCGGCGTGCGCGATCACGGGAAAGGCCGAGTTGAATGGCGTCGAGGAGATCCTGATCGCGATACGGCTTGGTCAGGAATTCGATGGCACCTCTCTTCATCGCCTGCACGGACATCGGGATGTCGCCGTGCCCCGTGACGAAGATGATAGGTATTTCCCTGTTTGCCTCGGCGAGCTCGCGCTGCAAATCAAGACCGCTTTGCCCCGGCAATCTGACGTCGAGCACTAGGCAGGTCGGCCCATCCGGTGGATCGGACCTGAGAAAATCGGCAATGGACCCAAACAGCTGGGCGGTGACACCGACCGATCGCAATAAGCGCCCGACCGAGGCTCGAACCTCCGGATCGTCGTCGATGACCAAGACGGTGGAGTTTGGGTCAAGCATCGCGCCCCCTGGGTCAAAGGACCACGGAAATGAACCTTTGTCTCAGTTTTCAAATTTGTTCCACCCACTCATTTCTAATCCCAATCACTCGACCTGAACAGCCTCATCCAATTCTGGAGCATTCGGAGACATAGACCAAAGTCTACGCACGAGGAGGCGCCTCTCCGGCCTCCTCTGGTGCCGCGGCCGCGCAACTTCACCCCGGGATAAGCCAAAGTTTACAGAGCACTGGCGTCGCACAAGTGGCATTCTTGGTCGGGATCACAGAGTCGCACCCAGGGCGGCGGGCACTATTGGGCTGCTTACACGGTGGTTCGAGCGAACTGCTAAAGGCGGCATGATGAAGAAGTTATTGGTTTCAGTCGTTGACGATGATCGGTTCTTTCGCGAGTCCCTGCGAAGGCTCATGAGGTCGTTGGGCTACACCGTCGAGGCTTTTCCGTCAGCAGCCGATTTCCTCGCATCCCCTCGCCTCACGGAAACGGCTTGCCTCATCGCCGACATCCACATGCCTGCCATGACTGGGCTCGAACTGTACCGACACCTTGTCGATACGGAGCGAAGGATTCCGACAATCCTCGTGACAGCCTACCCCAATGATGCTGATCGGGCCCGCGCACTGAATAATGGTGTCGTCTGCTATCTGCGCAAGCCAGTGGATGAGGACGATCTCAAGAGGTGTGTTAGCTCAGTGCTTACGGCAGGTGGAACGAGAGCAGGAGATTCATGATCTCGCTTCTGCGCCAGGCAAGGTGAACTGAAATATAGCGCCGCGAGGCTCGTTTGGCTCCGCCCACAGCCGACCCCCGTGGGCATCGATGATGGACCGGCATATCGACAAGCCCATCCCAGTTCCGCTGGGCTTGGTGGTATAGAACGCCTCGAAAACGCGCTCCAACTGCTTCGGATCGATCCCTGGCCCGGTGTCGCGGACTGCCACGACGACTTCAGTGCCGTCTTGTTGGGTGCTGATCAACAGCTCTCGTGGCCCCATCTCGACCGCCTTGATCGCTTCGACCGCGTTAAGGATCAGGTTGAGGATGACTTGCTGTAGTTGAACCCGATCCCCCTCGACGACACCCAACCCGTTGGCAAACCGGGTCTGGACCGAAACCGCTTTTTCGATGGTTACGCTTCGCGCTAATGCGATCATTTCATCGATGGCAGCGTTGAGATCAAAGCACTCTTTTCTCGGCGGAGCCTTCTTCATTTGCTTGCGAATGCGGTCGATGATGGCCCCTGCTCGATCGGAATCGCCGACAACGCAGGCGAGCGCTTCCCTGACCTCGCCTAAGTCCGGCGGCTGTATGTCAAGAAAATTCTGGGCTGCGCGGGCATTGTTGCGCGCACTGGCGATCGGTTGCGTGATTTCGTGAGACAGCGAGGCAGCCAATTCTCCCATCGTGCTTACCCGGTTCATGTGAGCGAAATCCGATTGCATCTGCCGCAATCGCGACAGCGCCTCTTCGGCATGCACCTGATCATCTATGTCGCGAGAGAGGCCGTACCACTGAACGATGCGCCCGCTCTCATCCCGCAGTGGCTCCGCGCTGCCTTCCATCCAGCGATAAACGCCATCTGAACGCCGCAGGCGATACTTCTTGGAGAAGCGATCGCCGGTGACGAAGGAATGGTTGAGCGCTTCCTTGAGGCTGTCCGCATCATCGGGATGGACGGCGCCCTCTATAATGGCCGCCAGCCGGCCCATGCCAGGCTTCTCCGCATCTGCTATCGCTGTGCCGAGAAAATTCCTCAGTCGCTTGCTGAGGAAAGTGGGCTCTCCCTCCGGACTCAATCTCCAGATGAGGCTCGGAAGCATCTCCACGAGCTGCGAGAACTCGCGCTCCCGGTCGCGCAAGGCCTCCTCGGCTTTCTTGCGCTCCGTGATATCGATGAAGCCGACCAGGCTCTTGTCGGCGACTGCGCCGGGGCGAGCGGTCGTGAAAAGGACATCGATGACGCCGCCGTCGATTCGCGCCACCTTGGTCTCTTCCTGGAAAACCTCCTCACCGCGATAACGGGCCTCGATGGAGCGGCGGATGGTGGAAATGCCCGGCTGCCAGTAGCGGGTAATCGGGCCGCGCATCTCCTCTGCATTCCTTGCGCCGAACATTTTGATGGTGTGCCGGTTGACCTCTTCGACTTCCAGCGCTTCCAGCGCACGCGGCAGGAATTCGGGGTGCTCGTCGATATAGGTTTGGAGATCCGTTACACCTCGTGCCCGCAACTCCTTGAACAGGGGAACGAGCTTGCTCGCATCCACCTGGGTGAGCCCGATCGGCATATAATGGAACAGGTCGCGGTAGCGGCGCTCGCTTTTCTGCAAATCCTCTTCTGCGTGCACTTGATCGTCAATATCTTGGCAGAGGCCGTACCACTGAACGATGCGCCCGTCCTCGTCCCGCAATGGCTCGGCGCGGCTCGACATCCAGCGATGGACGCCGTCAGCGCGGCGCAGGCGATACCGCATGGCGAAACTCTCGCCGGTGACGAGGCAGCGGTTGAGGGCGTCCCTAAACTTCGCTGCGTCGTCCGGGTGGATGGTCTCTATAATCGCGTCCAGCCGGCTCATCCCCGGCCTGTCCGTATCCGCTACGTCCAGGCCGAGGAAATCAACCATGCGCTTGTTGAAGAAGGTCGGCTCGCCGTCCGGCGTCAGCCGCCAAAGGTGACTCGGAACCATGTCTACAAGCTGCGAGAACTCCCGCTCCCGGTCGCGAAGCGCCGCCTCGGCCCGCTTCTGGTCGTCAATGTCCATTGTCGTGCCGTACCATTGGGTGATACGCCCCTGACTATCGCGTGAGGGTCGTCCTGCGTTTCGAAACCAGCGATACACACCATCGGCGCGGCGCAGACGATGCTCTGTGTCATAGTGATCGCCCGTTTCGAGGCAATGGCGCCATCTGGCGGCGACTCGATCATAATCGTCGGGATGGACGACCCGACGCCAGCCGAACTCATCCTCGCCGTCGGGAATATTAAGATCTTCGCGCGCGTTACCGAGGAAAGCCAGGGTGTTTGGACTGACATACGTGAACCTTCCGGTGGCGTCGGCCGACCATGCGTGGCCGGGCATGCTCTCGATAATTTGCAGCGCGCGCTTTGCTTCGGAGTCGTTTTCGCCAGGTGAGTTGGATGCTGTCGTCATTGGCTACTCCAGCCGGACAAAGAAGGACTGGGGACTATCGGTGCTTAATATAGCACTTGCTCCAGGACGGTTCAGGCTCCACTTCTGGTGCGGTGGGCGCGTATGAGGTGGTGCCGGTCGACACGAGCGAGGGGAAGCACACCAGCCCTCATTCGGGTCGTCAATCCCAACGGTCGAAGCCGTTTCAGATCTCCTAAGACGCGGCTACGATCCACGAGTACCGAATAAGGGACGCCAGCTCTGCGACCTGACTGACGACAAGCCCGTCGCCGCCGGCGAAGCGCGCGTGGATGGCGCGATGAGGTTCGAGACCGTCCCGATGCGCGGGACCGTTCAAACATCTACGCGAACGCATACCGGAACGCCGGCGGCAAGGGGATTCGCCTTCAGCTGTTCGTGGAGTTCTCGCGAGCACTCTTGGTCCAACGCATCGAAGGCGTCGATCAACAGGCCGCCATTCTGCTGTATCTCGCCGAGAAAACGGGCCGCTTCCTCGGACCGCCTGCCGACCCGGAGCGAGCTCTTGTCGTGGCTTTTCTTCCTCGGAACAGACCTCGGGCCCTTCTGGGACAGGCCGTTCATTTCCAGTTTGCCGCTCCCGAGGGCCTCGACTACGCCGTCAACAAGTATCGCCGCGAAGCGGAGCGCCACTATCGCGTACTCGGCAGCCAACTCGCCCGCCGCGGCTACATCGTCGGGTCCGACTACACCATGGTCGACATGTCTGCCTGGGGTTGGATCGATCGCGCCTCCCGTGTGATGAAGGCCCGGACGTTAGCCCGGACTCGTCCAAGAACAGGGCGACCTTGGCTGGATTGGGCCTCGGGTGCAAATTGCAGTGGATCATCGCGCTCACCTTCAGGATTTCAGACTGACTGCGCGCAAGGACTGCGCGCAGGGTCGACGGGGCCGCCCGTTCAGGCGGCCGGCGCGACATCGCCCGTGCTTTCGCGGCTACCGAAGTGGCGCAGCGTTATCGATTTCATCTCCAGCCGCTTAGGGGGCTCGGTGGCGCCGCAATGTTCCGAGTGGGGGCGCTTTCGGGTGCGAGCCGGTGGCGTCAGGGGCGGCGCTTGGGACGTGCGGGGTCGAAGCGCCGCGCCGATCGTACCGCACCGCCGGAGTCTGCATTGCGACGATCTCCTCGCCGCGTCGGGTGCACGGCCATGACCGACACGAAGTCTTTCACCGTGGCTCCGATGCCGACGGCGATCGCGAGTATCTGGATCATTTCGCTGGCCTCCTCCGCGCAGATATGGATCCCGGAAAATCCGGTCCGTCTCGCAATCACATTCAGAAGCGAGGCCTCGCAATCGCCCATCGCGGCGGCCTTCGGCGGCCGGAAGCGGGTCTTGTAGACGTCGACAGCGGGGTATTGGGCCCCAGGCTCCGCTTGAGCCGCTGTAGGAAGTCCCTCGTCTCTGGCGTCACGACTGCGAGGGTCGCGCCGGCGCTCTCGAACTCGCCCTTCGCAGCCTAGGGGACGCTCGGCTCAGCGGTGCGGAACGGACACCAGCCACCACGGAAGAAAGTCAGGACGAGGGTCCGTTGCGGCGAAGTTGCTCGGAAGAGTGGAGACGGTCATCGGCGTCCGGTAGGAGGACGTCCGGCGCGGCGTCTCCGACCTTCAACACGTGCGATGCCACGCCCGTATCGCGGAGCCAACCCACCAGCTGGTTGTATATCTCTCAGTCCGCTGCGCTGAACGTCGTCAATAGTTCGGTGCGGATCTGGGCGAGTGTCTTGTCTGTCTGGCTTGGCATCAGTCGGGCGTCATCAGGCTGCGGATCAATTGGCTGGAAGCGGTTGGCCGCCGGCGTGTCGTGGTCATGCGGGCGCGCTCGCCACCTCCGGGAGTGTTGCGCGCGGCATGCCCTGATGAGGGACTTCGACCGCCCAGTCCCGGAGTCGCGCGACTTTGACGAAAGCGTCCAGCGCCGGCGAGTAGCGGCGCCCCTGCACGGCCAGCAACCGCACCTCCCGCGAAACCGGGTTGCCTTCGAGCGGAATGGTCTTGAGTGTCGGAAGGCGCGGCATGTGCTCGGGCGCGAGTATCACGCCAAAGCCCGCCGCGGCCATGTGCTGCAGGTGCAAGTCGTTGCCGCTGCAGTGCCCAAGGTGAGGCGGTTCCTCAGGGAAATACAACTGTTGGATCTTCGAGGCGACCTCGCAGCCGGCGCGTTCCAGCAAGACGGTCTCGCGGAGGTCGTCGACGCCGATCGAGGGACGGTTTGCGAGCTGGTGTGTCGGCGCGAGAACCGCGACGTAGCGCTCCTCGAACAGCAACCAGTCGTCGATGCGGGCGGGCATGTCCTGCACGTCTCCGACCATTGCGGCGTTGATCTCCCCCTCAAGCAAGAGGTCGACGAGCTTCTCCGCTGAGCCCTCGCGCAACTCGACGTGAAGTCCAGGGACGAACTTTGCGATCTCCACGATCGGATCGAGGACGAGCGACGCCGAGATGGAGGGGGCGAGGCCGATCTTCAGTGGCGCGACCTCCTTGCAACGGAACTCCTGGGCTCTGCGACGCACCGCCTGTGCCGAGGCCAGTGTGCGCTCCAGCATCGGAAGGACTTCCTTCCCAAGGTCGGTGAGCTGCGTCAGCTGGCGCTCGCGGAAGATCAACTGGCCGCCGAGCTCCTGCTCGAGCCTCTGCACTCCCTTGGTCAGGGAGGGCTGCGTGACATTGCATTGCTCAGCTGCGCGGGTGAAGTTGAGTGTTGTAGCGACGGCGAGGAAGTAGCGAACTTGCTGAAGCTCCATGGGTTACTCTCTTTCAAGTTGCGGCGATCTATACTGACGAGCCTTTGCACCGACGGCGTGACGGGGCGCGCCGTAGAATCGGGCGCGGCGGCGGTCGACTACCGTCCGTCCGTAACCGGACGTGGCTGCTTGCCCGAGAACGAAGACCAAGCGCCTGGATACGACGCTCGGTTACGCGATCGCGAACTGCGGATATCCAGTCGGTGATTAAAGCGCGGAGTTTCATCGTGGTTGCGCCGTTCCTATCCAAGCAGCCCTCAGTCGACATCGAAGGCCAACATTGCCGGCATCCAAAGATCGATCGTCGTGCCCCGCCGAGGAGCGCTTCTTATTGAGAGTCCGCCACCCAAACTTTCCATCAGTCGCCTGACGGTCGCGAGGCCAAGACCGGTGCCATTGGTCCTCGTTGAGAAGTCCGGCTGTCCCGTCATCTTCAGCGTCTGGTCATCCATCCCCAACCCGCAGTCGGCGACAGAAAGACGGATCATTCGCTCGGATCCGCCTGGGTGAAAGGCAGGCGGAAACTCCAACGCCGCTAGAATTGTGACGTCGCCGCCTTCGGGCATAGCGTCGCGCGCGTTGAGGGCCAGGTTGAGCAGAGCGCGCTCGACGAGTTGGCGGTCGATGAAGGCAGGCGGAATCTCTTCGGCGATGTCTAATTTGAGCCTGACATTGGGAGAGAGGATACTGACGAGAGCCGTCTCGAGTGGCTCAAGTAGCTGGCGAATCTGCACAGGCTCTGGGCTTACCGGCCGCGGATTGACAAAATCGAGAAGTTGGCGGGCGAGCACCTTGGCGAGAACCGCGCGGTAAATTGCCCCATCGATCTTCTTCAGCTGCCTGGACGTACCTACGTGTCGAGCTTGCAGTTCCTCAAGGATAGTGACGATTGGCGTCAGTAGGTTGTTGAAATCGTGAACGATGGACGAAAGAAGCAGCCGCGAGTCAGTCGCTGTAACGGCAGGGACCGGCTCCGAGCCGCAATAGCCTGATGTCGAAGGCGCTAGGGCCTGGTGAGCGGGCAAGAGACCCAAAGCCGTCGTGGATTCTGATGCGCACATGCCAACCTCGCGAGCTTGGAAGAGCCATTCGCGGCAACTACGTTACTTGTAGTTTGATGGTTTTGCATGCTGTGAGCCATTGCACGTGGGTGGTGCGCAATGATCCATACGTTGCAGCAAGTAAACCTAGATTTAGTACGAACGCATCGAAATTTCATGTTTGCACGTCGCGTCCGCCAGAAGCTCCGGGCGCGGCAAATCAGAGAAAGTCGGGTGGCGAATGTAGCTCGCCCGTGGCATGCAGGACGGAACTGCCTCGACTTAGAATCCCTCCATCCGCTGGGCGCGGTCGACTTACACGTTGGTATCGCATCACAATGCCCAAGTAGAATAGGCTCGCGGAAGGAATAGGCGCATTCTGCTCCGTACCGGCCACGGCCTCTATGGAGGAAACAATGCGTAATGTCATCGGGATGCCGTCGCACCGCGTGTTCCTTGCACCGTGTTCTCCGCATCGATTCTCGTCTCATATCTGGCCCACGCGTGAAGCGCTTCCGGCAGCCGACAAGCAGCTTTGCTGGAGCCGCAGAGCTATCCGCGCGTGCTAGACCGCGTTCCCTAAGTCCCTTCGTCGGAGCCCCCAACGAAACTAAACGCGCACTGAAGCGACGGTCGCTTCAGTGCCTCTGACCGGATTCTGACCATGAAAATCGCTTTCACACTCATCCATATCCTCGCACTCGGCACCTGCTTCGTGGTGCAACTCGGCGCGCCGGAGGGGCGAGAATGCCGGGCGTTCGGCGCGCCTTACAGACGATCGAAAACGACAGCGCGGCATGTGAGCGACGTGTCCTCACCTGCGATGGCCGCCGTGTTGAAACCGCATGAGGTGATATCTTGAGCAGGGCAAAATGCGATGGGCGCATTACACACCTTGGCACCAACGCCTGACAACCACGGGGGATTCAACGTGAGCGCGACGAACAGCCCACCTTTTCTTTTGTGAATGAGGCCGCGAGATAAGCTCTATCATTGATAGGAGTGGACCGGGATGGTTGGAGATCGCGCTGATGCCATGCTTGAAGTCATGGATGAAGGCATGCATGAAGCCAGGCATGAGGGAAAGTATCGGCGGATCGAGATGATCACCGGTCGGCGGCAGCGGCGGAATTGGACTGACGAGGAGAAGGCGCGGATTCTCGCGGAGAGCGCAGAACCTGAAGTGAACATTTCGGCTGTTGCGAGGCGCTGGGGCGTCAATCGCGGCTTGCTGAATGTGTGGCGACGGGAAGCCGGACTAACCTCTCAACGGTCGGCAAAGACCAGTTTGCCACCTGCCGTGTTCGTGCCGGTGACAGTGGTTGGGGATGGCGCACGACACGAAGGCTCGCCATCGAATGCCCCGGAGGTTCTCGCTGGCCGAATTGAGATCGAGATTGCGGGCGCACGCATGACGGTCATCGGCTCGGTGGCGCCTGAACTGGCGCAGGCGATGGTAGCGGCGTTGCGAGGGCGCCGGTGATCGGAGTTTCGCCAAATGGCGCGAAGATCATGGTTGCGACGCAACCTGTCGACTTCCGGCGCGGGATGAATGGGCTTGTGGCCTTGGTGGCGTCAGCGCTTGCGGCCGATCCCTATTGTGGCGACGTGTTTGTATTCCGCGCCAAGCGCCTCGATCGCCTTCGCTGCATTTACTGGGACGGATCAGGCATGATCCTGGCAACAAAGTGGTTGGAAAGCGGAAAGTTCGTTTGGCCGCCGATCTGCGATGGCGCGATGCAGATGAGTGCCCAGGAGTTCTCGCTTTTGCTGGCCGGCATTGACTGGACGCGGGTCAAACGAAACGCGGTGAGAAGGCCCTCAAAAGCAGGCTGATCCTATTGGTTTTGCTTGAAGATTCAGGCTCATATGGTAGGGTCTGTCATGCCGCTTCGACCCGATCCCTTGCCCCAGGATGCTGCGCAATTGACCCGGATCATTCTCTCGCTCAACGAAGAGAATGCCGACCTCAAGGCGCGCGTGGCCTTCCTTGAGCGCCAACTCTTCGGGACGAAATCGGAGAAGATGACGGTGCTCGATCCGACGCAGGCAATGCTCGATCTTGGCGATCTAAGCGACATTCCCGTTGCTGCCAATGACGATGTCGCGCCAGTCGATGACGACAAAACGCAGGCACGGAGATCGCCAGCCCGCAATATCGGCCGCTTGCCCAAACACCTTCCGCGTTATGACGAGGTCATCGAGCCGGAGAGCAAGACTTGTCCCTGCTGTTCGTTCGAACTTCATTGCATCGGCGCTGATGTCAGCGAGGCGCTCGACATCGTGCCTGCGGTTGTCAGGGTGAAACGGACGATCCGGCCGCGCTATGCATGCCGGGCTTGCGAAAACGTTGTTGTGCAGGCGCCGGCACCAGCGCGCGTGATGGACGGTGGCATGGTGACCACGGCGTTTGCCGCGCATGTCGCTGTTTCGAAGTTTGCCTGGCATCTCCCGCTCAATCGCCAGGCCCAGATGCTGGCCTCCTGCGGCGTCATCATCGATCGCGGCACACTCGGTGCCTGGGTGACGCGGGTCGCCTGGTGGCTCGAACTTCTCTATGATGCACTCACCGCCTTCATCCGCTCGCAGCCAAGGGTGTTCTGTGACGAGACGCCACTTCCGCGCCTCGATCCGGGGCGCAAACGAACCAAGCTTTGCCAGTTATGGGCGCAAGCAGTTGACGACCGCCCCTGGAATGGTCCGGCGCCACCGGCGGTGGCCTATACTTTTGCCGAAAGCCGCAGCGCTCGCGAGGTTGAGGGGCAACTGTCGTCGTTTGCCGGCGTGCTTCAGGTTGATGGATACCAAGCCTATAAAACCATGGTCAAACGACGCGGCAAGAGCAACGTTGCCCCCATGCGGCTGGCCTTCTGCCTCGCCCATGCACGGCGAAAGTTCGTTGATGTCGTCAAACTGACCGGCTCTTCGGAGGCCTTGTCGATCCTTGCCAGGATTGCCGAAATCTATCGCATCGAAGCAAAACTACGAGGGGAAGATGAAGATACCCGGCTTAGCGGCAGGCGTCGTGAGGCAGCTCCCATCATGAGAGAACTGAAGGTCCATCTCACCGAACTGAGCGACGAGGTGTCGTCGAAATCGGCACTTGGCAAGGCAGTCACTTACATGCTCAACCACTGGAGCGGACTGACAGCCTTCCTGGAGGATGGCCGGATCGAGGTGGACTCCAATGTCGTCGAGCGTTCAATGAAATCCGTGGCCTTGACGAGAAAGAACTCATTATTCGTGGGCAACGAGCGGGGTGGCAAGACCTTCGCGGTCCTGGCATCGCTCGTGAACACGGCAAAGCTTAACGGCGTGGACCCCGACGTCTGGCTTGCCGATGTGCTGGAGCGCATCATCTCCGGCAAAGTGAAAGCCAACGAGATGGAGAGCCTTTTGCCTTGGGCCTGGAAGGCGGAGCGCGAAGCGATGACACAGCAGGAGCGACAAGCGGCATGACACAGAACAGCCAGGAGATGGTGAATTAGCCCCCGAAAGGCCCGGACATGCTCCACCACTTAGCTAAGTGGGTAGGAGTAATGTTGGTAATATGACTAGCAGCAATTTTAAGATGGAAGTCCTCGCCGGGCCGGAACGTCGGCGGCGCTGGAGCACGGCAGAGAAGCTGGCAATCATCCACGAGACCTATGAGGCGGACGCGACGGTGAGCATCGTCGCGCGTCGGCATGGCATCCAGCCGAACCAGTTGTTCGCCTGGCGCAAGCTGGCGTCCCAAGGGGCACTGACGGCGACGGCCGCCGAAGAGGAAGTCGTTCCGGCTTCCGAATACCGAGCGCTTCAGGCCCAGGTGAAGGAGTTGCAACGCCTGTTGGGCAAGAAGACGATGGAGAGCGAAATCCTGAAGGAAGCCCTCGAAATCGCCGGTGGCCCAAAAAAACATCTGTTGCGCTCGCTCTCTCTTCCGAGGGGGATTTTGGAATGAAGACCGTCTGCGAAACTCTAGGTGTCGCCCGCTCGAATATCGCCGCGCGTGCCGCAGGCTCCCCTTCCAAAGCCAGAGGACGCCCGCCACTACCTGATCGCGAGCTGGTGGAGGACATCAAGGCCGTCATCGCCGATACGCCTACCTACGGCTATCGGCGTGTCCATGCCATCCTGCGTCGGAATGCCCGGAAACTGGGGCGTTCATGGCCGAATGCCAAGCGCGTCTACCGGGTGATGAAGCTGCACAATCTGCTACTGGTGCGTCATACCGGAGCGGTCGATGATCGCCTTCATGACGGCCGGGTCGCCGTCGAGCGTTCAAACATCAGATGGTGCTCCGACGGCTTCGAGATCGGCTGCGACAACAAAGAGAAGGTCCGCGTCGCCTTCGCCCTCGACTGCTGCGACCGCGAGGCAATTGCCCATGTCGCCACCACCGAAGGCATCAAGAGCGAAGACGTGCAGGACCTCGTGATCACCGCTGTCGAGAACCGCTTCGGCCGCATCAACATGCTATCCGAGCCCATCGAATGGCTCACCGACAACGGCTCCTGCTTCATCGCTAGGGACACGGCATCCTTGCTCCGCGAGATCGGCATGGAACCTTGCACGACACCGGTGCGAAGCCCGCAATCGAACGGCATGGCCGAGGCGTTCGTCAAAACCTTCAAGCGCGACTACGTCTCGGTCAATCCAACCCCGGATGCTGAAACCGTCATCGCTCAACTGCCGTTCTGGTTCGAGCATTACAACAATCTTCACCCGCACAGTGCTTTAGGATATCAATCGCCGCGCGAGTTCATCAACTCGCAATCTCAAACCTGAGCATGTCCGGTCTTTTGGGGGCAACTCCAGATGACGCCGCGACCGAAGCTCGATGACGAAGCGTTCGAAGCCTTTATCAGGAGACGTCGTCCGCCATCGCCTATCTGGTCAATGAGCAGTCTCGATGGTTATCTTACGGCCCTCATCATCGGCCCGAAGTTCATCGACCCACGGCAATGGATCCCGGAACTGACCGGCCCGGATGCCCTAAACCTGCCGATGGAAACAACCGAACATCGGGCCGTGCAGACGATCGTTGCAGAGTATAATCGGATATCTGCAAGCCTTTCCGAGAGACCGAAAGACCACCGGCCAAGGTTCACCCAGATCGATGATCAGACCCTTGATCCATTTGATTGGGACCTCTGCTTTTTGCTGGGAACAGGGTATGCGCCGAAGCTGTGGCGGCCTGTCCTTCGAGGTCATGCCGTCACTGGGGATATCATCGCGCCACTCCGCAAGCTCGGCGAGATAAAACGGAAAGCGACCCACCAGGATGCTGCTGCCGTCGCCGAAGCACTCGTCAATATCCGAACCTATTTTATGCCGAAGCGGGCAAAGCAGAAGTTCTGACCGAGAGCCAGAAACCTATTTTAGTCAATCACAAAAGCCGTGGGCCATTCATTGCGCTCACGATTCAACCTTCGGCGTACGAGCAACCTGGCCGGGCACGCTCCCGATCATGCCACCATGGAGGCATGGGACGTTGACGTTTGTGAAACTTGTCCCGAGGTTCCACGATCGAAAACTCGGCGGGAAAGCGATGACGTTTATAACGATGCGGCGTGAGATCGGCCGGCGGGAGCTTGCTCATGCCGGTGACTACCACCGCAAACGTTAAGGCGACGATACCGATTAACTCTTTGTCCAAAGAACCGGCAGCAGGCCAAACCCGCGGTAGGCCAAGGTCTAGGCGGGCAATACCTAGGTGTAATTACGCTGCCGGCAGGATTGAACTAACCTCTCCTCGTAGCCTCACCCCCATGAGGCGGGTAGCTTCCTCCCGGCTACCTGGCTTCGGCGTCCCTCCCCTCGCCGCTGAAGCCGCGGATCCTCCCAAGATCCGCCTCAGGCCGTCTCCATCCAACGGGAGACGGCCTTCTTTTTGTAAGGGTCGGACGCTTGAAATGCCGACGGAAGAGCGTCGGGACCAAATAAACTGGGGGAGCAATGTCGATCGCATCAACAATACTTCGCGCACGCGATGTTGAAGCAGGCCATCGGGTATCGTCGCCTTAACTTTCGTCGAGCAAGGAACGGTTAGTAGAGAGGCGCTCGGGCGGCAATCGACAAGGGTGACGTCGCGCGAGATTATCATGGCGGCTGCACGGCGCTTGCGATGCCTAGCGGCGCTGATGCGATGGCGGTGAAGATGGTGCAGACTGGCCGCCTCGCGCGCCCGCACCAGGTCGCGGATCGCCTCATGGCCTTCATCTCGGACCCAGACCGCGGTCAGCTCGCCCGCCCGGTGAAGGCCCGCCAGACTCATGGCATCCCGGCGGTTTGTCTTCACCCGATCGCCCGCACGCTTGGGCACCAGCGACGGCGCCACCACCACGCAGTCATGCCCCAGCTCGACAATCTGGCGGTGAAGGCCGTAACCGGTCGGACCCGCCTCATAGCAGAAGTGAAGCTTGGCTCCGCGCTTGGAAAGCTTGTTGACCATCGATGCCACTGATGCCGGCTCCAAGGAAATGTCGCCGAAAAACCGTACCTCTCCGTTGCGGCTTCCATCGGCTATGGCCACAGAAATCTTCAGCTTCGACGTATCCAGGCCGATGAAAATTACGCTATCTTCTTTCATGGTTCGCCCTCGCTAAGCATGGGGCAAGGCTCCGGCCTATCCAGAGCAACCCCCGATTTAGCTTACCGCGGGGGCGGGCCACCTTCATCCCGCGAACATACGGTCTAATCGCCGTTGGATGAACTTCAGTGGCAGGTCAACTCACAAACAAATTATTCTCCGCCTATGGTTTCGGTGTTACCGCTTGATAGCATTGGCTTCAAATACCCGCCTTTCATCAGCGTTTTAATCGGTAAAGATATTTCAGGAATCCTTATCAGGCCGTACCGCTCATGCCCCACGGTCTCTAAAATAAGTGTCCCTTCTTTGTCTTTCATGAAGATATCTTCCGGAAAGCCGCGTCCCGCACCGTCGAAAAAGCCGTCCCAGTACCTGCGGATTGCATCTACGACGCTCGCGGACATTTTGCACTCTACCACTCGCGCGGTGTCTAGAAGAAGTATGGTTCCCGGCCAAGAGTGAGAATCCGCCTCATTAATTATTTCTGCCTTAATCGCTTCTAGGAAAAGACTGCCTTCATCTGAGAGTTCGTTTTGTTCTCTCAACACGAAACCAACTACATCGCTATATTTGCTTAGCTCGTTGATGAGTTCTGCAAAAGCTCTTCCACGAACATTTTTGACTATATCGAAAGCATGCATGATCAGTTCACCGGTATGTGGTTAATAGGACCAACGTGAATGTGCAGGATATTAAACGGACGATTTGGGTGAATTTCCGGTCCTCTGCATGGAAGGCCATATTCTTGAGCCCAACCGAGCAGTGTCTGCGCATCCGTTATCGACAATCCTCCTCTTTGAGCACCTTTCGCCAAATCAACTACTGCCGATTGATCCGGTGTAAACGGATTGAGCCCACTTTGATCAATCTCAATTGTTGGTCGCGCGTTAGCATATTGATAGGGGTTTACTTCGGAAGCCAGTGACCCGCCTCTAAGCAGAAAGTCCGCCTCTGAAAGTGCCCCGACTTTCGTGAAAGAGAAGGGTGATAGGGATGAGATGCTAACCGCATTGTCTATGCTCTGACCAATCATCTGGACGGTGGAATCGGTTAGCGGATCTCGAGAAAGCCAGCGTCCGGTCGAGGCGTCATAGCCGCGGTATTGCGAGAGGTTTAAGCCGACTTCCTCTGACTTTTCAATCATCCCAGCATAACCGAAATCTGTTGGTATCGCATCGGCCTGTACGGCCACGCCCGAAGGGTCGAAATCGGAAGTCGGAGCGCTAGTCGTGCTTTCGTATACACGTCGCACCGAACCGATCTGATCAATACCGTAGTAGAGCGAGGGATCGGTTGCTCCAACCTTGTACTCACCCTCATCCAGATAGCTTCGGGTCACAGCATAGGAAGCATCGCGCGCCTGGCAGAGCTTGCTGCCGCACCAGACGTACTTCGAGATAGCGGCGCTCCCTCCCCCGACTGACGCATCGTCAGTCTCGACCCGACGACCAAACCCGTCGTAGGTAAACTTCGTCCGTTTGCCAGGCTGTGAAGCATAAGTGACACCGACTAATCGATTTTCCACGTCCCAGGAATAGGTACGATCACCGTCAGACAACAGATTGCCCTCGGCGTCATAGTTGTAGGCTTGACCGGATATCTGTGTGATCTCGTTGAGATTGTTGAAGGATACGGTCTGCGCGACGGGATCGGGTTCCGGTACGCTCGCGTCGCTCTCTTGCGTGATGCCGGTAATAAAATTCTCGGGCGTGGTCTCGAAGGTGAAGTTCGTGAATTGGCTGGTTGTCAGTCCGGTGTTGGCGATACCGGACAGGCGCCTGTCATGGGCATTGTCGAGATAGCTCCAAGTGGTCTTCAGGCTGGAAGTCGCCGGCAGCAACTGCCGGACCGTTACCTGAGCGGTTTGGCCGAGATAGGTAAGCTGGAAGGCGCCAAGGTCGCTGGAATGATTGCTCACACGGCCGATCGCATCGTACTGGAATGATGCCCACAGCGGAAGTCCACCGGCTGCGTTGCAATCAGGATCGGCAGTCGTCGGCCCGCGACGATCATGCCGCCCCTCGCCTCGCTCGCACCAGAGCCGCCACACGTTCAACCGGCACATCGCCGGGAACCCGCATCACAACGTCCGGACCGATCTCCAACGTCAAGACCGGCCAACCCGCCTCCGGCAGCGGCGGCGCCAAAACATTCACAGCCTCGCTCGACTCTGCCGCAATCGCCAAAGGCACAAATGCAGGCTCGGCATCGCCGCTCTCCGACAGGCCCGACATAGCCTCAAAAGGCAGGGCCAGAATGCCCTCGCGCACTTGCCGGCGCCACAAGGAAAGCTGGTGCGCAACAACGTCATGACGGCGCGCGACATCAACAACACGAACACCAGGCTCAAGGCTTTCCGCCACGATCCGCGCCTTCACATCATCCGGCCAACGCCGGTTTCCGCGGCGCGGCTCGACAACTTCGTCGCGACCAACAAATCCATCATCTGCCATGCAAATCTCCAGATAGTCCTGGAAACCTTCTTGCAAACGCAGCAAGCCTCAAAATACAGCCAATCCAATGGGGCGGAGACGGCGCTTGCGATTTCCATGCCGCCGTTGCGCAACAGTCGCCGATAGCTGACCGGCGACTGTGAAACCAGCGCGGCATATGGATGGACACAGTTATGACCTTATCCCCGACGGAAACAGGTTTCGAAGGCAGGCGATATGGCTCGAACTCTGTCACAGGTTCCGACAACCACATCACAACCCAGTCATAGGGATCGTCCCATGATTGAAGACTTTTGCTCGGATGGCTACCGCTTACGCTACTCGCCAAGATGTTTCTCATTATCATCCGCAACAGGACGCGGCATCCGAGGCTCGCGCGAAGGATCAAAGGTTCTGCTTGCAATATTCGAGGAAGTCGCTAGGTCGGTCGGTTGCCGCAACTGCTTAGAAGACGCCGGCCCGGTTTTCGCACTGTTCGGTGATTGACAGGTTGGCAATGTTTTCGCCACCTGCAGATGACATTTTCTGGATCATCGTTCCCTGATGGGGTCTCCGGCATACTGACCCAACGGCGAGGGGTCTAGGCAAGCTAAATAAGCTTAGCTTTACGACGCAAAATTAGTTCATCGTCGACATGCTCTGCAAGCCACTCGCTGGAGATCTCATCATATATTCGCGCAGCTGCTTGACTATTGATTCCGCGCACGAAGATGCGGTCGCTTTTCGGATGGTGCTCAGTCAATGTAGGGAGCATCGAAATTACGTTTTCAACACTGCCTCCGAGATCGATAAATACTGTAACCGACGAGAAACGTTTGCTGCTTCTCATGGTTTCAGCTAGTCGCATGTTTTCGGGAGTCTTGACCATCCAGATATGTCGGCCATCATCATTTTCTTGAACAGTAAACTGAGGAGACAGCGACAGTACAACTTCATTTTGCAATGGATTTTCCTCATCAGTAGCCGGGTGGAATCGGAAGCCCATCAAGACGGTCATCGTTTGTGGGTCCCTTCCAAAAATGGAGGTGGGGCATTCCTGCGCCGTGATCATGGTCCAGATCTATATCACAGAAAGGACCTCCCTGCATGTTGTAGATCCTGATCTGCTTTCCCGGTCGCGTAAGCGCGCCACCTGGTGGTCCATTTAAAGGGAGACTTTGAGATGCCATGAACCGCGCCGGGTTTGCCGGAGGCTGTTTGGTTTAAGTTATGCCGCCATGGCTGGTTCGTCCAGCATGGCGTAATACTGCTCCTCGGCTTCGGCTGGCGGGATGTTTCCGATGGGCTCCAGAAGTCGTCGATGATTGAACCAGTCGACCCATTCCAAGGTGGCGAATTCAACCGCTTCGAAGTTGCGCCATGGTCCGCGCCGATGAATGACCTCGGCCTTGTAGAGGCCGTTGATCGTTTCGGCGAGGGCGTTGTCGTAAGAGTCGCCGACGCTTCCGACAGAAGGCTCGATGCCTGCCTCGGCCAGTCGCTCGGAATACTTGATCGACACGTATTGAACGCCCCTGTCCGAGTGGTGAATCAGGCCGCCGCCATGAACGGGACGCCGCTCATGAAGCGCCTGTTCCAAAGCATCGAGGACGAACCCGGCATGTGCCGTCCGGCTCACCCGCCAGCCGACAATCCGGCGCGCGAAGGCGTCGATGACGAAGGCCACGTAGACGAAACCCTGCCAGGTGGCCACATAGGTGAAATCCGAAACCCAGAGCCTGTTCGGCGCGGGAGCCTTGAACTGGCGGTTCACCCGATCGAGCGGGCTGGGAGCCGTCTTGTCCGGGATCGTCGTGCGGATCGGCTTGCCCCGGATGATACCCTGAAGCCCCATCGATCGCATGAGCCGGGCGACGGTGCAACGGGCGGTATCGAAGCCTTCCCGCTTCAATTGCCGCCAGATCTTGCGCACGCCGTAGACGCGGAAGTTCGCCTCGAACACACGGCGTATCTCGATCTTCAATGCAATGTCGCTGCGGGCGCGGACCGACAACCGGTCCACGTCCAGGCGTTTGGCAACGTTCTCGTAATAGGTTGATGGGGCAATCGGCAGCAGTCTGCAGATCGGCTCGACCCCGAATACCGACCGGTGTTCGTCGATGAAGGAGATCATCGCTTCAATGGGCGGTCGAGCTCCGCCATCGCGAAATAAGCGGACGCTTTGCGCAGTATCTCATTGGCCTGCCGAAGCTCGCGGTTCTCCCGCTCCAGAGCCTTCATCTTCTCGGCCACGTCGCTTGGGAGACCAGGCCGGGAACCATCGTCCACTTCCGCCTTCTTCACCCATTCATTGAGCGTCTGCGCCGTGCAGCCGATCTTGGCGGCGATCGAGGAAACCGCTGCCCATCGCGAGGAATATTCGCCTTGGTGATCCAAAACCATCCGCACTGCTCGGGCGCGGACTTCCGGTGAAAATTTGTTTGTTGTCTTGCGCATATCGGCTCCACTTTCTCAGAAGTTGGAGCCTCCGGCAAATCCGGCGCGGTTCACCAGGCCACCCGGATCGATCTTGGACAAGGGATTTAGACTGACGTACCGATACAAATTCTCAGGACTATCGCTTCGCTCCGCTATTGGGTCCCGGGAAGCCCATCGCCCGGTCGTTTGATCGTAGGCCCGGTATTGCGTCAGTTTCACGCCGACGTTTTGGCGATCAAACATTTGAGCAAAGCCAAAGTCGACGATTGAGTCGCCGGCTAGAGGCCGAACTCCCCAGGGATCGAAATCGTAGTTTGGCGCGCTTGCTGTGCTCTCAAAGACCCGTCGCACCGAACCGATCTGATCAATACCGTAGAAGAGCGACGGATCGGTTGCGCCAACACGATACTCACCCTCCTCCAGATAGCTCCGGGTCACAGCATAGGAAACATCGCGCGCCTGACAAAGCTTGCTGCCGCACCAGGTGTATTTTGATGCGACGGTGCCTCCACCACCAGCGGGTGTATCATCAATCTCGATGCGGCGTCCAAGTCCGTCGTAGACAAATTGCGTCTGCTTGCCGGGTTGTGAAGCATAGGTGATACCGATCAACCTATTTTCCGCGTCCCAGGAATAGGTCCGCTCACCATCAGACAACAAATTGCCATTAGCGTCATAGTTGTAGGTCTGACCGGATATCTGTGTGATCTCATTGAGATTATTGAAGGAGACGGTCTGTGCGACGGGATTAGGCTCTGCAACGCTCGCATCGCTCTCCTGCGTGATGCCGGTAATAAAATTCTCGGGTGTGGTGTCGAAGGTGAAGTTCGTGAACTGACCCGTGGTCAGCCCTGTGTTCGCGATACCAGACAGGCGCCGATCATGGGCATTGTCGAGATAGGTCCAGGCGGTTTTCAGGCTCGAGGTCGCCGGTAGCAATTGTCTGACGCTGATCTGAGGGGTCTGACCAAGGTAAGTGAGCTGGAATGCGCCGAGATCGCTTGAATGGCTGATTACACGGCCAATGGCATCATACTGAAACGTCTCTGCGCCACTTCCGGAGATCTGTCGGCTCGCGGCCCGCCCCAAGGCGTCATAGCCATAGGCGATCGTGTGAGAGCAACTCGGAGCACCGGTTGCCGTGAAGCACTCCTGGGCAAGCTGCTGGGCGCCGTCGACGTAAGAAGGGTTATAGGTATAGGTCGTGGTCCCCGCACCATCCGTCATCGAAGCTGGTCGGACGAAATAGGGATCATAGGTAAGTGACACATTTGGTGTCGGGTTGGCCGCGTTGAGATAGCTCAGACCAGTTAGATTGTTGTCGATCGCATAGCTATATTGTTTCGTCTGACCCAGCGCGTCGAGAACGCTCTTCAGACGGCTGGTCGTGTTTTCATAGATGTAGGTGACGGTGCTGTTGTCAGCATAGGTTTTGGATGTCTGCCGGGCCTGAACGTCATAGGCCCAGGACGTCACGTTCCCTTTCGGATCGGTCAGAGAAACGAGATTTCCGGTGGGATCATAGCCCAGCTTTGTCGTCTGCCGCAGCGGATCGATGATGCCAACTAGACGTCTATTGGCGTCGTATTGATATCGCCAAAGCCGTTCCTCCCGGTCCTTGTAGGAGACGAGCTCCAGCCTCTGATAGGTGTAGCGAACCGATGTCCCGTCCGGGTAAGTGATTTTAGTGATGCGGTCGGCAGCGTCATAGTCGAATGTGACCGTCCAACCCTCAGAATCGGTATAGGTCCGCACGCGAGCAAAGGCATCATAGGTGTAGCTTGCCGCGGTGGCGTTGTTGGCGTTGGTAACCGATGCCAGATTTGCGTTCGCATCATACTTATATGTTGTCTTTTCGCCGAGTGCATCGGTAATGGACGTCATCTGAGCAGCTGCATTGTATTCGATCGTGCTCGTGCGACCGGCCGCGTCGGCATAAAAAATCGGCCTATGCTGCTTGTTGTAAATGAACTGCGCAAGCGTGGACTGTGAGCCGAATTCACTCGCCTGACTGACAGCAGCGACATCAATTCCGTTCGTGTACGAGTAGTAGGTAATCCGTCCGGACGGATCAGTCGCCTGGGTAAGGTTCCCACTGCTGTCGTAGGAAAACGTACTGATCTGTGACGTGCCGTCGTCTAACACGCGTCCAATGCCAGTCGGCTTGTTATAGGTGCCACCAAATGGAGTGCCCGTTGCGCTCGTCTGGCCGGGATAGGTGTACCAGACACGGTTCTCCAGCGGATATTTTTCACTTTCGATCGACGTACCTTTGATGGTGGATCCCGGCATGTGCACGAAATGACGGATCCTGGCCTTGGTATAGTCGCATCCACCGGTATCGGTGCAACCTGCCGCGACATAGGCACTCTTGTCCCAATGGAAACTGTTGCGGTAAGTCAGATAGCCGTTTGTCAGCGGAAGTGGCATGCCCACCGGAACAGTGGCAGCTGGATCGCTTGCGGGAATTGGAGCTGGCTCCAACCATTCCTCGCGCTCCTTATTGCCGAGTGGATCCGTGACCTGCACGAAGCGAGGCGGACTTGCCGTTCCCGGCGCCGTGTAGCTGAAACGTGTCGTGCCATAGGGCGTGGTCAAACTGTTGATCAGAGAGTTTGCATCATAGGTGAAACTCGAGGTGAGCCCGATGATGTCGGTGATCGAAATCAGGCGTCCCTGATTGTCATAGGCGAGCTTCGCACTGCGCCCGAAGGGATCGGTGATATCACTGATCAGTAACGGCTGTCCGGGCACGTTGTAGCTGAAGGTCGTCTCACGCCCAACCGCATCGGTGATGAAGGTAAGCCGCTTTTGGCTGTCATAATGCAAAATTGCAGCATTGCCTTGAGGATCAATGACCTTGCTGAGAAAAATCTTTCGCGGATAGGCGGCGCTGCCGTCGGACTGTTCATAGATTTCCATGCCGCCGTTGCGCAACAGTCGCCGATAGCTGACCGGCGACTGTGAAACCAGCGCGAGGATCGAGCCGTCCGTATCCTGCGCAGCAAAGGTCTTACGGGCGGAATCATAGCCGATGTAATAGAAGGCACCGCCTTCGCCCATGGTGCGTGAGACGTTCGCACCCGGATTGGTGGGATCATCGATGATATAACTCGACCAGCTCAGCGACCATTTCTGGCTGATGTTGAAGTAATCGAAATTGGCGGGCTGGCTGTCCTCGCGCTGATTATAACTGATACCGATCTTCATCGATGGACCGACTGGCGGCACATAACCGACAGGCGTGTCGGAGAGTGCCACGCTGACGCTGGATTCCTTGATGCTGACGACGCAGAGAGGGCACCTATTGTTGTTATTGCCGCCCGTGGCACCTGGCCAGGGAGTTTTATTGCCATCCCCACCCAGCCCGTCCGAACCGCCAAGAGAGGGAATGTTGGGATCAGGGGGCGTTGGTCCTTGGCTGCCTGATTCTGGATCGCCGGCATCACCTTTACGAGTGCTGTTGGTGGATCCCTTGCCACGAATTGCGGCGGCTTCCGTCAGCGTAACCGGCTGCCACTTCGAGCTGGCCATTTCACTGGCAGGCACCAAAAAATAGCCACTTGCCTCCGTGTTCAGCGCGTCCGGAGTGATCCAGATGTCTGTATTCGGAAAGACGGCATCCTGCACATGATAGCGGCCGTTTTCAAAGCCAACGATCGCAGCAAAGTGACCCACTTTCCAGTGAACGACAGAGGGGACAGGAACAGCCTCGTCCGGTGAACGATGGACCAGCCGGTTGTCGAACTTCAGACGGTCGGCCAATCCGCCGAGTTCAGCGAGTGTCGTGCCCTCGAGCCCGGCATTGTAGAACTGCAGAAAGTTGAGCTTATCCGCGCTGACATTCTGACTGAGCAGAAGCGCCCGCAAGGCGAGTGGTCCGCAGTTGAACAAGTGTCGCGGATCTGCCTTGACGAGCGTCAGCATGTCGCGGGCAGACTGAATGGATTCAGTCGCCGGCCCGGACACTTGTCTTTGCCCGATCTGACCAAAGAGCGCCGTCAAATCGTCGGTTCGGCCAAAATTGGCCTCAAGGCTGGCAAGTTCGCCGACGGCACGATCGACAAGGACTCGAGCTTCGGGAGAAGAGCCGTCCTGCCCTTCCGCCCAGGCTTTCTGCCACGCATCGATCGCGCGCGAGAAATAGCCGTCATGAAGGTACGAAAGACCGATATTTGTCCAGAGCGCTGTCGACCAGCCGCTGTGCGGATATCTCGACAGAAAGGTCATGAGGCTTGAGAGGTCAGACAAATCTTGCCGACGACTGAAGGCCTCAACGGCGGCAGAAAGATCGCCATCCTCGTTTGCGGCCGTAGGTTTCGTTTTAACCAGGGGTTCGGCAAAGCCAGTGCTTGTCATCACTGCGGCCGGTACCACACCAGCGCACGCCGTCGATCCCCGGGCATGAACTGGCCGGAGTGGTCACCGCGCTCGGCTACGGCACGACGGGACTATCGGTAGGACAGCGAGTCTTCGGGCTTTCGGACTGGTATCGCGATGGCAGCCTAGCGGAGTATATAGCTATCGAGGCACGCAACCTCGCACCGCTGCCGGGCGACGTCGACTTCACGGTGGGGGCAAGCCTCCCGATCTCTGGCCTAACCGCGTGGCAGGGGCTGTTCCAGCACGGCCGCCTTCAGGCGGGTCAGAGCATCCTTGTGCATGGAGCCGCCGGCGCGGTCGGCACGATGGCGACGCAACTCGCACGAGAGGCCGGCGCTTATGTCATCGGTACTGGACGCGCTGCCGATCGTCAGAAGGCGCACGACTTCGGTGCGCAGGAATTCGTCGATCTTGAAAACGATGTTCTCGAAGACGTGGGCGGCGTCGATCTGGTGTTCGACGTTGTCGGCGGCGACATCCAGAAGCGGTCCGCACGCCTGATACGAGCCGGTGGAACGTTGGTCTCCATCGTTGGGCCGGTCGAGGCGCGACCCGCCGACGGCTTGGCGATCGACTTCGTCGTCGAATCCGATCGTTCCCAACTGAGCGAGATCGGTCAGCGGGTGCGGGATGGACGCCTACGCGCGAACATCGGCACCATCTCTACCCTCGATGACGCCATTGCCGCCTTCAGCCCGACCGAGCGACGCACCGGGAAGACGATCATCCGCGTTCGTCCGTGAGATTCGGCAGCGTATCCGGAGCGACTTATGCGCCAAGCCACTCTCCCGTGAGATCGGGAGAGTGGCTTCTAGCCAAAAGAAAACCCCTGGACACCGACTTTCGGGGGTCAGTCCATCCGCTCGTGGGGCTAGGCTAAAAGAAACGACGAAATGGTCGGTTACCGCCATCTCCGTCAAACTCGATATCTGTCCAAGACCATGCCATTGGCAGGACGGTCGGTGGAAAAGGGAATAGATTAGGAACTCTACTTGTTCCTCAACAGCCAGATCTTTCCGGCCATCGTGATACCATAGACGTCTTTCGCAGCATCATCATCAAGGTGTCGCCGTTCTAGAAGGCCCTGCGCCGTCAACTGGCCTAATGTGACGTCGCTTGTGAATTTTATCTTTTGCGGACGTTCTTTCCAGCGGTCGGATTTAGCGAACGTCACAGTCGCGTTCTCATGGGTCCATTTCTTTGGCGACTGGGGATAAAGATCCCCCTGTTGGGCAAGTTTCAGCCCGGCGATCTGCGACGGGGTCAGTTCAATCATGCTTACAAAAATCTCCGTTTCAGTTTTGAGGGCGCACATAACACGGAAATGTCGAAAGTCTAAAAAAGAGAGCAGAACTGGCTCGGGACATGTGGACAACGCGGATAAGTGGAATTTCTGCCTGAGTTCGGGTTAGATGCCAGGAACAGGAGAGAGCATGACAAGACGGCCGCGGCTGGAATCTCGGCAAGGGTGGACCAGATTGAAATCAACACCCTTGCCGGATCGCGCGTATGTACCACATAAGGATTGTCGCTTGGTTCAGGCTCGATCCCTGGTGGCAAATGCTAGTCCCAATTGAATCCGGCGATGAAGCAATCGATCATCAAAAAAACGAACAAAGCACTCCAGACGCGCATCGTCGCCGGAATCGGCGGCCTTCTGGCCGGTGCGCTATCGCTCGGACTATCGGTCTACGAAACCCGCACGGGCGCGGAGGTGACGCGTGTAGCGGCCGGCGCCTCCGTCGATAGCGGTCAGTGGAAAGTCACACTCAATTCTGCCAGTCTGGCTGCCCAAACACCGGATGGCCTACGCGTCTCCAATGGCAAGAAGGCCTTAACGGTAGATCTGACGCTCGAGAACCTGACCGCGGAGAGTTCGAACCTGTATCGGGACGCAATCAAACTCGACAACATTCCGAACGCGCCGATGCCGCAATTCTATCTCGTCCGGGATCGCGAGCAACTTTGGGATCTTCAGCCGATGATGCCTGAAGCAGTGGAGGCCGTTTGGGAACTGCCGGCAACACAGGCATTACCGAAGGTCCTGAAAGTAACGGTCATCGGTACGACGTACAAGCCGAAGGACAATCTTTATGCCGCGCCGGGATGGTTCAATCCCACCAACATAGCGCGCGTCGATCTGCCGGTTGCCGCGGCCGCGGAAGGAGCGACCCCTTGATGCGGCTGCTTCTCTCCCTGGTGCTGGTCGGCCTCGCTGCCCTCATACTCGCCTTCCTGCAATCCACGACGCCAAGCTATGCCGTCCTGACGGGACCAATCGAGACGATAGGCCGGCAGAAGGATGCCGTGTCGAGCAAGACCTTTAGCGTCAAGGTCGACAAGATCATACGCGCCAAGACGCTTGCATTCACCCGCTATGGAAAGCCAATCGAACGGCAGACGGAGGGCGTCTGGGTGATTGCCGGCGTCGAACTCCAGACAAAACATGAAACGATGACGATCCAGGCGGCAGAAATAGAAGGGGCTTCCGGACGTCTTTATCGGCAAAGCCACCGCGCGGACGGCGCGCCTCGTCTGGTGTCGACCAAAACGCTGCAGCCGGGCCTGTCGAGCACGGGCATAGTCATATTCGAACTGCCGGAAGCAGACGCGCGCGATATGACACTGGTCGTTTCCAAGCAGCCGTCACCGCAGTTGGACTCTGAAATTCGCGTTAAACTCGATCAGAGCACCATCGAGATGCGTGACCGGGCGGAGATTGGCGATAATGGTGTCTAGACGGGAACAACGGCTGTGGTTGGCGTCCTTGGTGAGCCTACCCTTCCTGCTGGCAGGCAACTACGCCATCAATGTATGGCGCAATGCCCAGGACTACGTTCGACGAAACGAGCTGCGGGTCCATGACAGCGTCGACGGACACGCTTATGCCAAGGCCCTATGGTCACTCGATCAGGCAAGACTGATTGGCGATGGCCGCGATGCGAAGATAACCTTCCCAGGGCAAATGCGCCTTTTGATTGTGCGAATGACCGCAAAAGCCGAAGAAGAGATCGGCGATTCCTGGGCGCAATGTCAGCTGACCCTAACGGATCCCAGCGGGCGACGTTGGCTTCCGCTCAATTTCATTCTTTCCAACGATATCAGCCGCGATCTCGATCCGAAGGCAACGCCGGTCGACGGGTGTGACGCAGCATCTCGCAAACCGCCAGCCAAGGGAGCAAGCGCGCTCATCGAAGAAAAGTTTGTCGTACCGGCCGATGCGATCCCCTCATTGTCGGTACGGCTAAGCTTCGACTCGACGCGGCCGGACACCATCTCCTTTCCGCTGCGGCTAAACTAGGATCAATCGCCGCTTCGGCGCCATTGCCGTCCTTGCGCAAAACCTATCTCCAGCGCAGCGGCAAGCAGGCAAATCTTGATCGGCATGACGAGAACGCCGTCACCCGGCGAACTGGGGCTGCCAAAGAAGAGCGTTATGGCCTGGGCAATCATCTGCCATAAAGGCAAATCGTGCGGACCGATGAAACGGGATACCCCGTACCAGG
Source organism: Rhizobium jaguaris (assembly GCF_003627755.1). Lineage (NCBI taxonomy): Bacteria > Pseudomonadati > Pseudomonadota > Alphaproteobacteria > Hyphomicrobiales > Rhizobiaceae > Martinezella > Martinezella jaguaris. The sequence goes on along the minus strand of NZ_CP032695.1, from coordinate 699,191 downwards.
CCCATGCAGAACTCCAATCCAGCATCCTGTAAAGCACGATAACGCCGAGCGTTAGCCCGATGCCGGAACTTAAGGTCAGGCCGACGCCCTCCGCCAAGGCGCGATAGCGTTTGGCCGTCCCTGCAATGAAGTGCGAAATGAAATCGCGTATGGCTTTCGGCAGTGCCTCCCATCGCGAAACTGCACGCGTCAGGCGACCTTCTGTCAGCGGTCGTTCGCCATTGATGTCATAGCCATAGACCAGTGCCGCAAGAGTCAGCCATACGACGGGATAGAGGGCATAGAGGAACAGACCGCGCATTTGCCTGGAAAAGGAAATCGAAGCAGCTTCCGCAGTCGGCGGAAAGACAGTGGCTGCCGCAGCATCGCCAACCGGATTGAGAAGTCCGAGGAAATGTCCGATCGTTTCGGGGAGGTTGGCCACCCAGGAGCGGATATCGCCCTCCCAGGTGGAAATGACGTAGAGACCGATAAAAGCCCAGTTCGCCTCGCAAACCACGATGATGATCGCCCAGATCGGAGCCTTCGATCGCTTGTGCATGAACTTGGCGAAGCGCCGGACCGCCCAGGCGACGGCGACCGACACGAGGAGCCAGGCGCTACTACCGAATTTCAGGGGATTATAGTCTTCGCCGAACATCGTCAGGTCGATCGACAGCCTGGAATATTCTCTTACCGTATCGCCCAGGAAGCCCCAGGCGGCATAATAGGCGAAGAATGGCACGAGGGTGAGCGCGAGCAGCGATGTGAAGCCCGGCATCGCAGGACTGTCCCCGCCATCGCTATCGGGGCGCGCGGCCGCAACACGTGAGGCGGCGTCGAGTGCCGGCAATCCCGGTCGTACGGTCTCGAACAGCGCGACGATAATCACCAGTTTGAGAAGCACGACCAGTGCCAAGGTGGACAGGCCGGCCAATGCATTTAACCGGCCGATCATGACTGCAAATTCGTTGAGAAGTGAATTTCCAATCAGTCCGAGTAGCCACAGCACCATAAGCTGCGGCCAGAAACGCCACAGGAGTCGCAAAGTCAGCAATGGCAGCCGGAACAGGAGGCGGATTGGCTGGCTAGTGTCCTGCGAGAAAGCCGTCATGAAACGGACAGTAGCAATCGAACCGTCAATCGCCAATCCATCTTCAACCACTTGGCGATAAATTATCCCCTCCCGCCTAACAGAAGCATTGCCTTGGCCTCCGTCACGCCCTCATTAATCCGTGCTAAATACTCATCTATCCCGAGGGAACACTGCTAGGCTCGATCAGAATCGGCGATAAAATCGAGAACAGGCGCCGATGATCGCAAGCAGCGAAATTTAATGTTCACGGGCCGATCAGCGCCGATACACGCCGTCCAGCTCAATATAGTCGGCTTGTTCTTGCGTGCATTTTTTTGTCACGGTTATGCGCCAAGCTTGGCTTCCAAAGCGTCGAAGCGTGACGATACATCCGTCGCCCATATCCATGTGTCCCAGACCGCCTCTCATTGTGGCCACGCCATCCAATCCACTGGCATAGACGTTGCCGTTTGTTGCAGCGTCTCGCGCCGCGTAAATACCGCTGATGGAAACCACCGCAAGGCCGCCATCTGGACCAAACATCTGCAACGTCCCACTATAATTGCTGCCGTCGCTGTAACTGTGAGATCGCGAGTATGATGTCGTTGCGATCCCACTACTATTCGTGATCAGATTGGGGATCCTGTCGTCGTATTGCTCCTTCACACAGGCGGCATCGCCGCACGCCTGTACCTTGGCGAGCCATTGCTGCTGAGCAGCACGTACCGCACCATTGTCGTCTTTATTCCGTGCTACCGCGTAAAGCTTAGACATAAGTCTGTCTCTGCCGATCAGGCTTTTGTCGCCGCAGATGATGTGGTCAACAGTCGAAGCCGCCTTTGAGCAATCGAGGCCTGCTGCGTGGGCGCCACCACTTGCTACCATGAACAGCGCCGAAGCGGCTAAAAAACGGATAGCCCCAGCTTTTCGTTTGCCGTCACTGCGTCGCATCAAGCTACTCCTTGGGTTTTGAGGATCGATGTCCTGAAACGGCTCCTAGCCGAACGCCTGAATGCTCGAACAGGTCGTCAGAAAAGCAGACAGGATTAAAGCCCTGGAATATGTGCTCACCGCAGCGTCTTTTCCCGAGGGGGCTGCATCCCATTCAAGGCTAGGGCAAAGGAAAATGACCGACGAGCTCCCTACTCTTTACTTTATTCTATTCCGGCGTGCAAATTTAGGTCAAACGCATTTTCGCTGGCATTTGATCACGGCGCCCCCGATAAGGCGCACTTCGAGGAGATCAATCTACGCTCGTCTGTACATTTGCCTTGTCGAAAGCCCGTGTGGCCTCTGGCGTCCAACCAAAGTTATGGATCGAACAGCGCGGACCGACTCACGTCCTTGATAGTTCGCCTGACATTATCATCGGCGATCGAGCGCCTTGAGGAGAGTAAAACCTGAGGCACTGTCATTTGGCATCCGGGCAGTTGAACGGATTTGAGCCGCAGACCAGGCTTTCGACAAAGCCGGTGTCGAGCCGGCCCTAAAAGCTACGGGCGCTTTCGTTTATTTCGTTTATTTCGTCTGCTGCGAATGTAGAGTAGAAATTGGTTTCGAATGGAGGGCCATCAAAATGACAGTTCCAGCAGCAGCCCAGGAACGGGGTGGGCGCCTGCCTTCGGCCTCCGAAAAAGCTGCAGCAAACCACCTGCGGAAGATACTGGCCGCTCATGCTACCGGCGACGCAAAATTGCGCTTGCTGGACGAAGAGACGCAGCAGTTGACGGAGATTATCCTCACCCCAGCGCTATCCAGTCTCCTAACGGAGCTATTGCGTCATATTGGCAAAGGTGATGCGGTGACGCTCGTTCCCGTCAGTAAGATGCTGACGACACAGCAAGCGGCGGACATTCTCAATGTATCGCGGCCATTTCTGATCTCCTTGCTCGATAACGGCGAGATCGAGCACTCGCTTGTTGGTCGACATCGAAGGATTCAGGCAGATCATCTTTTCAAGTACAAGAAGGAACGCGACGAGAAGCGGAGTAAAGCCCTTTCAGATCTTGCCGAATTGGATGCGGAGTATCTGTAAGCTTGTTCGCTAACCGCTTCACTGCCTTCGTTGACGCCTGCACACTTGCAAGTGCACTGAAGCGAAACTTGCTGCTGACCCTAGCGGAAGCGGAATTTTTTCGCCTCCGCTGGTCCGCAACTGTTCTTGATGAGGCCCAGAAGGCCGTCGAGAAGATCCTGGTCGATAAGGGCGTCGCCGATGCCGCAGTACGGGCATCGCGCGCGAGAGCAAGCATGGAGGCGGCATTCGAGGAAGCGATGGTCGTTGACTTTGATCAGTTTCTCTCCGCTTGCGAGGGTCTCCCTGACCAAAACGACGCGCATGTAGTTGCTGCCGCACTGAAAACGCAAGCCGCTATAATCGTAACCGATAATCTGAGAGACTTCCCCGACGAATTGCTCCGCCAGCTAAACCTTGAAGCGAGGTCGGCGGATGCCTTTATCGCCGATACGATCGCCTTGGATATCTCAGCGGTCGGCCCGTGGACGCTCTGAACGCCTGGCTGGACGCCGCCAGGATCGACAGCGGCAGCGTGTTTCGGGCGATCGATCGCTGGGGCAATGTTTCCCGCCGCGCGCTCGATCCGAAGGCGGTCAATGATATTGTCAAGCGGCGGGTGGCTGAGGCTGGGTTGGAGGTGCGGGAGTTTTCCGCACACGGGCTTAGATCCGGCTATCTGACCGAGGCCGCCACCCGCGGAATTCCCCTCCTCGAGGCGATGGATCAATCAAGACATCGCTCGGTTCAGCAGGCATCAAGTTATTACAACAGCGCGACGCGACAGAGCGGGCGTGCAGCACGGTTCTTGGTCCCGTAAGGGTCAATCAGGACAAATATCTCGTTTCAATTGCCGCCAAGGTTTTCGTCGTCGCTGGATGAAAGATCCGTAACCGCTCATCCGCCGCAATTATAATGTTTGTGCAAAAACATTATAATTGGCGCCATCATTGACATGGAACAGGAGAGTTATAATGTTTCTGCAGAAACATTATAATGAGTGATGTCTGAGATGAGCGGAGACATCTTTTCAAGAAGAAAGCCGCCTACGAAAGGCAATGGCCGAGTTGGCGGCCCAGCGGCTCACTGCGCTTCAGAAGGAAGAAATGCCGATGAAAGAGATCGATCTGGCATACCGAACGATGTTCGCGGAGCTGGTGCAGCGCTCGTTCGATGCGCAGTTCCATGCGGACTTTCCACTGGAGGGCCGATTTGTCACGGTTCCCGTCAAGGGCCGCGACTACTGGTATTTCGATCTCCCTACTCCAAACGGCGACAAGCGAAGCTATGTCGGCCCGCACAGCGACGAAGAGATTACGGCACGGGTGCAAGCTCACAAGGAGATCAAGGACAACATTAGGGAGCGCCGGCGCATGGTTAGCTCGTTGCGTCGTGCTGGCCTTCCCGGTCCGGATCCCTTCGCGGGCGACATCACGAAGGCCCTTGCGGACGCAGGATTGTTCCGACTGCGAGCCGTCCTGATCGGGTCGGTGGCATTTGGCACCTATGCGGGCCTTCTCGGCGTTCGGCTGCCCTCTTCAGCAATGCAGACAGGTGATGCCGATTTCGCGCAGGATTTCGCGATCTCCGCCGAGGTCGGCGACAGCCTGCCGCCTGTACTGGAGATCCTCCAGTCGATCGATCCCAGCTTCCGGTCGCTCCCGCATCCATCGGACCAAGCGAAAGTCGTCGCGTTCATGAACGGCAGGGGCTACCGAGTCGAGTTCTTAACGGGAAACCGGGGTTCGGACGAATACACGGGCAAGCCGTCGCCCATGCCTGCCCTCGGCGGCGCGTCGGCGGAAAACCTGCGATTTCTCGATTACCTGATCTACGAACCTGTCCGCACGGTGCTTCTCCATCGTGAAGGCGTAAACATCCTCCTACCTGCTCCCGAGAGGTATGCTGTCCATAAGCTCATCGTGGCCTCCAGACGACTGACAGACGCGCTCGGACGCGCCAAGGCAGACAAGGACCGATCTCAGGCAGCTTTGCTCTTCGAAGCCCTCGTGGAGACGCGCCAGGGAGACGTGCTGGCCGATGCCTACGAAGAGGCATGGGAGAGAGGACCGTCATGGCAGGAAGGCATCAGCAGCAGCCTCGCGAGGCTGCCTGACAGCGGCAAGCAAGCTCTCGCGAAGGCTCTCGGAGTGAACGTGGAAGATTTCGACAAGAAGTGAGCGGGCTGATGTTCCCCTAAGCAACGCTTGTCGGACGTGAACTGCACATGTCTGTCGTACTTTTTGTGAAGCGATGGTCTGGCGCCCACACCCGCTCACTGGCGGAGACCTTTACCCACCAGCCCGTCGAACAGTTAAGTGCCCTACGAGCGATCCCCGATCTGGCGATATATCGGCCCGGCGACGCGATCGAAACAGCCGAATGCTGGGAAACTATACTCGACAGATCGGAGCACCCTGCCCTCCTCGCACTATCCAGGCAATCGATGCCGTTGCTGCGACGAGATCGTTCAACCAGCAATCTTGCATCAAGGGGCGGTTACATTCTCGCGGATGCGGTTGGAGGAGAGCGCGAGCTGTCGATCCTGTCGTGCGGCTCAGAACTGCACCTGGCACTTGCGGCACGCAGCGCACTTCAAGCGGAAGGTATACCGACCGCGGTTGTTTCTCTGCCCTGCCAGCTCATTTTCGACCAACAGGATGATGAGTATCGCTCGATGGTACTCGGTAGGACGCGAGCCCGCGTTGCCATCGAAGCTGCCGTTCAAGCTTCATGGGACAAATACCTTGGATTAGACGGCGGCTTCGTCGCCATGCATACATTCGGCGCATCAGGAAAGGGAACCGAAGTCCTGAAAAACTTCGACATCACAACTGATGCCGTTATCAGACGATCAAGAGAAGTGGTTGCGCGGCTGAAAAAAACAGCCGCTTGATCGCAGGCAAGGTCAAATTATGGCTTGAGGATCTTATGCCATAGCAGAAATCCTCGGGTCAAAGCCGCAATCTCATAGCGTCGGAAGTCACGACTCTTGCGCAGGCATGGCCGCCTCGCAGATCTCGCCAGTCTTGCGATCGACGATCGGCACCTTTATTGCCTAGCCGGATCGTCTCCTGGAAATCACAGTGAAGTAGACTCAAACTCTACTGAGACAGCCTTTGAATTTACCATGGTGGAAAGTCCGACGCAGATCATACGTATCAGGCGCCGCTCCGCTTCGCTCATGCTCCCGCACGTTGGTTAGACCCCTGCAATGGGAGACGCTGATCTATGCCACTACCTCGGCGCCCAAGGGCCGCCTGGGACCGCAGGCGCCAGGCGGCATCAGCCCGATGGTGGCTGTACCTTGACAAAGCGATATAGCTAGCCGCCGAGCCGGCTATGACAAGGCCTCTCCGTGCAGACCATCTGGCCGGGCGGGTTCCTAACCAGGTGCCGACGCGTCATCCACTTAGCCGCCTGGTATGTCCTGGAATCGCGATCGCATAATCAGCCCTTTTGGAGTAAGCGGCGTCACGTTCAGATATTGATCGCCGACCAGTACCGGGTTTAACCAGACGACGCAGATCGGGATTTAAGATCCAGCCGCCGCTTGCGCGCAAAGCTCCAATCGATACCGCAAACCTCCGACATCGCTCGCCATCAATCATGGCCTCCGTACAGAACCCACGTCTGTCACCGCAGCCGGTATCCCTAGTGCGGCATGTTGCCGGCATTCAGGGGCAGTGCGTGGTCTATTGGGCCAACCGACAAAGACCCGCCGGAATGCAATAAATTGAAAACAGCGAACCAGAAATGGCCATCCGATACACGCCCATCTATCTTTGCAGATAACGCGCACCAAGCCACAGCAAGTGCCGCATCAGGACCATAGACCACCTGCGCGGCCAACGCTGCCGCCGCCGGCTCGCCATCAAACCAATTAGAGATATTATCGCCCAAGTACGGCAATTGACGATGTTTAGAAGAATCGATCACAGTCATAGGAACTCTCCCGTGAGTGTCCGGCACGGGTCGATCTATAGGCCGGACGTTGTTCTCACGAGTGAGTCACGACTGCGGAATATCGCATGTGTCGTGTGATCCCTGGCCTCTTCCTATTTTATTCGCACCAATCCATCTGCCTCGACATCAATCTCGGCTCTGAGTCGTCCTGGTTTTGGGCTGTCGCACCCATCCTCCTTTTTGTCGCAACAAATATATGACTAAATTTGTACGATTTTCCCTCTTTACGCGCAATATGAAATTGTGACAAAAAAATAACACCATATAGTCGCGAACTCGGACAAGATCGCTACCGATGGAAGTTATTTTTGTTGCATCAAAAATGCCGGCGACGCGATCTTTGATTTGCTCTTATTGTCGCGCGCCGGCGTCTATCGTTTGAAAGGACGCTATCGATGAAACCACTCGTCCTCATCCGCTCACCGGATTACGGATTTTATCTTCTGCTCGCACACATCCTAAACGCAGAAGGTTTCGAGTCCTCCTTGGCCGAAGGAACTGAAGAAGCGCTGGCCGGCATAAGCTCAGATGGCTTGGTTGCCGTGATCGTAGATTGCCACATCGATGCCTTCCCAATCAGCGATTTTGTGGCGGAAGTCAGGGCAGCTTCGGTCGACAAAGCTTTACCGATCGCTGTCATCGTGGGAGCAGGCAATCAGGAACTCTATCTTGAGGCCCTCAAAACAGGCGTGAATGAGATTTTCATGCGTCCGTTCAATCCGGAGCGATTTTTATCTTATTTGGCAAGTTTGCTGCCAAATAACATCTCGCGATCATCCGTTGAGAAAGCTTCACGCAACCAGCTCGTCTACGCGGAGATCACGATGGAACTCGATGCCCGACGCGTTGAAATCAACGGCACGGAGGTGCGACTAAGCCCTATCGAGTTTCGTCTTCTTCAACATTTCCTGCAAAAGCCAACCCATGTATTCAGCCGCGACGATCTGATTCAAGCGGCTTGGCCCGAAGGTTTCTTCGTAGAGCCTCGAACCGTCGATGTGCATGTCGGGCGTCTACGCCGGGCGCTCAAGAATATCGCAGGTCGCGACGTTATCCGGACGGTGCGTGCCGCTGGTTACGCACTTGAGGATTATCAGAAGGCGGACTGACTGCCAGAAACGTCGCTCTCGCTACGAAATCGAACCGGTCATCAATATGATGCTGCTTCTAGCACGTTCATCGAACATTCAACTCCGTGTCCTTGGCTTCACGGTATCTTCCAACAATATTACCGAAGCGATCGTTGTTCGCCGGCCCTTTTCACGGCAATAAAATGACATCGCGTCGCAGTTGAGATGCGATACGCACCGGCAGGGTCCATTCGCTGCTCGTGTCGTTGCCGCCACCACGAACAATTCGGATATTCCAATGAGCGATGATCGTCATTCGCCCACGGCCGCAGCCATGCCGCGGCCTTACCGCAACACCCTGAGCGTCATAAACTTCGCCGACCGAAATCTTGCGGCCGCTGAGCGAGAAGGCCTCATGGCACTCTACGTGAAGCCGGACAAGAATCGATCCGTTTTCTGGTCTGCAGCTTCCGAGGACCGTCAGGTCACAGACTTTGTTCGCTGCTCCTATCTCGGCCTCGACAATCATCCGCAAATCCTCGAAGGCGCCATAGAGGCGGTGCGGCGACACAATGCTCTGCACTGGTCCTGCGCGAGAACGAGACTAAATTTCAGCATGCTTGGCGAACTCGAAGACGCGCTGTCCGATCTATTTGTCGCCCGGGTCATAACCTATACGACGGTTTTAGCTGCCAATATGGGAGCCTTGCCGCTCCTCGCCTCCGGGCATCTTACCGAAAATAAAAGACCAACGATCGTCTTCGATCGGCTGGCGCATGCAACGCTTGCCTTTCACAAACCCGTCGTCGCTAACGAAACACGGGTCGAAACAATCGCCCACAACGATCTCAATGCGCTTGAGGACATTTGCCGACGCAACGACCGCGTCGTGTATGTCTGCGATGGCGTCTATTCAATGGGCGGCAGCGCGCCGATTGGAGATCTCCTGGCTCTACAAGATCGGTACGGCCTGTTTCTTTATATTGATGACGCCCACGGAATTTCCCTATTCGGCACGTCCGGCGAAGGCTTCGTACGATCACAGGTTGGCCGGTCACTCGGCGAGCGCACGATCATCGCCGCATCGCTCGGCAAGGGTTTTGGTGCTTCGGGAGGTTTGCTGATGCTCGGCACATTGCGGCAGGAAGAATTGTTCCGTCGCTTTTCGATCGCATATGCCTTTTCCGCATCGCTGAATCTCGCAGCAATTGGCGCCGCCATGGCGTCACAGGCTCTGCATCGCACGGAGGAACTCAAACTGCGCCAAGACGCACTTGGACAGCGGATCATCGCGTTCGACGGAAAGGTCGCCAGCGAACAGGCAGGCTCAACGCTGCCAATTCGCACCATAGAATTCGGAGGTGAGAGGTCAGCTATCCATGCCGCACGCCGCATTCTTAATAAAGGTTTCTTCACTTCGGCGATCTTTTTTCCGACCGTCGCAAAAGGCAAGGCTGGCTTGCGCATCTGCCTCACGGCTAGCCACAGCATCGAGGAGATCGAGGGACTAGCCCATGGAATCAGCGAGGTGCTCGATGAAGCGGGATAGATTGACAATTAATACATCGAATAGAAGGGGCGGTCCCGGATGGATGTGTCTGCAATCAGTTTACGACCACTTTTCTACGATGTCGTTCCAAATCGCGCGGTGGTCCGCGAAGGGAGCGAGCCACAGCCATCAAATCGAGAACTGGCGGTATCAAGATGTGCGACTATATTGCAGAAACTCACATTCTGTCGTCCGATGCCAATACATTGCTTGAACAAATTTGCCGACCGATAGCCGCTCTGTGCCATTCGGTGACGGCTAAAGGTCTGGAAAGATCCCTTGAATTTGATGACGGCCGCGTGATTATCAGGGCTGTCGACAATGGCTTAATTTTCTGGATCGTCGCAGGAAACATCCTCACCTTTTTCGGCATACGAACAATACTCGAGACCAGTCTGTTCAAGATCTCCCACACCGTACCGGAATGGATCCGCTTGTCTCCGACTGGAGGGGCATCCTCTGGCAAAAACAGGCGAATGGTCGATCTTTCCCGCCGCCGATAGCTCGGATCCCCCTCGGGAGCCCGGTTCGCCGCACGCCGGAACGTCTCGGCATAGATGGTTTCAATCTGCCGGACTTCTGCCTCACTGAGATCTGCAAATTCTCCCGCGCGGGCTCGCTTGGAAAGGCGCGCTTGAATGCGGGTGCAAGACAATCTCGTCTTACGATCACCTTCGCCCGCGGCACCGAGTTCACAGACTGGCCTATCTTCAGGCAAATATACGCGCGCAAACGTTGTTCTGTAATCCACAATCACCTTGGTGGAAGGGCACGGTCGAGAATGAGAACGGCCGGGTAGGGAAATGGCTTACGAGAGAGGTCGATCCATTGTCGATCACAGAGGCCGATCTGATCGATATCTGCAACCGGCTCAACGCCACACCGCGCAAATGTCTTGGCTAGCGAACGCCAGCCGAAGTCTTCCGCAAGAAACTGCTCGCTCAGGTGAGACATGCGGGTTAGCTTCTGCAGTTCCGCTAGTCGCGGTTCGCCATGAACTCACACATTATAAAATGTTTTTCGGCCGCCGGTCGGCAAGCCGTTGGGTCGGAGCTGGTAAAAGAGAGGGGCACCATGGACGCAGAACCGTTCACGCGGCAAAATCAATATTCACAAGAGCCACGCCAATCCACATCGCGCTCGCTTCCGTTAGGTGTTCGAACGGCTCGCGGTGATCGCCGCAATTGCGTTTAGCGTTTCGGCATCACGACCGTAAATATCTTCGTAGTAGTGCACGGTTCCGTCAGTTGTCGGCCAGGCGGTGAAGTAAGCGACATATACCGGCACCTCCTCGGGGACGGGCATGTCCTTTGTTGCTCCGTCTGCGATCTGACCATCAACGAAATCAATCGAGGTTTTCAACACGGCTGCCGCCATCGCCTGAGGGTTTTGAAGGCGGATGCATCCGTGGCTAAACATACGATCCTGTGACGCAAATTTTCCCCTAGCCGGGGTGTCGTGCATGTAGATGGCATGCGGATTAGGAAACAGAATCTTCAAACGACCAAGCGCGTTCTCCGGCCCCGGTGGCTGCACCACCGAGATGTTGTCCAGGGGTTGCGACCAGTCGACTTTTGCCGACGGCATCATTTTGCCTTTAACGGAAACCTTATAGCCTTCCCGGTCAAGGTAGTTGGGATCGCGCCGCAGTTTGGGTAGCATTTCGTTCTTGATGATCGATTGCGGAACGCCCCAATCAGGGTTGAACTCGACCGTTTTGATGGTTGCATCGAAAAAGTTTGTTTGATGATCCTGCTGCCCAATCACCGCCTTCATCGAAAGAGCCAGTTGCCCGTTTTCCTGATAATAGGCCATGTACGCAGGCTGATTGATGAAGACGTATCGATCCGGAAACTCCCGCGGAAGCCACCGCAGTTCTTCCATCGCGACGACAACCTTGTTGATATCGGCCAATGTATTGCTCGAAGCGGACGAGCTGCGAAGAAATTGGAGTTCGATCGCGAGCTGCGCAAATTTGGCGTTGTCTGGCACCACATGCTTGATTACGAGCGACAGGTTTGGAGCTAAGCCAAGCTCACTCAGGGTGGCCGCTAGATCCAGACTTTTGCGCTTGAAATCGTAATAGTTCGAGAGCGCGTTCGGATCGATACGTCCACGATAATTGTCTTGCAGGAACATGAGGAACTTGGTGCTCAGACTGGCCTCGAACTGTGCAAGCGCCTGAGTTCTCTCAGTCGAACCCTTGGGATATCGGTCGTAGGTCTGCTTAACTGTGTAGTCGCCAGCATTGAGGCCCCAGTCATCCGCTTGTTTGAGAAAGCTCAGTGCCTGGATTGCCTTCGACGTTGGCCCGCCTGCATCAACCCAAATTGTTTTAGCCTTTGGCTGTCCGTAGAAGCCCTCAATTGCTCGCGCGATGTCATCCGTGGCGAAGATCGACGCGTTTCCCATCTCCCGTAGTGTTTGCGCCTGCAATCCATCGGCTCCGAAGAGAGTCAACAAGCCTGGTCCGCTGATGGTCGGTACAATGTGGACCTGCCGCATAACAGGAGTGCGGTAATCGCTGGTGTGCTTCACCTGCGGAGCTAGGCGCGCCGCCGGAGGCGCAGCATGTGCGGCATGGAGAGTTGCCGCCAAGGCTCCGATGAGCGGAATGACCGTGCGGGCCAATCGCTGCGCCATATGATAGGACCCCGGTGAAACACGAAACTTTCGCATAGCGAATGGCATTTGTTGCCGTTGGTGCTCGAACGCACCGAGCGGTTCGGCTAAGTGCTCTTCTCCTTTAAAGGCTTGTGCAACCAAGCCCGATCAGTTGGGCGGAAAAAGGGCGGCACGCCAGGCGATCCTTCTCGCCGTGAAGTCAGACACGCGCATGATCGCCTTCCATTAGGCAAAGCACAGGCTGTAGTGACGTAACTGTCACGGCCACGTCGTTATGGCAGCAATGATGACGAAGCCTCTGAAGTCGGCGAGCAGCTTATCGTAGCGGGTGGCAAGCCGGCAGAACTGCTTGAGCTTTGCAAAGAAGCGCTCGATGAGGTTGCGTTTTTTGTAGAGGCGCAGTCGCAGCGTTGCGGGTGGCATCGCTCTGACCGCGGCGGGATGACCGGAATAGCGCCGGCATCCAGAATGGTGTCGTGGAAATGCACGGCGTCATAGGCCGTATCTGCGATGACGTGGCCGGACTTGAGGCCATCGAACCACGCCGGATGGCCAACGGTCCGCTCCCGGTCTTACCTGTTCATCCGGGCTACGACATTCGAACAGACCTGGAAGAAGCCGCAGCCTTTGGCGATTGATCTAAGAAATCATATAGCAGTTACAATTACATATGAGTTCCCAGTTCCATCCTCTCCGGCGCGCCGCGTCAGCGGCTACGTTCAATCGGCAATGATTCAAACACTCTAGTGGCGCAGCGAACGGGCGATACCACAACCGATGTCGGCAAAAAATTGAAGTCAGCTTCTCCTGCTAGGCGCTCCTTTGGCCGGAGGAAGCGGCAAATCCCAATCAGGTCTGGGCGATAGATTGGTTCATGACCATTTGGCGAAATGCGAGATCCATCCTTTGCACCCCTAACTCCCGATCGCCCGCGTTCCACTGATCGTACGAGTGTTACGCTCTGCAATGATCTTCTGATTGCTGTCGATCCGAACTGCGTGCTGCAAGACCTTCAGAGATTCACGCATAACCTCGAATGCCTGTCGTTGTGTGGCGGGCACCAGGTTCGCGGCATCGTTACCACCACGAGCGATGGCGCTTCGCCCGAAACGGGCGTCGAGCGCCTTACTGACCGCAGCAAACTCCCCGCGAACTTGCGGATCCAACGTGGCGACTGCGGCATCTAAAGCCTGATTGCGCAGTCTTGCCGCTTTTATCAAACGAACAAGCTCGTCCTGTGCGGACTGCGACAGTCCCGGAATGGCGATTGCCATGCGCCGGCGCTCTTCCGTGATTGTTTGGCTCTCCATCTCAAATGCGGCGACATAAGACGATGCGAGCGCTTTGATGCTGATGTCCATGTCGGCGACAGCTTGCAGCGCCTCCTTTCGCTCGCGACCGGGTGCAAGCAGCCGGTCCATCATCTTGCCGGAACCGCGGAGTGCGCCATAAGCAGTTGGATCGTTATGGACGGCGGTGGTAATGCGCTCGGCAGATATGCCTTTGAGAACCAAGCTCTCGATTGTCTGAGCCGCATCTGCAGGATCACGCCAGATCCGTGTCGCAGTCTCGGCGAGTGCGGCACGTTGCTGCCGATGATAAGATCGTGCCAAAGCCCGGCTGCGAGCTTCCTCTTCAACCGGCGTTCTGAATTCGGTGACGGCGGGAAGCATGGGCGGCGCAACCTTATTTTCCGGAACACTCGCGGTGGCAAGGGCTCGCGACCGATCGTACCGCTCGATCTGATGCTGCTCCTCTGCAAAGCGCTTTACGGCTTCAAATAGCCTCGCCAGCTCGTCACGCTTTTCTGGTGTGAGGTTCTCCGGCATACGCTCGATCATGCTACGCTCGGCAATGACATCGGCCTTCGACGTGAAGGCGCTCCAGCCGAAGCGTGCAGTCAGCGCTTCGCCGACCGCCTTGATCTCCCGCACGATCGCGCGATCTTCAGCGGCAACGGCGAAGGCGGATTTATAGGCATCCTCTCCGCCCTTCATACGCACCACCTCGATTTCGGACAGGCGAGCAAGTGCTTTTTCGGAGAGCGCCGGAACGGACACGGACATCGATGAGCGACGGTTCTGCTCGAGCAACTCAAATTTTGCAGCATCTTTGCGGAAGGCTTCGGCATGAGCTCTCGCCAAAGCTGTCATATCCGCCACAACTGTCATGGCCGCATTGCGCTCATCACGTGCCACGCGCCCGTCGATCAAATGCTCAGAGCCGCGCAGAGGTCCGAGTTGATCCGGAGATCGGGCGAGGCTTTCGGCAAGGCGTCTCGGCTCAGTCCCTAATACTTTCTCATTTAGTGCCAGGAGCGCCCGATCGGGATCGCGATAGATTGTCTCGATCAGGGTTCGCAGAATAACTTCTCGCCCCTTCCACGCTGTCGACGCCTCCTGCGCGCGGCGCGCATCCTCAGCAACACTTCGCGGGAATGACGTCATCGGCCCCAGCAGATTACGCGGATCCTCCATAACTTTATTGCGCGCAATGGGCGGTGACGCCACTCTGTCGTCATCGTAAGCCATGCGCCGCTCCCTGACGATCGCCAACCCCAATGCAATGCTCGCGCGCTCCCAAAGCTCAGCCAATTTCTCCCCCTTCTCGGCAAGCCATGTCCACCGCTTGGACAAAGCCTCTTCGATCTCGCCCGCAGCTTCGGCAAGCCGGTCGATGCCGCGGCGGCGCGCAAAATCATCGACGTGGCGCTGATAGCCAACCTCGTTCTGGTAATCGAGCGTCACCGTCTTGGCACCCGAGCGCGACAGGCGCTCGATCAGCGGCTTGAATAGTTCCGGCCGATGGCTTTCGCGCTCAATACGCATGCGGCGCGCCTCACCGCTTTCAACCCACTGCGCCGTCCAGACATTGCGCTTGACCAGCCGTTCCTCGTAACGTCTTGTGCCGTTCTCTCCATCGACGACTGGCACCTTCACGGTCACTCGCTCGACGCCGTCCTTGCGCAAGGTCACGGTATCGCCGACGCAGATACCGCCCTTCTCCAATGCCGCCGGCATACTGACGCCCCAGAGGCGATGTGTTTTTCCGTCGTCGGTCTTCACCTCGGCATAGGGGCTTGGGTCGACATCGGCGCCCTCGCGGAACTTTGCCTGACCGACCGCCACGAGCTCCCCGCTAACGCCAGCGGCATGATCGACACGCGCCGGCCTTTCCCACTCAGGGCGTGGTACGAAATCCTCTTTTGCCGCATAAAGATCGACCCGGTCGCGATGACGCGTCATTGCCACATAGGTCAGATGCCGGTCCATCATGCCAGTTGCCAGCACGAAGGTCCGATCGACGGTTGCACCCTGCGACTTATGGATCGTCACCGCATAACCATGGTCGATATTGCGATAGCTATCCTCGCCAAAGACAACCTCACGGCCACTGTCGAGACGGACCGAAAGCAGCGTGTGACCGGGCCTGCCGGTAATCGACATCACCGTTCCGAGCATACCGTTTTTCACATGCTGAGGACCGAGATTTTGTGCCCTGTGCTCAACGAGGCGCGCATTCTCGAGGAAGATGATGCGCTCTCCGACGGCGAATTCGCGTTTGCCGCGCTCAGTCATGATGGTACGCTGTTCGCGCAGTATCCCTTGTTCGACCATGACCGCCCGCAATGCCTCGTTAAGGCGCTTTACGTCCGCATTGGTGTGGGCGATAACGAGCAATTCATCACCGCGGAGGCGCGCAGCGCGATCTGCAGGATCGTCCGCCTCCTCCAGACACTGCATCCTGGCTTTTGTCCAATCGATAACGATCCTACCGACGGCTTCGTCTCTGCTGTTCGTTTCGGTAATGCGACCATGCGCTGCCTGGAGATCAAGCGCCGGTTCTACCTGGCCGCGCGCCAACAGGCGGGATGCATCGCGTGCCCAGTCCTCGCGCTGGCGGCGCACACCGGCGAGTTCGGCGAAGCCGATGCGTTCGACAATAGCACGAAATGCAGCACCCGCCTGGATCGGCTGCAACTGCATCGCATCACCGACCAGAACTATTTTCGCGCCCGCTTCCTCCACAACCTTCAAAACACGCGCCATCTGACGCGACGACACCAAGCCGGCCTCATCGATGACAAAAATATCGCCACGCTCGAGTTTAGAGCGACCGGCGGCCCAGGCGGCCTCCCAGGAAGCCAGCGTCCGTGAGAGGATCCCCGAACTGTCCTCAAGTCCTTCCGCCGCCTTACCTGCAAGGGCCGCGCCAATGACGCGTCGACTGTCATTTTCCCAGGCGATGCGAGCCGCTTTCAGAAGCGTTGACTTGCCAGTGCCGGCAAGACCAATGACGGCCGCAATGCCGTTGTCGCGCGTGATGTCACGGATCGCATCGATCTGTTCGCTGTCCAGACGAAGCACGATTTCCGAATCGTGCTCCTCGAGGTTTCTGATGGCCGCGGCGACACGCTTCTCCGCAACTGCGAATCCACCGCGCCTCGACAAAATCTCCGCCGACCGGACCATCTCATATTCGACGCGCAGCATATGCCGCGTCGTGAAGATCGCCGGTTCCGCCGCCATTGCGGTCTCGGGATCACTCTGCTGCGGTTTCAGCAGTACAAGCTCATCCGAAATCATCAGCTTCGCATGGATATTCGCGAAGTCGGAAGGATCGTCCACATAACGATGCAGCGCTCGCGCTATATCGCGCTCATCGAAGGTGGAGCGCTCATTGCCGAGCTGTTCCAGCACGAGCTGTGGATCGCGAAGAAGACGGTCCGCTATCTCCTGTCGGCGGGCCAACTCCGCCGGAGCAAAGTACATCTTCCCACCCTTCTTCACCAAGGCCGCCTTGGCCGGGCCAAGATGTTTTTGAGCAATACCGTCCAATCCCTTTTCGGCATAGGAGCGGCCGTCAAGGTGGATGTCGTGGCCTGCAAGCGAAAGGTGGCGATTGGCCGTTTGTGCCCAGGCGATCTTCCACTCATTCAGCGTCTGCCGGTCACCACCCCACCGGCGATAGACGATATCTCCCGTCGCACGTCCAGATCTGGGCACACGCAGCGGCTGACCATCCTCTCCGATCACCATCTCAACCTTAAGCCCAAACCCCTCATCGGTCAGCGGACGCAATGTCATCATCAAGTGGACATGCGGGTTGCCTTGCCTGTCATGATAAACCCAGTCGACGACCATCCCTTTTTTGGTCAAGTTCTCGCGCACAAATTCGCGCACGAGCGCGATATTCTCGGCCGGCGCCAGCTCTTTCGGTAGGGCGATAATCAGCTCGCGAGCAAGCTGCGCATTGACCCTCTGTTCAACCGTCTCGACGGCATTCCACAAGACCTCGCTGGCGCCGGCGACCGTCCGACCATCAATCGCGCTGCGCAGCCAAGCCGGCGCCTGATCTGGCAGCGCCAATTCCTCGTGCACCAGTTCCGCCGCGATGCCCTTGCTGGGGAAAGCGGTGCCAATCTGTTCGTCCACCATCTTCTTGCGGTGGCGATAAGCGGCAGCCGAGATAACGCTGCGTCCCGCGCCTCTGCCAATCATCTGCGCTCTGACGAACATGATCGCCATGATCGATCTCCAATCCTTCCGAGCATGTTGCGCCCCGCCGCAAAATAACCCATTTTACTGATGTGTTCTAGTCAGTATAATAGGCTGTCAAAACGATGCCCCAATCGAAATGGAAGTGACAAATGGCCATAAAATCATCGATAATGGACCTTGATGCACAGATCGAGAAGCTCCGCGAACGACGAAGAGTTTTAATAGTTAAATCTGCCGAGCGCTTCGCCCGCGCTGCGACCAAGTCCGGCTTGGCGGAGATGGAGATTTCTGACGAGGAGCTCGATCGGATCCTCGAAGAGGTTGCTGCGCGATTTCGCAAAGAAGCAAAGAAAGGAGCTGGCGGCGCGTCTCCTCAAACGCACCAACCACCAGATAGTGGCACTGGAGCGCCGTCGGAGGTTTCAGATGAGGGCTGATCGAAAGAAGGAAGCGCACGAGAAATTCCTGCTCGGCGGCATCGTCGTGAAGGCCGGCCTTTCGAAAGCCGATCGGGCGTTCCTGCTCGGCGGCCTCATCGAACTGGCGCAAGTGACGCCGGGGTCAAGCGAACATAGGCGGTTGCGCGACATTGGCGAAGAGGCGTTCAAAACCCCTCCGCCCGATCCCGTTCCGTTGCACATTGAGGAGAACGCCGAATGGCGCTGAAGGGTCGATTGCATCTGAGTCTGTCACTCGTGTTCGTGCCGATCACGGTGACTGCGATCACCGTCTATATCGTCGGCTGGCGGTGGTCGGGTTTGGCCACAGGCATGACGGGCAAAGCGGAATATTGGTTTCTTCGGGCAGCTCCGGTGCCAGCGCTACTATTCGGATCGTTGGCGGGGCTTTTGGCCGTCTGGGCGCTGCCACTGCATCACCGGCGACCGATCGCGATCGGGAACCTGCTGTGCTTTCTCGGCATCGCGGGGTTCTACGCGCTCAGGGAATACAGACGTTTGACACCTTTCGTGGAGAATGGGGTCGTCACCTGGGAACGGGCGCTATCCTATCTCGATATGGTCGTCGTGATCGGCGCGCTCGCGGGGTTCATGGCGATGGCCGTTGCTGTCCGCATTTCTGTCGTCCTGCCCGAACAGGTCAGACGCGCGCGTCGCGGAATCTTCGGCGACGCCGACTGGCTTTCCATGTCGGCGGCGGCGAAGCTATTTCCGCCCGATGGCGAGATCGTCATTGGAGAGCGTTATCGCGTCGACAAGGAAGTCGTTCATGAGCTGCCCTTCGATCCCAACGATCGCGCCACCTGGGGAAAAGGTGGCAAGGCGCCGCTACTAACCTACAGCCAAAACTTCGATTCCACCCACATGCTCTTCTTCGCTGGCTCAGGCGGCTACAAGACGACCAGCAATGTCGTGCCGACAGCTCTCCGCTACACCGGTCCACTGATATGCCTCGATCCCTCCACCGAGGTCGCGCCGATGGTGGTCAAGCACCGTGCGCACGCACTTGGCCGGGAGGTCATGGTGCTAGATCCGACCAACCCGATCATTGGCTTCAACGTTCTCGACAGCATCGAAGTGTCGAAACAGAAGGAGGAGGACATTGTCGGCATCGCGCATATGCTGCTGTCGGAGAGCGCGCGCTTCGAGTCCTCGACCAGCTCCTATTTCCAAAACCAGGCGCACAATCTTCTGACCGGTCTGCTGGCGCATGTCATGTTGTCGCCGGAATATGCCGGCCGGCGAAATCTCCGCAGCCTGCGTCAGATGGTGTCAGAGCCGGAACCATCGGTGCTTGCTGTGCTGCGCAACATTCAGGAGAATTCTGGGTCAGCCTTCATTCGGGAAACGCTCGGCGTCTTCACCAACATGACCGAGCAGACGTTCAGCGGCGTCTATTCCACCGCGTCGAAGGATACGCAATGGCTGTCACTGGACGGCTACGCAGCGCTTGTGTGCGGCAGTACTTTCAAGTCGAGCGATATCATCAATGGCAGAAAGGATGTGTTCCTTAACATACCCGCTTCAATCCTGCGCTCCTATCCGGGTGTTGGTCGCGTCATCATCGGTGCACTGATCAATGCCATGATTCAGGCCGACGGCGCCTTCGGGCGTCGGGCGCTGTTCATGTTAGATGAGGTCGATCTTCTCGGCTATATGCGGTTGCTGGAGGAGGCTCGCGACCGTGGTCGCAGGTACGGCATCACCATGATGCTTATGTATCAATCGGTCGGACAACTGGAACGGCATTTCGGTAAGGACGGAGCGACCTCATGGATCGATGGCTGTGCCTTCGTCTCCTATGCGGCGATCAAAGCGCTCGACACCGCGCGCAACGTGTCGGCGCAATGCGGGGAAATGACCGTCGAGGTTCAAAGCCGCTCCCGCAACATCGGCTGGGATATGAAAAGCGGTGGCACCCGCAAATCCGAGAGCGTGAACATGCAGCGCCGGCCGCTGATCATGCCACACGAGATCACCCAATCGATGCGCAAGGACGAGCAGATCATTATCGTGCAGGGCAACAGTCCGATCCGCTGCGGTCGGGCGATCTACTTCCGGCGCAAGGATATGAATAGGGCGGCCAAGGCCAATCGCTTCGTGCGACCCTGAAAATCAATGTAGGCCCGCAGCGACGCGGTGGCAGTATGTTGGCTTCCGTCATCTCCCGCACATATCGCGCAGGCCAAGCACGTAGGATAACAGCCATCCAATTGAACTCTTTGGGGGAAACATCAGCTTTCTATATCGCGTTCCCTCGCGCTGAAGACAAGCTCTAAACAGGCCCGCGCCATCCAGATTGCTCCCGCAGCCGGATCACTGCATCCCGCACAGATTCGACAGGCGTATTTGCGCCCAGTTGCGCAGAAATTCTTGCGTCTGCGGCAGGCCCGACAAGAGCTCGCCGGCCTTGCCGCTAATATTTATATCCGAATCCGTTATCTTGCATGCACCGATATCCATCGTCACCGTCGCCACGACCTTGCCGTCCAGTGGTGATAATTGCAGGAAGGATTCCGAACTCGATCCGCATGTCAGAGATACGTTTGCGGTGATTGAAACGCCGTTTGGAGCCGTGCAGAAGTCGACAGCGGTGACCTCGAGCCTCCTGGTGCGATTTGGTCCTGAAGGCATCTGTTCGCACAGCTTTGCAGTAGAAATTATTGAGGCTATCTGTCGCCATTCCGGGCTTTTCAAAGCTGACCAGCAGCCGGCCGAAGCAGTATCGGACAATAAAAGAAATAAGCCTGCGGAAATACAGCCTACTCCCGCAAATCTGACAAACCGGTCTCTCATTTGACCGCTCTCAATATTTTTATGCGGTTGAATTCTACATGGGTTTTGCATCGCATTCAACCATCAAAGCTTTGAAAACACTGTCATAGGCTTTCGCGCACTCGCCATGCGCTGTCGGCAATGCCGGGCAACGTCATTCTTCGGCGCCTCAGGCCGCATCAGCTCCAATCGTTGGGCCACGGCGCAAAGTCTGCCCAACTCAACAGGCCGTTGCTGTGCGCTCGGCCGCCCGCGCCATCTGCACTCCAACACTTCGTGGCCGCTAAACTCGCGACCCACGTTCTAGCTGCAGCCAAGCAAAAGCTTCACTATTCCGGCACGGTCTTCGTTCGAGACGGACGCATCAGTCGAAGCATCGGGCGTTCGATAAGGACGTAGCAAACCAGGGAAAGTCCCAGCGAGCCCGCCACGACGAGCAAGGGAAGCGCCAAATGCGGCACCCCAACGCGCAACAGGATCGCGGTCACCACGACACCGGTGAGCACATGCCAGATATAAATCGAATAAGAGGCGTCCCCCAGGAAGTGCATGACCGCCAGCTCTGGCAAGCCTCGCTCTCGTTCGGCAAAAACCGCACCCAAGATCAGAAGAGTTGCCGGCACGCCCCAGCGAAGGACCCGATCGAGATTGGGCAGCAACGCACTGATCAGCAGCAAGACAAATCCGCCTATCATCAAGACCATGGCGATCCGAAAAGGGATTCTAAAATTCGATGTCCACAGCCGCCCGATTATGACGCCTGCCGCGAACTCCAGAATCATCGGCGCGGTAAAAACACGCGCATAGCTGAAAGGCATCTGGGAATGCGCAGCAACGATAAGAACCAAAGCCATCAACAAAAAGCAAAACCGATTGAATTCCGAAAGGAGCAATGAAATGCAAAAGATGAGATAGAAGAACATCTCATAGGACAATGTCCAACCCTGCACCACAATGGGATGCAGCGCATCATCCTTGATAAGAGGCAGGAAAAATAGCGAGCCGACAAAATTCGTAGCACTCGGATCCGCCTCGAAAAAGAACAGTGGCTTCATGATAATCATGACAACCGTAACGATCGTCGCAATCCAGTAAACCGGCACTATTCTCGATATTCTCCGCGACATGAATTCCTGTGGGCTCGTCAGTTTTCCCTGGGTCGTAACCCACATGATGAAACCGCTGATCACGAAAAATATATCGACGCCGGAAGCTCCGATCTTAAATCCAAGGTCGTATGTCTCACTGACGTGAAAGAAGACGACGGAAATCGCCGCCACGGCTCGCAGATACTGAATACTCTTGATCTGGCTATGACTTTTCAACATGCCGCCTGAAATCCTCTTCGGCTCATCAGACGGGATCAGAAACCATAGGCCTGTCTCGCCTCAAATGAACAAACGTTCCTATAGTGCTAGCATCGATCAGGCGCCGCCGATCACGGCGAAGATCGTGCGATAGTAAGAGGAGCCACTTTGGCATTTCAATGGACGTGAATAAGATCGATAGACAGTGATAGGGACAGTTGATCGATCGTGATGCTTAAAACCAGCGGTCCAACTGTCCCGCCACCGACAGTCCGTAGCAAGTGGCTAACGTTGCTGTCGCCTGCCGATTTTGTTTTCGCATGCTACGCCGCTCGATTCGACCTTACAAGCTGGCCCCCTCTACTCCAATATGAGGGTGCAATAACTCTCGGTTGTTCAAGTGGCGCTGTTTTGCGGCCAGAGAGCGAGTGATAATATCCGCCGAGCGAGCCGATGCGGATTTCGTCGACAAATAGACCAGTCTGTCACAAGATTGACGAGGACTGCTGTCCCAGAGCAAAGGATATAGCTGATGAGCATCACCTGCCCTATCTGTGAAGCCGAAGCCGAAGAAAAGCTGCCGCGCGTAAGCGACCGCGTCGAGATTATCTGCCCGATGTGCCTTCGTTTTGGCATCACCACATCTGCGCTCGCCATCGTTTCCCATCGGCTGCCAGAAGATCGACATGCGGCTCTTTACCATGCCAGGGCAATTGCCGTGCAGGACGAGAACCTACCGCTTATCACCGCCGGGATGTTGTGAACATTTCCTCCAAGCGATCAGACCAATCACCGCATCCGCTAGACACGGCGATGCGCTGAACGGCCGGCCTGGTTCACCGACCGCTTGCTGAGAGGCGCTATGCGTTTAGCGCCAATAGATCGGCACTCACCGGCCTGCCCAGATGAAACCCTTGAACCCGGTCGATGCTGAGGTTCTGGAGGACAGACATCTGAGCCTCGGTCTCCACGCCTTCTACAAGAATCGTGTTCCCCCGGTTGCGGATAAGGGCGACCATGTCTTGCAACATGGTCAGTCCCCGTTGGTCCGAACAATCATGCAGGAAGGTTCGGTCAACCTTGACGGTGTTGAACTCGATCGCCCGAAGCCACGACAATCCAGCATAACCAGAGCCGAAATCATCCAGCCAAATCTCGACGCCAAGCGCTTGGAGATCGGCGACACACTGCAGCACCTCGGGTTGCATCTCCATATCCAAGCCCTCAGTGACTTCCAACGCAAGCCGGGCGCCGGAGACGCGGGTTTCTTCCAGAATAGCTGCAACGCTCATGGCGAAACCGGGAGATCTTAACTGCACCGGAGAGACATTCACGCTCACTGTGGCCAAGCGATCGGACGCCAGGATGTCCTGGCATGCCGTCTTGATGGCCCATCGACCCAATTCGATGATGGAGCCAGTCCGTTCCGCGACAGGAATAAAGACGCCTGGCGGCACGGAGCTTCCATCGGGCATACGAAGCCGCATCAAAGCCTCGACGGCTTTCATCTGGCCGTCCCTGAGATCGAATATCGGTTGATAGACCAGCGATACCAGTCGCCGGTCGATGGCCGCCGCCAGCAGCGGCACCAGCTTTCCGGCATCCTCGTTCGGACGCCGCAACGTCGGATCAAATGTTCGAACGCAGTTTCGGCCAGAGGCTTTTGCGTTGTAGAGCGCGAGGTCGGCCTCACGCACAAGCCATTCCACCTTCGCTCCCGATCGTTCGCTGATGAAAGCAACGCCGACACTCACCGTTACGAACTGTGTGTCGTCCGGCCGCTCTTCATGCCGAATTGCGCGCGCCTCAACCTGGTGTCGAATTTCCCCCGCTATATAGGTCGCTTCACCCTGCGCCTTTAAAGGCATGACGGCGATGAATTCCTCGCCGCCGTAACGACCAATGATCCCCTCGTGGCGTTCGACAAGTTTCTGAAGCGTCGTGGCAATCACGGTCAGACATCGGTCACCTTCCTGATGGCCGTAGCGGTCATTGAAGCGCTTGAAGAAGTCGACGTCGATAAGGATGACAGAAAATTCGCGGCCGTCGTTTTTCCATGCGCTCCAGCACTCATCCAGCCTTCGGTCGATCGCGCGCCTGTTCTCGATGCCCGTGAGATAATCAGTGTGCGAAAGACGCAGCAAGGCCTTTCCGCGCTCCGTTGCCTCCCAATGCTGATGGCGAGCCTCTGCCGCATTCAGGAACACGTTGTAACGCTCGACATTCAAACGCCAGTTCACGAACGACGTGAATACAAAACATGAGACGTAAAACAGTCCGAAGGCGAGGTGGTACACCGGTGTCGATGGAAAGAATCCGTAGAGCGCCACAAAAAACACGCCCAACACCGTGCCTGATGTCAGGACGGATAGACGAAACGAGAAGCTGAAGAACAGATTCGCGCCCATCATGAAAATCGCGCCGAAGATCATGTAGTACGACATGCTCGTCGCATATTTTGTTGTGACAGCCGGACAGAGCCAGGCGACGTAACCTAAGATCAGCGCCAAGGCGCATGTGCCGTCCAACCAAACGGTCTTCGCCTTCGCCAACCTCAAAATCTCAAAGGCCATGAGCACGATGACCGCTGTAACAAACCGCAAGGCGATCGTTAGCGGCGCGACGTCAGGAATGAGCCAAACGTCAGGGGCGGCAAAGGCAACATAGACGGCGACGGCCATCCACAAGCCGTGACGCGTGCATTGCCGGCGGACAGCATCATTTTCCGATGCGTAGGCAGCCCTCATCTCCGAAAGGGAGCTACGGAAGTTTTCTGTCGGGACAGCGCAGTCTGCATCCGGAAAAGGGGCCGTTGCGGGGCTTCCTGATGCAATCTGTTCTGAAGACATTCCATCATAGAACATGCGGCGACGCCCTCCGAGCATTGCTGCCGATGAACCTGAGCTCACCGCTTCCAAAGTTCCGTTCGTCTTAGCCACGAGTTTTTACTCGCATTACTAGAAATACCCTCTTGACGAGTAAAATCCAATCGCGTTCTGTTGTCCACACGTTTGTGGTTAATGTTTCGTCAACCGAGGGTTCATGATGGCACAAGGCTTTAAGTTCGACGGCGAGAGTCTCATTGCACCTGGACAGATTTTTAGCCCGACTAAGCCAGACGGCCTTCCATCCTCGGAACAGATGATAATCGCCAAGGCGGAGCTTGCCCTCACGCTCGATTTATCCCTTCAACAAATCCGATCCAAAGTGGATCCTCATGCGATTGTGAGCCGACTGTCGCAGGCATTGCATCAGATCCGCCGCCGATTTCACGCCAATATATGGAGCGAAATTGCCTTCCTTGCGCAGAACCATCCTGTAGCTCAGTTCCTGCTTCAGGACCCATTCACGCGATGGTCATTCGATAAACCGCGTGGCTATTCAGGCGACGCGCATCTGCTCGACTTCATTTACGGTCATGCCATGGTGGAGGCAGAAATCGAGGCGTCCACCGAGCTGGGTAGAGCGATATATGAATACACCAAAAACGCGTCCTCATCGGTCGCCGTAAGAGAACGCCGCGATATCCTTGCACGGCGGGTGGATGAGCACGCCAAGGATCGACCAGGCTCGGTCGAAATCCTTGCGGTGGCGTCGGGTCATCTTCGTGAAGCGGCATTGTCAACTGCGCTCAGGGAAAGAAAAATCAAGCGCTGGATTGCACTCGATCAGGACCCGCTGAGTGTAGGAACGGTTGCGCGCGATTTTGCCGGAACTTGCGTCGAAGCCGTAGACGGTTCGGTTAAGAGCTTGCTTTCCAACAAGCACGCTCTCGGTCGTTTCGACTACATTTATGCTGCGGGCCTCTATGACTATCTCACCTTTCCAATTGCCGCCAGACTGACACGCAAATGCATTGAAATGCTCAAGCCCGGCGGCTCCTTCCTGTTTGCGAACTTCTCGCAGGAAATCGAGGTAGACGGCTATATGGAAGCGTTCATGAGTTGGCCTCTCCTCCTGCGTTCGGAAAGCGACATGCGCATGATTGCCGACGCGGGCACCCGCAACGCAGAGACAAAAGTGTCTGTCTGGTTTGGGGATAACCGCAACATCATTTATTGCGAGATTGCAAAGGCGGCCTAAGCGTCAGATACGCCTCTATCCGCAGCGCCTGCGTTCGATCGGCCAACCGACGGCATGCGGGTCACCGATGACTTCAGTGCCCCGAGCCGATTAAGGTTGTCGGCAACCGCGAGGTTTCGGCGCGCGGGCTCAGTTGCTTGCGTACGATGCGCCGGCGTGCTCGTCGCCGAGAGCCGAAACTGAACAATCCCCATCGCAGCGAGCCGCATGCGAGGCTCGCTTCTGATCGTACATCAGGATATCCGCGCGCTTCACGACGCTTTCCATCGCCTCTCCCGGCTCGCTCGTCGCAACGCCGATCGAGACACTTAAAGGTGCGCTCGAATAAAACTGATTGTTGATCTTCAGCACTTCGTGGATCGTCTCCACCATGGCATTTGCCACCTGCCTGTCCGCGCCTGGCAGCAAGATGGCGAATTCGTCGCCGCCGATGCGCGCGGCGTGGTTGGGTTGCGAGACGACACCGTTCAGAACTTCGCCAAACCGGCGCAAAAGTGCGTCTCCAGCATCGTGGCCGAGCGTGTCATTTGCGTCCTTCAGGCCGTTAAGATCCATAACGATTACGGAAACGGGCCGAAGTGTCTTTCGTTCGAGACGATTGAGTTCATCCATGTAGAACGCGCGATTATGAAGCTTTGTCAGCACATCGTGCTTGCCAAGGTATTCAAGATAGGCCTCCGCTTTCTTGCGCGCCGTAATATCGGTCAAGGCGACCTGTACACGCAACCAATTGCTCTCGTAGCCTGGGAAAACCGCAAAGTGGAGAAGAATGTGGCGAACCGTCCCGTCGAGCGCGTAGTTAACCACCTCCCTGTGATGAAACAGGTTTCCGTTCCAAAGCTCCATAAGCTGCTCGCGGAACGGCTTCTCCATGTCATCATGGAAAATGTCCCCGAGACGTTGAAGGAGCGTCTGCCGGTCAGGCGCGCAAAATAGGTCCAGCGTCGCCTGGTTGACGTCAATGACCTTGATCTCGCTCATGCACTGCCGGACGAACTCGGGGTGCACATCCGTGAAGGTGCGGAAATCCGTGATCCCCTGCTCGCGAACATCGTCGATGAGCATCTTGACGCCGCTAAAATCCTCTATCCAAAGAGAGACGGGCGAATGTTCGAAGATGCCTTCAGCGTAACGTCGGTTGATTACTTCTCCGCGTCGGGCGTTTTCGCGCGCCGTCACATCTTCAGTCGTCAGCAGTACTTTCCCGAGCGAATTCTCGAAACCAGGGAGCACAGAGCCGCGCAACTGGATGTCCAGCCGCTTGCCGGAAACCGCATAGTTCGCTGTGGCGCTGCTAAAATCTGTCTTGCCGTTCCATAGATCTGAAAGCTCGTTGACATGCGTCTCCAGCATATCGTCGCGAAAAACATGCGAGAGATTGGCGATGAGATGGTCCAGGTCGTCCGCCTCGAAAAGCTCAAGCGTCTTGCGGTTGACGCTCAAAACCCTGATTCGCCGTGAACATTCGGCTACCCGGCTCAAATCCTCGCGCAAGAATGCGCTGATGTCATCGACGCCGTGAGCGCGCCATTGATCGAACAGTGCCTTCACCTCGCTGAAATCCTCGATCCACATCGCGATGGGCGCAAGTTCAAAGATGTCGGATTCAAACACGTCGCTCATGGGTATGTCCATCCTGTCCACATCTGTCTTTGCGCACGCCGTTTGCCGGTCGCCAGATACTTACGCAAGTTTTGCTCGATTACAGCGCGCCCGTTACTCTCAACCGGCTGGCGAAACGCAGGTGCCTGTCGAAAACAGGGGTACTGTTCTTCGAAACGGCGTCAAGCCGAGTTTCAGCATTTTTTGATAGATGCGCATAACTTCCACTTTATTTGCCGCACGCACCGCGGACAATGCCGCAGCTTAAGCCTGTCGCATTCGTCACGGTAACAGGCTCAAGGTCTCCAGACGAGCGGCCGCGCGCTATGGCTCTTGGCGAATGTTCGAACATCTTATAGGACGATGCAGGGCGAAGAATTTCGCGCAGTCGCGCGATATTCACGCGAGCCCTTCTGCGATATCTCGCATCGCGATGAACATCTTCCCCAGTAGTATGCGGCCTTAGATGGCGGAACTTTAGCGCGGTCCATGCGTAGACTGTCCGAGATCACCACTATAGCTTTCTTCCACCGCGCCCGATCAACGGAAGTATTACAGTCAGTATGTGTGATAATATCTATGACCGAGTTTGGGCGAGGCCCATTAGTGTCGATCTTCCAAAAATCGGCAGGATTGTCATTTCCACCGCACGAGAGGCTGCGGACTGCTTGTTGGACCATTGGCCAGAGGATCACAGCCACGCATACGACGAGGCCTTGCGCATCTGCCTGGATGTCTATGAAGGAAATGAGATGCCGGAGGCAGCGAGGGCGGCGTTTATACGGGCTGCCAGGACGGTGGCGGTTCCCGTGATATTCTTGGAACCGCGGGGAAGCGACCAATAGATATAGCATTCCGCCACAGTGCGCTCCGGGAATGCCGGGCGGATATGTCGGAAACCAGATTTGCAGGGGGGATAACAATGACAACCGAAAGCTCTGATCTCACAATTTCCCGGTACATAGGCGCTCCGCGCTCCGCAGTGTGGAAGGCATGGAGCGACCCCAAACATTTCGAACAATGGTGGATTCCTGCGCCTTTGCGATGCAAGGTGGTCAAACTGGACCTACACCCGGGCGGCGGCATCGAGACGCTGATGCGCGAAGGCGATGGTGAATTTGAGCCGCATGTAGAGGGCTGCTTCCTCGAGATTGTGCCCGAGCAGCGCCTGATCTTCACGACATCCCTCATCGAAGGCTGGCGCCCCGCCGAACCGTGGTTGGCGCTCACCGCGATCATCACGTTGATGCCCGAAGGTATGGGCACTCGCTATATGGCTCGCGTGCTTCATAAGAATGCCGCCGACGGTAAGAAGCACGAAGAATTGGGCTTTTACAGCGGATGGGGTGCCACAATCGATCAATTGGCTGATGTGGCGGAACGGCTAATCTGATATCAGTCCGCCCCTCGCGGTCGCAGCCATTGGCGCGTCGCGTGTCAGTACATTTTCAATCCCGGCGCTCGATATCCGGCAAGGTCCAGCTCTTGTCGAAGAAATGTTCGGTAGGCCCGTACCAGCGGAAATAGGCGAACCATCCCCGGCCCGGTATCGTCTTCACCCAGTTGCCTCCCTCCTTTGATGCTTTGGGACCGAAGTGGATGTCGACAGAACCGTCCGTGTTCGTCTGCAGCTTGTCATTGCTTGAAACGCCCGCCTTCATCGTATCCGTCTTGACCATCGATCGCGTCAGAACGTCATAAACGGTCACCGCCCAGAACTCCTTGGCGGGCACGTCTGCGGGAACGTGGAGAGTATAGTCTTCTCCTCCGTCGAGCCATGCTCCATCCTTGTCCTTGGCGGCACTCATATACTGCGAGCCGGCGCCGACAATGGTTTTCACCATGCCTTCCGCGACCGTGATCGCCTCGAAGGTGTAGTCCGTCCGCTCGTCAAGCTGGCTGTAATCCGCCGCCTCCTGGTTCGGATTGAGGGTCAAGACCCATTCCCAATGCGTTCCGGGATAGGACGATGCGTTTGGTAAGCGCGGAGCCATGCTGATCGTCTGAGCCATCAGGAAGCCGACCTGGGCAGCATCCGTCAGTATCTTCTTCTGGCGAGCGTCCGGCTCGAAGGGTTTCCCCTTTTCGATACCGAGCGGCTTGAGCATTGCGTGAAAGAACCGGTCGCGCTCCTCGACCGGTTCCTTGTCCAGAACGTCGGCGAGCAACTGCCAATATTCAAACCCTCTGGGCGCGATGGAATCCATAGGCCGGTCAGCAGCGTGGACCACGTTGGTTGGCGGAGGATCGGCCGCCTTCGACAGTGGGTAGACTTTGATACCGGCCAGCGTCTTGACCGCCGACGCGACATCGCCATCCTTTACGAAGGCCCGCCCGACGAACATGGTCTGGTTCGTCTTCGATTTCGCAGCCAGGTAACCGTCCGGGACGACGCCCGTGTAGTCCGGTGGTAGCAGGAGGAATTTGCCACCCTTTCCCTTGTCTGGCCCGAACGGGCCGACTTCCACTACGGGACGCTGCCAGAAATCGTCGATGACGCCGTACGCCCCCTCGGGGGAGTCGATCACCACCGGCCCGTCGCGTCCGAGATCGGTAAAGACGACGGCGTAGATGGTGGTGTTATTGGCCGTCAACGCACTGATTGCGGGAGTGGTATAGCCGTCGACCAGGCCGACATCATTGTAATCCACGCCCCAGTCGCGTTTGTTGGCTCGCCGGACCGCCTCCATCGCCGCGATCGGTGTCGCCCAGATGTAAGCCTGGGATGCGCGCTGGAAATCGATCTCGTCATAGAGCTTCTTCACCGAGCCGGCGCTGGGGTAGCCGCTCTGCAGCTCGATCCGTCCGATGGGGGTATCGACGCGTCCGCTGAGGACATCCTTGGCATCGGCCCCGCCTGTGATGAACAGCACTGCCACGCCGAGGGCCGGAAGAAACTTGTTGAGCATGCGCGTTGTCCCCAGCCGATTTTCCATTGGTTATTTCCTCACCAGCTCGACATCCGTGAGCACCCATGTCTTGTCGAAGAGCGCCTTCGTCGGTGCGTAGAGACGGAACATCAGCTCGAAGTCGCGCTTCGCATCGGTCGGTATCCAGTTCGTCTCCCTGCCCTTGGGCGCCTTCGGTCCGATGAAGATGTCGACCGAGCCGTCGGCGTTTTTCTGCAGATCGGCGATTTGCGACGAGCGGCTGGCGTGGGGCATGTTAAGGATCAGCGCATGCGTTTCGCGATCATAGGCGGTCAGCGACCAATATTGCTCCACCGGGACGTTGGCCGGCACGTTCAGGCGATAGGTCTTCGAGCCGTCAAACGGATGGCCGTTTTTGTCTTTGATTGCGATCAGATAGAACTGGCCCGCTCCAAGGCGTTTAATGCCGATATAGGCATAACTGTAGGTGAGACCGCGAATATCGACAGGATAGGCATCCGGCTTGTCGAATGACGCCTGCGCCGCCTTCACAAGTTCGGGGTCAACGGGGAAGTTCCAGTGGCCACTCTCAAAAAAGGGCTTGAAACTGGTATCGTATTTCGCCTCCAGCCATTCGCGCGCCTCGTGGATTCCGGTTTCAAGCTCCTTGCTTGTCGTCGCGTCCGGCTCGAAGGGCTTGCCTTTCTCGATGCCCAGCGACCTGAGCTGATCGATCATGGCCCGATCGCGCGGCAGCCAGGGTTCGGTCTGAACGATCCGGTCCAGAGATTGGAAGAAGCTGGTGTCATACTTGATCGTGGAGTCGAACAAGACGTCTTTGGCGTCGGTGAATATGGTCTCCGGCGGCGAGGCAGCCTGCGACAGTGGATAGACTTTCAATCTCTTGCCGTAGGCGACAGACTTTTCGATATCGGCGTCGCTATGGCTAGCGAGATTGGAGCGCAGAAGCGCGTAGCCGCCATAGGTGTCCGAAGCGAGCGGGATGTAGCCGTCGGGAACCTTGTCCTTGTAGCCGGGCGGCAGGACCAAGTACTTTCCGCCCTTGCCGTGGTCGGCGCCAGATGGTCCGGCGTCCTCAAGCGGCATCTGCCAGACGTCGACGATATTGCCGTTGATCGACCCTCCCTCGGCCGGAGGCACCTCGATGACGACCGGCCCGACGTCCTTTGTGTCGGTGAAGACCATCAGATAGATGGCGTCCGGATTGGGTGTCAGGGTCTGATTGTGCCAATCAAGAGGGCGCGACCAATAGACAATCTGGTTCACCTCACCGCTCGTTTTGGTGACCATCTCCTGGAGCATGAGGTCGTAATTGACTGCCGGAATACCCCAGACGACCGCCTCCACAGCACGGCGCTCGATCGTGCGTTTCGCCAGCTCCTCAGGCGAGAAGGCGGCAGCAGCCGATGCCATCGCCATCACTGCCATTGTCGCCAAAAGCATTCTTCTCATGCGCCGACCTCCTGCCGATCGCACACCGAGCGACAGGATCGCGCAACCCCGCAGGACGCATAAGTACGTTACTGTAAATGCGAGCGTAAATGCTTTGAGTTGCGGCATGTCTGACGGACACGCCTCACTGGCATCGGCAGCGGTGATTTCAAGGCGATACCGCGCGCTTCATCGCTGTAATTTACCGTAAAGTACTTAACCAAACGCCCGTGCCGCTTATGGTGAATCCGAACGACCGACGGAGCGCCGATGCGGAAGAAGTTTGTGCTTGCAATTCTGCTGCTGCTATCCGGCTGCGGGCATCCAACTGGTGTGATGACGCCCGTGACGCTGACGGCGACCACGCCCAAAACCGCACAAGTCGACATGCTCGTGGCGACGACCCGCCAGCCCTCCGGCAATCCTGCAACGCTGTTCAACGGTGAGCGCAGCCCCAAGCCCTCTCTGACAGATATCGCGGTCTCCATTCCGCCGAAGCGCCCGGTCGGATCGGTGCAGTGGCCGAAGAAGCTTCCTCCCAATCCCGCCACCGACTTCGCCGTCACCCATGTCAAAGAGCTCTACACGGTTCCCGAGGGCCGCGCGTGGTTCCACCAGCACACTGAAGGCGGCCACGCGATCGTCTTCATCCATGGTTACAACAACACCTACGAGGATTCGGTCTTCCGCTTCGCCCAGATCGTCCATGACAGCGACATGCACGCGACGCCGATCCTCTTTACCTGGCCGTCGCGCGCCCGGGTCGCCGCCTACGTGTACGACAAGGAAAGCGCAAATTATTCCCGCACGGCCCTTGAACAAGTGCTGAGAGTCCTGGCCCAAGATCCCGAGGTCAAGGACATCACGATCCTCGCGCATTCGATGGGCACCTGGCTCGCGATGGAATCGCTTCGGCAAATGGGCATCCGCGACGGGCACGTGGATCCGAAGATTCACAATGTCATCCTCGCCTCACCGGACCTCGATATCGAAGTCTTCGCCAAGCAATTCGTTGAGATGGGAGAGCCGAGGCCGAAGTTCACGCTCTTCGTTTCACAGGACGACCGCGCGCTTGCGGCGTCCAGATTCATCGCGGGCAACGTTGGACGCCTGGGCGGGATCAATCCGGCCGAAGAGCCTTACCGCTCCCGCCTGGAGAAGGCGGGCATCACCGCCATCGACCTCACCAAGGTCAAGACCGGCGACAGCGCGAACCACGGCAAGTTCGCCGAAAGCCCTCAGATCGTTCAGCTCATCGGCCAGCGGATTATGACGGGTCAGCCGCTGACCGATTCCCAGGTCTCGCTCGGAGAAGGTGTCGCCGCCGTTGTCGGCGGCACCGTGAAGACGGTAGGCACCGTCGCCGGCACGGCCGTCGCGGCACCGCTGATGATCACCGAACAGCCCTCACGTCCGAAAGAACAGCCGTCACGTCCACAAACTGCTGCAGATGTGGATGAGACGCTACGGTCAAGTCCCGAGTCGAAACCCCTGACACCCTGACCGCGGATTTACGTCCCTGATACATCTCGCAACCCCACGTTTACAGTAACGTACTTCCGCGCAAACGCCAAAAGTAGAAGTCTCTCCTGGTCGAATGACAACGATCCAGTTTCGGCGGCGGCCAGGCCCTGCCCGATCACAAGGAGAGCGAAATGTTGAACGACCATAATTGGGCGGGGAGGATGTGATGCGCACGGCCTTCTCGCGACGCCTTCTCGGCGCCACCGCAGCTTTCGCGATGACGCTTGGCTCAGTATCCCTCGCCGCCTCTTATGTTCAAGCGCAGGAGACGGCACCGGCTGCTGCTGCGCCAGCGCAACCGTCAAGCGATGCCGGCTCGAGACCGAACATTCTTGTCATCTTCGGTGACGATATCGGCCAGACGAATCTCAGCGCCTATTCCTTCGGCGTCATGGGCTACCGAACACCGAACATCGACCGCCTCGCCAAGGAAGGCATGATGTTCACCGACTACTACGCCGAAAACAGTTGCACGGCAGGGCGTTCGACCTTCATTACTGGCCAGGTCTGCCTGCGCACCGGCCTTTGCAAGGTTGGGATCCCCGGCGCCACGGTAGGAATCCAACCCCGCGACATCACCATCGCACAGGCACTGAAGCCGCTCGGCTACGCAACCGGCCAGTTCGGCAAGAACCACCTCGGCGACCGCAACGAATTCTTGCCGACGAACCATGGCTTCGACGAATTCTTCGGCAACCTTTATCACCTGAACGCCGAAGAGGAGCCTGAAAGACCATATTATCCCAAGGATGATCAGGATTTCGTCAAGTCGAACTCTCCCCGCGGCGTCATTCACTCCTTCGCCGACGGCCGTGTCGAGGACACCGGCGCACTGACGGCAAAACGCATGGAGACGGTCGACGACGAGACGACCGCGGCAGCGATAGATTTCATGCAGCGGCAGGTGAAGCAGGGCAAGCCCTTCTTTACCTGGATGAACACGACCCATATGCACTTCGTCACCCACGTCCGCCCCGAATACAGGGGCCAGAGCGGGATGCCCGGCAACGACTATGCCGACGCGATGATCGAGCATGACAATGACGTCGGTAAACTTCTGAAAATCCTCGATGATCTGAACGTCGCCGACAACACGATCGTGCTGTACACGACGGACAACGGACCGAACCAGTTTTCATGGCCGGACGCGGCGACGACACCCTTCCGTAGCGAGAAGGACACCAACTGGGAAGGCGCCTTCCGCGTGCCTGCATTGATACGCTGGCCGGGACACATCAAGGCGGGTCAAGTTTCCAACGATATGATGTCGGGCCTTGATTGGTTTCCGACGCTGCTGGCTGCGGCCGGCGACACCGACATCAAGGATCGCCTCCTCAAGGGAACATCCATCGGCGGCAGCCAGTTCAAAGTCCATCTCGATGGCTACAATCAGCTACCTTATCTGACCGGGCAGGAACCGAAGTCAGGGCGGCATGATTTCTATTATTTCAACGATGACGGACAACTGGTGTCCTACCGCTACGACAATTGGAAGATTGTCTTCTGCGAGCAGCGCGCTCCGGGCGGCCTGCAAGTGTGGGCCAATCCATTCACCTGCCTTAGAGTGCCGAAGGTGTTCAATCTTCGCATGGATCCTTATGAACGCGCGGACGTAGTTTCCGACCAATATTATGACTGGCTGGTGAAGAACGCCTATCTCGTCCAATACGGCATCTGGAGAGTGGCACCGTTCCTGCAGACATTCCGGGACTATCCGCCGAGCCAGCGCCCGGCCAGCTTCAGCATCGATCAAATGATCGAAGCGCTGATGTCGTCCCTCCAGCAGAACCCCAGTGCTCAATAATCCAAACGAACCGAATGGCGCGGTCCCGACCGCGCCATTCCCATCGGTAGCAACGACTGGATCCGCCATGACAGCACGTGACGACATCCTTGAGCTCGGCAAACGCATCAGCGAGTCGATCATCGGCCAGGAGACGATGGTGGAGCGGCTTCTGCTCGGGCTTCTCGCAAACGGTCATCTGCTCGTGGAGGGTCTGCCCGGCCTTGCAAAGACGAGGGCGATCAAGAGCCTGGCGAAAAACCTCGATTCCGAGCTTTCGCGTGTCCAGTTCACACCCGACCTGCTTCCCGCCGACATTACCGGATCGGAGATCTATTTCAGCGAAAGTGGCAAGAGCGAGTTCAAATTCCAGCAGGGACCGATCTTCGCCAATTTGATCCTCGCCGACGAGATCAACCGCGCCCCCGCCAAGGTGCAGTCCGCCCTGCTCGAAGCCATGGAGGAGCGGCAGGTCACGGTCGGCGGGAAGAGCTATTCGCTTCCAGCCCTCTTCATGGTCATGGCGACGCAGAATCCGATCGAGCAGGAAGGCACCTATCCGCTGCCCGAAGCCCAGCTCGACCGGTTTCTGATGCACGTTCGGGTGGGCTATCCCGACGAGACGTCGGAAGCAGCGATCATGCGACTGAACCGTGACGAGGAGAACGAGGCACACCGCGACGGCAAGCCCGCTGCCCCGCAGAAGCTCAATCCGCAGGCCGTATTCGAGGCCCGCAAGGAAATTGGAGCGATCACCGTTTCGGATCCCGTCGAGAAATACATGGTCGCCCTGGTCTTCGCCACCCGCTATCCCGACCGCTACGACAAGGACCTGGCCAAGCTGCTGCAGGTTGGCGTCAGCCCGCGTGGCGTCATCGGTCTCGACAAGGTATCGCGCGCCCATGCCTGGCTGAAGGGACGCGACTATGTGACGCCCGATGACGTCAAGGCGATTGTCAACGATGTCTTCCGCCATCGGCTGATCCTTTCCTATGAGGCGCATGCCTCGAGCACCTCGGCCGACCAGGTCGTCGACCGGATCACTGAGCGGGTGGCTGTCTCATGAAGACGTCCGCGAACATGGACGGCATCTACGTGACCACCGAAGGTCTGGTGACACTCGAAGGGCGTGCGCGCGACCTGGCATTCGTTCAGAAGGCACGCAGCCACCAGCAGCTTGCCGGGCGCATGCAATCCTCGATGCGTGGCCGCGGCCTGACCTTCGAGGAACTTCGAAACTATCTACCGGGCGACGACATCCGCTCGATCGACTGGCGCGTGACGGCCCGCACGAACAGGCCGGTGGTTCGCGTCTACGACGAGGAGAAGGAGCGTCCCGCGATCCTCGTCGTCGACCAGAGGATCAACATGTTCTTCGGCAGCAGGCTGGCGATGAAATCCGTCACTGCCGCGGAGGCTGCGATGCTCTGCGCATGGCGCATCCTCGGCTCGGGCGACCGCGTCGGCGGCTTCGTCTTCAACGATACCGACATCGACGAGGTCAAGCCGCACCGCAGCCGCAACGCCGTCATCGCCTTTGCCGACAGATTGGCGAAGCAGAACCGTAAGCTGAGCGTAACCTCGGCCACCCCCCCTGCACCGGAACAGTTCGATGTGGTTCTCGGCACGGTGGCGAATATTGCCCATCACGACCATCTGGTCGTCGTCATTTCCGACTTCGACGGCCACACGGCGCGGACACGCGACCTGTTGCTCAAGCTCTCAACCCATAACGACGTAATCTGCCTGCTTGTCTACGATCCCTTCCTGCTCGAATTGCCGAAGTCCGGCGACATCGTCGTCAGCGGCGGCCGCCTGCAGGCAGAACTTGCCTTGCGGCAGTCGGACGTCCGCCGCGCCATCGACAGGTTCGCGCGCAATCGTGGACGCGAGCTTCGGGCCTGGCAGCGCAAACTCGGCCTTCCCATGCTTCCGGTGTCGGCGGCGGAGGAGACCGCTCCTCAGCTGCGGCGCCTGCTCGAACAATCCGCCTGGCGGCAGCGGAGGCGATGATGGAACAGCAAACGTCACAGCCGGATCCGATGACAGAAGCGGCGTTGCGCTCGCTGCACGACATCTCCATGCCGACGCCTGTCTCCTGGATGCCCCAGACCTGGGGCTGGATGGTCCTTGGGCTGATCTTTCTTGCGGGGCTGACGCTCGCGTTCCTGCTTTGGCTTCGGCATTACCGCGCCAATGCCTACCGGAGGAAGGCGCGGCGTATCCTTGACGGGATCGAAATCAGGATTCGCAATCCCGAAACTCGTCAGGACGCTATCCATGAACTTGCCGGTCTTCTGAAAAGGACCGCGCTGGCGGCATGGCCCCGCGACGAGGTCGCCTCTCTGTCCGGGCAAGCATGGGTCCGATTCCTCGACGGTCACGCCGAGGGCGGTGCCGGGCATATGCTCGCGCTGCTGCTCGACGACGTCGAATACCGCAACGATGCGAACATCGACGGATTGCCGCAGAACGATGGCGACGACATCGCCGCGGCCGCTCGCAGATGGATCGAGCGTCATCATGTATCAGCTTGACCTTCCATGGCTGCTATTCCTTCTTCCGGTGCCACTGCTTGTCCGGTGGCTGCTGCCTCCGCACCGCCAGACGTCGGCATCCGTGCGCCTGCCCTTTTTCGAACAGGTCGCCAAAGCGGCCGGCGTACGTCCGACGGAAGGATCCATCGTCATGCGGCGGACGCGGCCGCAGTTCATCTGCGAGAGCGTTGCCTGGTGTCTGATCGTTCTCGCGCTGGCCCGGCCCCAGTTCGTGGAACCTCCGATCGAGAAGATCGAACCGCAGCGGGACATACTGCTTGCACTCGATCTGTCGCAGTCGATGGACACCAAGGATTTTCATGCGCCAGACGGAACGATCGAGGCGCGCGTGGATGCGGTCCGCACGGTTGTCGCCGATTTCGTCGCCAGACGATCGGGAGACCGCATCGGCCTGATCGCCTTCGGCGACGCGGCCTACCCGCTCGCGCCGTTCACGATGGACCACGAGCTCGTCCGGACAATGATTGCCGATACCCTGCCGGGAATCGCGGGGCCGCGGACGTCGTTGGGCGACGCGATCGGGCTTGCGATCAGGATGTTCGAAAAGACGACGGTTCCGGAAAAGGTGCTGGTCGTGCTCACCGACGGCAACGACACCGCCAGCAGAATGCCACCGGTCAAGGCGGCTGATATCGCAAGGTTGAAAGGCATCGTGATCCATGCGGTCGGCATCGGCGATCCCGAAGCAACCGGAGAAGACAAGCTCGATACGACGACACTCCAGCAGATCGCGCATGACACCGGCGGGCGCTACTTCTTCGGAGCCGACCAGTCGGACCTCGCGGCAATCTACAATGTCCTCGACCGGATTACGCCCGAGAGCCAGAAGAACCTCTCATGGCGGCCGCGTATCGAATTGTTCCATTGGCCACTGGCTACCGGCATCGGCTTGCTCTCTACCTACTACATCCTATCCGGCTTCGCGGGGGTCATGCGCAGGAGGATTGCAGCATGAGCGCGGACTTCCACTTCATGCGGCCCTGGCTGTTGGTTAGCCTTGTCCTTCCGGTCGCGGTGCTGTGGTTGTCGTCCCGATCCGGCGACGTCCGAAATCAGTGGAAGG
Organism: Rhizobium jaguaris; assembly: GCF_003627755.1. Classification (NCBI taxonomy): domain Bacteria; kingdom Pseudomonadati; phylum Pseudomonadota; class Alphaproteobacteria; order Hyphomicrobiales; family Rhizobiaceae; genus Martinezella; species Martinezella jaguaris. Next base: position 659,937 of record NZ_CP032695.1, on the reverse strand, counting down.
TAATAATTGCCCCGCACCTGCTCGACCGGCTGGTCGTCGATGTCACCGAAGGACCGAGTATCCGACCGTCATGGGTACTGGCCGGTATCCTCACTGTAGGTATATTGGCGGCGGCGGGTCCGGCCTGGGAGCGGGAGCGACCTCCGTTCGTCGAAGATACAGCTCCGCTGATCATCGCTGTAGACCTTTCCCCCACGATGGATGCCATCGACGTCACGCCCTCGCGGCTCGAACGGGCAAAGCTGAAGATCCATGATGTCATCGCCTCCAGAAATGGTGCGCGCACGGGCATCATCGCCTATGCCGGATCGGCCCATCTCGTCCTGCCGCTGACCGAGGACGCGTCCCTCATTGAGACCTACATCGACGCGCTCGCCACCCGCATCATGCCGGTCTCCGGGAAGGACACGGCAAAGGCCCTGAAGCTTGCCGAGGATATGCTCGCGCAGGAAAGCGCGACCGGAACCATCCTCTTCATCACCGACGGTGTCGAACAGACTGCATTCGAAGCCTTCAAGCAAAACACTGGAAGCGGCATCGTCGTGCTCGGCGTCGGCACGGCTGAGGGTGGGCCGGTGAAGACGCCGGACAAAGGATTCCTCAGCGAGGGTGGAAACCGAGTCCTGGCCAAACTCGATGTCGATGGCCTGCAGAACTTGCATAGGTTGACCGGAGCCGACGTAGCGACAGCGACGGCCGACGACACCGATATCCGCTGGGTCTCACAGCGGATCCGATCGAACTTCGCCGAGAAGAAGGCGACCGAAGGCGATCGGTGGCGCGACATGGGCTGGTGGCTCGTCGTGCCGGTGGTGGTCGCTCTCGCGCTGAGTTTTAGGCGGGGCTGGGTGGTGCGGACCGGAGTCTTCCTTCTTGCCCTGAGACTGCTTTCACCTGGCGACGCGGGGGCAGCCGAATTCACGGATATGTGGCTGACGCCGGATCAACAGGGCCGCCTGGCATTCGAACGCGGCGACTTCGCGGGTGCGGCATCGCATTTTTCCGATCTGATGTGGAGAGGAGTCTCTTTCTACCGGGCAGGAAAGTTCGCGGACGCAGTCGACGCCTTCGCCTCCGTCGACACGGCCGAGAGCTGGTACGATCAAGGGAACGCCTTTCTCCATCTGTCGAGGTTCGAGGAGGCGGTCGCCGCATTCGGCAAAGCGCTCGATAAGCGGAAGGACTGGCCCGACGCACAGGCAAACCTTGTGATCGCCGAGCGGCTTCTGGAGGCACAGAAGGACAAGGAGCAAGAGGAGCAGCAGGACCCGAACGAAAAGCCGGACAGCGTGCAGTTCGATGATAAGGGCAAAAAAGGCAAGGAAGGACAGATCGATATCGCAGAGCAGACGTCGGAGATGTGGATGAAGAATCTCCAGGTGAGCCCGGCCGATCTTATGGCGCGAAAGTTCTCGCTCGAAATACAGAAGAGGAAGCCATGAGGTTGCTGGTGGTACTCTTCTGGCTGGCGACATCCGGCATCGCTGTCGCAACCGAGCCGTTCGCGCAGGTCGCAGTCGAGGGTGGCGGACAGATCGTCCCCGGCCAGCAGGTGCACATTGCCATTGACGTCTTCGTGCCCAACTTCTTCACGTCGCCACCGCAATTTCCGCTTTTCAATGTCCCGAATGCCCTCGTGACGTTGCCGGAAGAACGAGCACAGAACCTTCTGCGGACGGTGGATGGCGTGCAGTATTCCGGGATCAGCCGGCGCTATGCCGTCGTGCCGGAGACCGCCGGAACCTTCACCCTGCCGGAGATCGAGATCGAACTCGGCTACTCGCAGGACGGAAGGCCGGTGAAGGCGACAGTATATGCGCCTTCCACGAGCTTCCAGGTCGCCGCAACGGCTGATGGAGCGGCTGCGGCGCCGGGCTTTGCCGCGCGCGCGTTGACGCTGATGCAGTCTTTCGACCGGGACCCGTTGACGCTCAAGGCGGGTGATGCACTTGTCCGAACCATTACTGTCTTCGCCGAGGATACACAGGCGATCATGATCCCGCCTGTCGACGTCGGAACGGCGCCCAATCTGCGGCAATATGAAAAGCCGCCGAAGGTCGAAGACGGCATTAAAGCCGATCGTGAGACAGGCAGCCGGCGCATCCAGATCGTGGTTTATACCGCGCAGACCACGGGGATTTTCGACATCCCCTCCCTCTCCTATCCCTGGTTCGATGTCAGCGATCACACTTGGAGGTCGGCAACGCTACCTGCGGTGAAAGTCGTAGTCGCTGCGGCAGCCGCGACGCGTCAGGTAACTACGCCCGACCTTCAGGACGACCAGTCCAGGCTGCTGGGAAATCCACTCTGGCTCATGATCGCATGCGTCGCCGTCTTTGTGCTGCTTGTCATATTCTTTCGGCCTGCACGTCGAGTGGCCCTCCGGCTTACGGACCGGATTTCTGAGATCGACCAGAGGCGACGGCTCTCCGCTCGGCACCAGCTTGGACAGTTGCGTCAGACGATCCGGACGGGCAATCCCATGGTGATCTATGCCGGACTGCAGGCATGGTCCGCAAAGCTCGGGCATCGGACACTAGCGGACTGGCTCTCGTCGGAGAACTCGCCCGAACTCTCCCGCGAGGTTTCCCTCCTTGCGGAAGGGCTGTTTCGAGGAAAGGCCGAAGTCGAGATCGACAGAAAACGTCTTGCCCGCCTTGTCGGAATACGCGGTTCATCCACCAAGTCCAGGACAAAGCCTATCCTGCCGGATATCAATCCAGTTTGACCCCAATGGGCGGATGGAAGGGCGGCTGCCAGGAAAACCTTGTCAACATCGTTACGTCGTTGACGCCGGAATTTACAGTAACGTACTTCCCCTTCCACCCGCCAGGCGCGAAACTACGGCCTTCGATATTCGGAGGCTGTAATGGCATTGCCATTCGAAAGGGAACCTGCGAAGGCACCGGAAGGCATGGTCTGGATTCCCGGCCGCACCTTCGCCATGGGCTCGAACGACCACTATCCGGAAGAGGCTCCCGTCCATTCCGTCGCGGTCGATGGCTTCTGGATCGACGACACGCCTGTCACCAACCGGAAGTTCATGGAGTTCGTGAAGGCCACGGGATACGTCACGTTCGCCGAGAAAACTCCCGATCCTAAAGACTATCCGGGCGCACTGCCGGAGATGCTGAAGGCTGGATCCCTCGTCTTCACCATGCCGAAGACCATCAGCGGTACCGATATTGGTCAATGGTGGACGTTCAAGTTCGGAGCAAACTGGCGGCGGCCGCTCGGAGGGTTGAGCGATCTTCGAGGTAAGCTTGATCATCCCGTCGTCCATATCGCTTATACCGACGCAAAAACCTACGCGGAATGGGCTGGGCTCGATCTGCCCACAGAGGCCGAATGGGAGCTGGCCGCTCGCGGTGGATCGGATGATACCGAATATGCGTGGGGCGATGAGCTGATGCCGGGTGGCGTCGCCATGGCCAACACCTGGGCTGGCACCTTCCCAACGCACTCCACCAAGCCGAAAGGCCGCGAACGCACTTCGCCTGTCCGATCTTTTCCGCCGAACGGCCACGGCCTTTACGACATGATCGGCAATGTCTGGGAGTGGACGTCAGATTACTGGTCGACACGGCATCCGGAGCCAGCCGCCAAATCCTGCTGCATCCCGAGAAATCCGCGCGGCGGCGATATCGAACAGAGCTACGATCCCAGGCAACCGCAAATACGGATACCGCGCCGCGTGCTGAAGGGTGGGTCGCACCTCTGCGCGCCGAATTACTGCCGCCGGTACCGACCTGCCGCCCGCCATGCCGAGCCTGAGGATACCTCGACGAGCCATGTCGGCTTCCGATGCGTGAAAAGAGTTCTCGCTTAAGAGGAGAGTTCCGATGAGAAACCGCTTGAAGGCTTCCGACGCGATCTTTGCATCGCTGCTCGTCGCACTGGTCATGCTGATCGCAGGCGCATTATCTCCGGGGCTAGCACAGGAAGCGCTGCCGTCTTGGAACGATACGGCCGCGAAAACCCGGATCATGGACTTCGTCAAAGCAACCACGACGCAGGGCGGAGAAGGCTATGTTGCCCCCGAGGACCGCATCGCCGTCTTCGACAATGACGGTACGCTCTGGGTGGAGCAGCCGTTCTACACCCAGCTCGGCTTTGTGTTCGACCGGGTCAAGACATTGGCTCCGGACCACCCGGAGTGGAAAGAGCAGGCACCATTCAAATCCGTCCTTGCCGGAGACCTGAAGGGCGTCGCCAAGAGTGGCGAGAAAGGTATTGTCGAGTTGGGCATGGCAACGCATGCCGGCATGACCACCGACCAATTTTCCAAGATCGTCACTGATTGGTTTGCGACCGCGAAGCATCCGAAGACGGGGAAGCTCTACACGGAGATGACCTACGTGCCGATGCGAGAGCTTCTCGACTATCTGCGCGCTAACGGCTTCAAGACCTACATCGTCTCCGGCGGCGGCGTAGAGTTCATGCGTCCGATAACGGAAAAGATCTATGGCATTCCACCGGAACAGGTCGTGGGCAGCACGATCACCACGGAATACGCCCTGGTTGACGACGTTCCAGTTCTCAGGCGGCTGCCGAAGATCGATTTCGTGGACGACGGCCCAGGAAAACCAGTCGGCATCAACCAGTTTATTGGCAGAAAGCCGATTTTCGTGGCCGGCAATTCGGACGGCGACTACGAAATGCTGCGCTGGGTGACCGCGGCCAAGGGACCCGGCTTCGCCATGCTGATCCATCATACCGATGCCGAGCGCGAATATGCCTACGACCGGCAATCGTCATTCGGCAAACTGGACAAGGCCTTGGACGAAGCCGAACGGCGGAACTGGCTGGTCGTCGATATGAAGGCTGACTGGCGAAAGATCTTCGGGTGGGAGTAACCCGCAGGGTCGGCGTTGACGTTTCAGAATGCGCTCGCCAAGCCTTCGGAGCTCAGGTGAGCGCCAGCCTTCCGTAACCCCTCCTCCATGGAGGCAACCAATGCCTGCTGGTAGCGCCTGCCTGCGATCAGGCTGCGAAAGCGCGTTTCGAAATCTGGATTCTGGCTGCGGAGCTGCGCCAGCCGTTGTGCCGCCGCATCCGATCCCAGCTGGCCGAGCGACGCGGCCCGAAGCGCTCTGACAACGAAATCGCTGCAGTTTACCTGCTCGGCAAGCAGCGAGGCTTCCGACCAATTACCTCTTCGATAGGCATCCAATGCAAGCACGAGCAGGGCATCGTGCGGAACGACATCCACCGACTTTGCAGACCCTTCCGCCATCGCGGCGGCCGCCTGCCAGTAACCGGCCGCGAAGAGGATCATCCCGAGCTTGGCTGCGGCGTCGGGATTGTTGGGATTGAGAGCCAACGCATGGTTTCCGGCGCTTATCGCAGTCTGGATGCGTCCCGCGTGGAACTGCGCCATCATGACCGCGATCTGCGCGCGGTCCGAGAGCGGTGCAAGCGACACGGCGCGATCGGCGAGTGTGAGCGCGCGAGCTACGGTCTCTTCCGGAACAACGCTCCCCTCCTTCGCGACGAGCACGCGCGACAGCGTTGCGGCGGCATCGGCATTGGACGGCTGCGCTGCCACCATTTGTTCGAGACAGCCGGAGGTTCCTGCGATGTCCGAGGGGCTGCCGTCGTCGAGTTCGTATTCCGCTCTCAAGATGCAGGCATTTCCAAGCGCTCCGATCGCATTCTGGTGGATCTCGATGCTGTTGATCACGCCGCGGGTCGTGGCGAACCGCCGCGACAATGCCGCGATTAGCTCGCCGCTTACCGCCTGCGGGCTCTTCCCATCTCCTTCGACCTTCTCGAGCCCGGCCTTCAGAAGGTCTCCGGATCCCGAGTCGACGATCTGCCACCACACGCTTCGGTCGCCATCTTCACCGTAATACTTCATGTCTATGCGGTACGACCGCCCTGGTTGATCACGCGACGCGGGTGTTACCGATCCGGTGGCGCCGTCCTCCGATGTCACCGTCAGAGTCTGGAACTGGGTCAGCGCCGTGATCAGCATGTCGCGTGTCAGGGTCGCCTCCCCCTCTAACCGCTGATCGGCCGCCGAGATGATGACCGAGACCGCTGGCTTCGTGGTAAACACGGGACGGGTGTAGAGCCACACGGCAGTCGCGGCCGACAACGCCACGCAAAGCATTGCCGCGGATGACAACGGGATAATCCATTTTTTCGATCGTGCGGCGGGGCCCACCGCCGGCGTTGCCGTTTCTGTCGGCGTCACAGAATATGCTCTCTCTGCTTCCTGCCCGCCGTGTCCCACGGCCGCCCCGCTCTCCGCAGGCTCATCCGCCGCCGCCTTCGAGAACACGACGACGTACTTCCCCTTTGGCAGGTCGATCGAAACCCAACCCGGCTGTCGGAAAGCTTCATAATAGTTCGCGACCGCAGACCGCAGGCGACTGACTTCTATCCGCACGATGGGGTCGAGAGAGGGCTCGAAGCTGCTTGATCTGCCAAGCACGTCTATCGCGATCGAGTAGGCCTTGACGCCATCGTCATGTCCATCGAAATGCCGCTCGGCGAGGTAGCGCAGTATGGCGCACTGGCGCTCCGTTGCGTGGAATCTGGTGTCAGAAAGAAGCCGCTCGACTTCAGCGCGCGCCTCGGTTTCCTTGACCTCGCAGTCCCTCGTACCATGTTCCTCAGCGCGCATCATAGCCCCCGCTACGCTTGGTCCAAGTCCATCAGAACAAATGAATATATTGCTCAGATGACGAGCGGTTGCAAGACAAGATGCCAACAAAACCGAAACGTGATCTTTTTCGGTCGCCTCTCCGCCTTATTTTGGTACGTCCGGGCTATGTTCGAGACAATATTCGATGACTTCGTTTTCGACCTCCCTGCAGATCGTCTCATATTCGAGGATCATCGGACGGGCGTTGCCGCCTTTCTCCTTGAGCAGGCGCTCCAGTGTCACGCTTGCGTCCTCGTAGGCTTCAAACAGATCCTGAAGCGCGGAAGATTTGGCGCCAAGAATCTGAAGGCGGCCACGCATCGCCGGCAGCTTTAGCATCAGCCTCCAAAGTCCCCGCCGGGCGGCCCCTTCCTGCGGGTTCGTGCTACCCGTGCCCATAGACCGTTCTGCCCTCCATTCGAGTTCAAGGAAGACATCCTATGCGGTCTCGCGATTTCCGTAAGTACGTTACAGTAAACGCCCATGATCGTCCTCGATCGGCTGAATGTTACGCCCGAATTTACCGTAGCGTACTGGCGTAACGGAAGAATTCGTGATCTCGTTTCCGTCGGAAGCGGCAGAGAAGGGGACGAAACATGAGATGGGTGGCAACGGTCCTTTTCGTTTTACTTTTCTCGATAGCGGCGCATGCACAGACCACACCCTCCGCTCAACCGAAGATCGATGATCTGGTGCGCCTTCTGCAGGACCCGGATGTTAGGGCATGGCTGGAAAGCCAAAAGCCGAAGAGCGAAACAATGCCCCCGTCCGCAGCGGCCAAATCGGATCTGGAAAATTGGGACAACCAGACCCGCGACCGCATTCATACCGTCATATCTGCGCTCCCCCGCATACCCTCCGAGATTGCGGCCGCGTCCGCGCGAACGAGGTCCGACGCTATATCCCACGGTTACGCTCCGGTTATGGCCATCTTCGCGGTTCTGGTCGCCGTCGGCGCCGCAGCGGAGCAGCTATTCCTGCGGATCCGTGCGGTTCGGTTCGCCAAAGCGCCCGGCGCCATCGCCGCCGCCGGAGCCAAGCTGCTTCCCGTGGTTGTCTTTGCTTTTGTCATCGCTGTGATCTTCTTTGCCTTCGATTGGCCGCCGCTGGCACGCATCGCGCTGCTCACATTCCTAATCGCCTTCGTGGCCTATCGCTTTCTATCCGTGCTTGCAGCGTTCGGCGTCGAGAGCGATCGACTGCTCCGACGCGCACGTCTCTTCTTGGGCATTCTCGTATTCGCCCTGGCCATCAGAAGCCTTGGCGAGCCGCTAGGTGTCGATCCTACCGTCTCGATGGCGATCTCCTATTGCTTTTCCGTAGTGCTCCTGCTGATCGGAGTGGAAGCCGTTTGGCGGACTTCCACGAAATCCCGCGTCATCAAAGGCGCCCTGAGCCTCTGTCTCGTCGGTATCTGGGTGCTTTGGTGTCTTAATCTCAAGGGCCTGTTTTGGATTGGACTCTATGCGCTCACTTTGCCCGGTATCTTGAAGGCCGTCGGGCGATCGATCGAAGGAGCGATTTCCTCCGAAGACGGCTCCCGCCAGAACCGCGTCCGGAGCATTTTCCTGGTCCGCGGCAGCCGCGCAGTTGTTGTCGCGTTAGCGGTGGGGTGGCTGGCGGTTGTCTGGCAGTTCAATCCCAGCTCAGTTGCACATCAGGACCCCACGATAGCTGCCATCGTCTACGGCCTTTTAAAGAGCGTCGTCATTCTTCTGGTCGCCGATCTCATTTGGCATATCACCAGGGCCTTCATAGACGATAAGCTCCAGACATTTTCCGCCGATCCCTCCGCTCATGGCGGTGAGGCCGCGAGCGAGCACCGCATTGCTACTCTCCTGCCGATCTTCAAAAATGCGCTTGCGGTTTTCGTACTGGCGGCGGCAGTACTCACGGTCCTTGCCCAATTGGGCGTTCAGATCGGTCCGCTGATTGCTGGAGCCGGCGTGTTCGGCGTGGCCCTGGGTTTCGGATCACAGACGCTCGTCAAGGACGTCATAAGTGGCATCTTCTACATGTTGGACGATGCTTTCCGGGTCGGCGAATACATACAAAGCGGCAGCTACAAGGGCACTGTCGAGTCCTTTAGCCTCCGCTCAGTCAGATTACGCCACCATCGCGGTCCGATCTTCACTGTGCCTTTCGGCTCCCTCGGCGCGGTCCAGAATATGAGCAGAGACTGGGTCATCGACAAGTTCATGCTCCGCGTGCCCTTTAACACCGACGTCGCCAAAGTGAAGAGGCTGGTGAAAGGCGTCGGCGCCGAATTGCTGGCCGATGAAGAACTCGCACCCTTCATCATCGAGACGGTGAAGATGAAGGGGGTCGAACAGATCGGCGATTTCGGGATGGAAATAAGCTTCGCATTCACCACCGCTCCTGGACATCAGTCCGTAATCCGCCGCCGCGCCTACACCATGATCCGCGACGTCTTCATGGCGAACGGAATCGAATTCGCGACGCCAACCGTTCAGGTCGGCGGCGAGGAGAAGGCCGCCGCCGCTGCCGCCGCCTCAGCCACCGCCACCGCGATCAAGGCGGAGCAGGCGAAGGCCGCCGCATCGGAGGGCTGACATGGCAATCGTCGACACCGGGCAGGCTCTCTTACCTGCGCTCCTTCCGCTATTAGTAGTAGTCGCGTCTTGTACCTCGCACGCTCAGTCCGGACCGATTGTGAAGCGGTTGTTGCTTCTCTAGTCTATGGAGGTCGCTATGTGGTTCCCAATTCTCGCCCGCCTGCCGTTCGCAGTGGCAGGAATTATTGCGGGCTGGTTCGTTGCCGAAGGCACGCTGCGTTACGACGTCGTGCAGCTCGGCATCGCGCTCGTGATGCTGGCGAGCTTTATCGCTGCGATGATCTACGGACCGACCGTGTGGCGGTGGTTCGGGATCCGGCGCGGACCGGACCATCGTCCGTAGGTCTCTATGGATCGACGCTGGAGCCAGGTGCCGATCCGAACGGCAAGGAGGCTGCTGCGGCCGAATCTGGTGTCATGCCTCGGGCGGAACCGTACGCTCCCGGCACTCACGCGGTACCCCGTCGCTAGAAGTATCGCGCCCGCGGAAGGCAAAATACTCAAATCGATCATGAAAAACCAGAACATCTCCCCCAATCCTAGTAATCTTTCCAAGACCGAATGAATTAATCAAACCTAGCCAAATATTTCTCTATGAAAGTATTTACGAAAACGGTAATATATTCATGCGTTAAGGTGCCCCCTACCCTATATAACGCGCAATGGAGTCGATGCTCCGTGCCCTCCGTCTGCCCCCGGACGGAGGGCAACTTTATGATGGCTGAGGATTGCCGATGCTCGCGATCGGCGCGCAGAATCTGCCGGCCGGCCTTCAGATTGGTCGTGACCTTGCCATTCAATTCAGCCTGCTTGCCTTGAGGATTGACGCCACGAGATCGCGCTCTGATGATACCATCAGGCGTCAAACTCGACCTTTCAGTTTTCGCCCGTCGGGACCTTACTTCGGAAAGAGGAAAGTCATCGCCACCCGGAAGCCCCATCCCTCCGGCCCGTTATCCGGGGCCGCGGCCCAGTAGCGCGCGCCTGCCTGGAAGCTGACAGGCTGCTTGCCGAACTTGACGAGCTTCGCTACCTGAAAGTTGATCGGGACCGACCATTGTTCGCCTTTCCAATCGTAAGTGCTCTCAGTGTTAAGGGTGAAGGTCCAGGCATCGGATGTCGTGTAGGAGACGAAAGGCTGCAAGAAGGTTGAGCTAACGTCAGGCCGGTTTGCCTCGCCCGCCACCGACCAGATGTGGTTGGCGAGCGCCCCGACGGTCCACGGGCCTTCCTGCTTGAGGACTACGGCGGTCGGACCGAGGCCGAACTTGCCGCTGCCAAGCAGATCGTCGGTCGCCGTCGGTATCAGGAACGCGGGACCTGCACCCCAGATGATCCCGCCCGCCGTCGGTTCCTTAGGAGAGAAGAAGAAGCTCTGCGTGATGTCGCCCAACCCAAATTGACTGCCGGACGGACCTGCGATGTTGTCCTGCCAGATGACGGGAAGGATGGTGCGGGATATGACGTTCCAGTTCTCATTGATCGAAAACGGGATGACGGGCTGGATGTTGAGGGTCTCGCGGTTGCCGTTGTTGGGGCCGAAGCCACGATCGTAGTTGAACTGGAACGGCACGCTGATCAGCGATGCCACGGGATTGCTCAGCTTTTTTGCCAGATCGCTATTCGCCTCTTGGGCGTTCGTGATGCCAGCACTCGCGATCGTCGCGCAGGGCACGAAGATCATGGCCAAATGCAATTTCATTGCGTCCTCCAACTTCAATTCACGACGGGCCCACGAAATCCGCTAGAACTGCACCGCGACGTCTTAAAAGGCCCCCGTTGCAAGGCGTCGAAGTAGAAAGTCGCACTGTAATCAACCTTTGCTTGATTTAGAATAGGATTGTTATCGCGATCGTACTTTACGGCATCGGCTGCCGCGCACCGTCACCTCGTCAGAACAACAGCCTGTAGGTTCTGCATTGGTCGCGATCAAAGCGTCGGCCAGAAGCCAAAAGAGGGAAGACCGCGCGGGCGGGCTTCCCTTTTCCCATTGCGACGATTGCCTTCTGGCTGCCCGGCACAAGCAGCCCATCAGTAGCAAGGCGGATAAGGATAGTAGCCGCATCGTGGATATGGATAGTGCGGATATGGATAGTAATACGGGTTGGCTGCCGCAGCGCCAATGGCCGCGCTCGCTGCCACTCCTGCACCGACTGCCACTCCTGTGGCAACCGGAGCACCGCGATACCAGGCCCCGTGGTAAACGGGCGCATGCCAGTAGGTTCCTCCGACATGGGCGACGTTCACATCACCCACGTGCGCATAGCCTCCATGGAAACCGCCCGCAGCAAAGTCTCCACCATGAAAACCGCCCGCAAAATCTCCGCCGCGGAAGCCACCTCCGCCAAAACCACCTCCGCCAAAACCGCCGCCGAAGTGGTCGATGAAGACGGCGGCGGGTCCGGCCGCGCCACTCAGACTTCCTTCCAGAACGGCGATGTCGAATGTGAGCGTATGGCCGTCCAGCTTTGGAGATTTCAGAGTGACCACGGCATCACTCACGTCCGACCCGTCACCTCCCAGTACCGAGACCGTTGCGTTCGGAGGGTCGATAGCAAAGTTGTCCTTGCCCTCATCCCATTGCATGATGAACTGTTCGGTGGCCACGTGTCCCGCAGCCCGCACCGGCCGGTCGGCAAAGACGATCGCACTTCCCGCCACGCCTGTCAGTACGAGCTTTCCGTGCTCGATCTTGGCACTCTCGGAATTAATAACTGCAAGCGACGGTACCGGAGCGGTGGGCGTGACTTGGCCGATGGTCTTTTCCAGCGGCATATGCTGCTTCTTGGTGGAATCCTGGGCCAGTGCACCGGATGCTACCAGCGCAAGGCCTCCGACAACGGCTATCAAGCCGGCGAAACGGTTGCTGTACATTTTGGTCTTACTCCTCGGGAAAGATCCGCTTCCAATCGACCTTCCTGTCGACGACGGCCCAACCTGCGTTGACTGGCGCATCGAGCGCCTTGTCGAGCCAGCCGAAAGGGGCGTCGCGGTCGTATGCGAACTTGACCCACAACGGGCCGTTGTAGTCGAACACGGCGAAGGCGGGCGGCGTAAGGATGCCGCCCGCTTTCCTGCCCGCCTTGATTAGTTGCCCGGCTTATTCTTGATCGCCTCGTCGATCTGTTTCTTTACAGCATCGAGGTTGAAAGACGCCGGATCCTGCATCGGCGGGTAGTCGATTGCTGTGAGCGCCAGTTTTTTGACTTCATCCTGAACACTGACAAAGCGCCAGAACTCGCGAGCATAGAAGTCATTCATATAGCCTCCACCGAGGTCATTGAGGCTTTGCTCTGCAATAGACGGTGTCCGCTCAAATGGATCCTGGCGGATATTGACCATCGTGGGCATATCCGTCGTTGTCTTCGCGCCAGGCCAACCCTGGTCCTGTTGATAGAACTGGTATTTGAAATCGTCGATGCGAATTGCACCGAGATGAGGGCCTCCGAAGTAGAAGAACTCATGACGTGCAGACGGCGCGTTGCCCTCCAGCAGGTCTAGCTGGTTGTAGCCATCAAGGTGGTTCTTGTAGGTCTGATCACCCAACTTCGCGCCTTTCAGGAGTTCATCGGTGATGTTGGGATTGCCGGCGGCAGCGACCAGTGTGGGGTACCAATCCAAGGCCGAGAAAATACCGTTCTCGACGGTGCCCGCCTTAACCTTGCCAGGCCAGCGGATGATGGCCGGCACACGGAAGCCACCTTCCATCACGGTGCCCTTGGTACCCTTGAACGGCGTCATGCCACCGTCAGGCCAGGTAAATACTTCTGCGCCGTTATCGGTCGTGAAGATGAGGATCGTGTTGCCGGCCTCTCCCATGTCATCAATGCATTTCATGATGGCGCCGACGCTGTCGTCTAATTGCGCCATACCGGCTTCCTCAAGACCATAATTGCTCTGGGCGTTCATCATGGCCTGATACTTGGGAGACAGGAACGTCCAGACGTGCATGCGCGTCGTGTTGTGCCAGACGAAAAACGGCTTGCCGTCGGCCTTGGCCTTGTCCATGAAGTCGCACGAGGATTTGACCAGGACGTCGTCGAACGTGGTCATGTCGTACTTGGCCTTGGGCGTGATGTCGTGCATGTTCGGGACGTGGGACATATCGGGGAATGGCGCCAGCGGGCCTTCATCGACGATCTTCTGCTTGCCGATCTTGCCCCAACGCGGCTGCTGGGTCTGGTCGTCCGTGTCCGTTGCGAAGCTGTGTACCAAATCGCGCGGCCCGATCTTGTCACGATACGACTGATCATCCGGGAACGAATACCAATAGGGATCGGACATCGCATCGAGGTGGTACAGGTAGCCGAAGAACTCATCAAAGCCATGGACAGTCGGCAGGTACTTGTTCAGATCGCCGAGGTGATTCTTGCCGAACTGACCGGTGGCATAGCCCTCGGTTTTGAGGACGGTGGCGATGGTTGACGCCTTGTCCGGAATGCCTACATCTGCGCCTGCCTGACCGACCGTGGTCAAAC